>NZ_JBEAKW010000005.1:0-300746 GCF_040065795.1 Klebsiella sp. JB_Kp004 | reverse complement strand
AAGCCGCGGTGGAAGCCGCCATCGCCCGCGCCAAAGCGCGCAAAGCCGAACAGCAAGCCGCCCAGGCGGAAATCGCGTCAACCGCAGCCAATGACGACCCACGCAAAGCGGCCGTCGCCGCGGCGATCGCCCGCGTTCAGGCGCGCAAAGCAACACAGCAGGCAGTTAACGAGGAATAAATGGTTTTCAGAATCGCAAGCTCCCCCTATACCCATAACCAGCGGCAGACTTCGCGCATTATGCTGCTGGTGCTGCTCGCCGCCGTGCCTGGCATTGTGGTCCAGACATGGTTTTTCGGCTGGGGCACCGTCCTGCAGATTGTCCTCGCCGCTCTGACGGCCTGGGCAATGGAAGCCGCTATTCTCAAACTGCGCAAACAGCCTGTTGCGTCCACCCTGAGGGATAACTCCGCCCTGCTCACTGGCCTGCTGCTGGCGGTGAGTATTCCGCCGCTGGCCCCCTGGTGGATGGTGGTGCTCGGCACCGCCTTTGCCATAGTGATCGCCAAGCAGTTGTACGGTGGACTCGGCCATAACCCCTTCAACCCGGCGATGATCGGCTACGTCGTGCTGCTGATTTCGTTCCCGGTGCAGATGACCTCCTGGCTGCCTTCATACGAGATTGCCGCCCATATCCCGGCGTTCAGCGATACGCTGCAGATGATCTTTACCGGTCATACCGCCGCCGGAGGCGACATGGCCAGCCTGCGGCTGGGTATCGACGGCATCAGCCAGGCAACCCCGCTGGATACCTTCAAAACCTCCCTGCATGCCGGACATAGCGTCCAGCAGGTACTGCAGTTGCCGGTTTACGGCGGCGTTCTGGCGGGCCTGGGCTGGCAGTGGGTGAATAGCGCCTGGCTGGCGGGCGGACTGTTTCTGCTATGGCAGAAAGCGTTCCGCTGGCATATCCCGGTCAGCTTCCTCGTCAGCCTTGGCCTGTGCGCAACCCTCGGCTGGATCTTCTCGCCGCAGAGTCTGGCCTCGCCGCAGATGCATTTGCTCTCCGGAGCCACCATGCTTGGCGCCTTCTTTATTCTGACCGACCCGGTGACGGCTTCGACAACCAACCGCGGCCGTCTGATCTTTGGCGCCCTCGCCGGCCTGTTGGTGTGGCTTATTCGTAGCTTCGGCGGTTACCCGGACGGCGTGGCGTTTGCCGTTCTGCTGGCGAATATTACCGTGCCGCTGATCGATTACTACACGCGCCCGCGCGTGTATGGCCACCGTTGAGAGAGCGAAGATGTTAAAAACCATGCGAAAACACGGCGTCACGCTGGCGCTGTTTGCCGCCGGCTCCACCGGGCTAACGGCGGCGATCAATGAGTTGACCAAAAGCACTATCGACCAGCAGGCGGCCCAGCAGCAGAATGCGTTATTCGACCAGGTTTTACCTGCTGACCGCTATAATAACGATCTGCTCAAGAGCTGCTATCTGGTCAGCGCCCCGGCGCTGGGCAAAGGCCAGCATAAAGTGTGGATTGCCAAAAATAACGACCAGCCGATCGGCGCGGTCATGGAAGCCACCGCGCCGGATGGCTATTCCGGAGCGATCCAGCTGCTGGTGGCCGCCGATTTTAGCGGCACGGTCCTCGGCACCCGCGTGACCGAGCATCATGAAACCCCGGGTCTGGGGGATAAAATCGAGCTGCGCCTGTCGGACTGGATCACCCATTTTACCGGGAAAGTCATCCACGGCCAGGGCGACAGCCACTGGGCGGTCAAAAAAGACGGCGGCGATTTTGATCAGTTCACCGGCGCCACCATCACCCCCCGGGCGGTGGTCAATGCCGTTAAGCGCGCAGGCCTGTATGCACAAACGCTGCCTGCGCAACTTCCAGAATTCAGCGCCTGTGGAGAGTAACCATGAGCGAAGTTAAAGACGTCATCGTCCAGGGTCTGTGGAAAAACAACTCCGCTCTGGTTCAGCTGTTAGGGATGTGTCCCCTGCTGGCGGTCACCTCGACCGCCACCAACGCCCTTGGGCTGGGTCTGGCGACGACCCTGGTGTTGACCCTGACCAACCTGACCATCTCCAGCCTGCGCCGCTGGACCCCGGCGGAGATTCGGATCCCGATCTACGTGATGATTATCGCCTCGGTGGTGAGCGTGGTGCAGATGCTGATCAACGCCTATGCGTTCGGTCTGTATCAGTCGCTGGGGATTTTTATCCCGCTTATCGTCACCAACTGCATCGTGGTGGGCCGCGCCGAAGCCTTTGCCGCCAAAAAAGGACCGGCGCTGTCGGCACTGGACGGCTTCTCTATCGGTATGGGGGCCACCTGCGCGATGTTCGTGCTGGGCTCCCTGCGCGAAATCCTCGGCAATGGCACGCTGTTTGACGGCGCCGACAGCCTGCTTGGCAGTTGGGCAAAGGTCCTGCGCATCGAGGTTTTCCATACAGACACTCCTTTCCTGCTGGCTATGCTGCCGCCAGGCGCCTTTATTGGCCTCGGCATGATGCTGGCGGTAAAATACCTTATCGATGAACGTAGCAAGCAGCGGAAGGCGCAGGCGGCCCGGGCCGACTCTGTCGCACCGTCTGACGCGACAGGGAAAGTGTAATATGAACAAAGCCAAACGCCTGGCGATCCTTACCAGGCTGCGGGACAACGATCCCCACCCCACCACCGAGCTGCATTTCAGCTCGCCGTTTGAGCTGCTGATTGCCGTCCTGCTCTCGGCGCAGGCGACCGACGTGAGCGTCAATAAAGCGACCGCCAAACTCTACCCGGTGGCCAATACGCCTGCGGCGATGCTGGCGCTGGGGGTGGAGGGCGTGAAATCCTATATCAAAACCATCGGCCTGTTTAACAGCAAAGCGGAAAACGTCATCAAAACCTGCCGGATCCTGCTGGAGCAGCACAACGGCGAGGTACCGGAGGACAGAGCGGCGCTGGAGGCGTTGCCCGGCGTGGGCCGCAAAACCGCCAACGTGGTGCTAAATACCGCCTTTGGCTGGCCGACGATCGCCGTGGACACCCATATCTTCCGCGTTTGCAACCGGACGCAATTCGCCCCCGGGAAAAACGTCGAACAGGTGGAAGAGAAGCTGCTGAAGGTGGTTCCCGCCGAGTTTAAGGTCGACTGCCATCACTGGCTTATTCTGCACGGCCGTTACACCTGTATCGCTCGCAAGCCGCGCTGTGGCTCCTGCCTGATTGAAGACCTTTGCGAATTCAAAGACAAAGTCTACGCCTGAGCGTTTTACTCACGACCATAGCCTAACTTTGGGTTATGGTCCGCATTTGACTATTTAACCCGCCGTTAACACCAGATAAACCGCATTTTCATGGGTTATTATCCGGTTATATAACAAACAACCAGCTCATTCATTTTTTAGCGACGCAAAATTTCTATACATTTGTGATCCAGATCATGCTCGCAACTCGATGTTGAAAGAATGTTATTAAAATGGAAATAAAAGTCAGGCAATACAACGGCTGATCAAAGATCACCAGGATAATAAGCCATGAATTTTTAGGATAATGGACCATATCACTGCTTTATTGCGCAATCAGTAGAATATATCGCCTTTCCGGGGAGAATGGGCGAATCAAAAAGATAAAAATAGCAGCGATAACGTAACGGTGAAATTTAACTCTGGATAACATTCATATGTCCGGCGCATTATACCGCCCTGATTATGTGTAACAGATTATTACAAAGGCCTTGCCTGATGCGCCAGGATAGTGAACATTACCTGCCGTTTTCCCTCCAAGAATAACTATAAAGGCGGCGGTCCAACGAGATTGCGCCCCGAACACCCCCCAGTAAATATGGGATGTAAAAAAAGAGGTATATGTGTCTACTGCAAACAATAAACCAGCAGAAAGCGTGAGTCTGAACGCTTTCAAACAACCACGCGCGTTCTATCTCATTTTCTCGATCGAGTTGTGGGAGCGTTTTGGTTACTACGGCCTGCAAGGGATCATGGCCGTTTACCTGGTAAAACAGCTGGGTATGTCGGAAGCGGATTCCATTACTCTGTTCTCCTCCTTTAGCGCGCTGGTTTATGGCCTGGTCGCCATTGGCGGCTGGCTGGGCGATAAAGTGCTGGGTACCAAACGCGTCATTATGCTGGGCGCTATCGTGCTGGCCATCGGCTATGCGCTGGTCGCCTGGTCCGGTCATGACGCCGCTATCGTCTATATGGGTATGGCGACTATCGCCGTCGGTAACGGCCTGTTTAAAGCCAACCCGTCTTCCCTGCTTTCTACCTGCTATGACAAAAACGATCCGCGTCTGGACGGTGCATTTACCATGTACTACATGTCCATCAACATCGGTTCGTTCTTCTCGATGCTGGCAACTCCGTGGCTGGCCGCGCGTTTCGGCTGGAGCGTCGCCTTCGCCCTGAGCGTGGTGGGGATGGTGATCACCATCATTAACTTCGCCTTCTGCCAGAAATGGGTGAAACAGTACGGTTCAAAACCGGACTTTGCCCCGGTGCATATGGGTAAACTGCTGGCGACCATCGCTGGCGTGGTGGTGCTGGTCGCTATCGCTACCTGGCTGCTGCACAACCAGGGTATCGCACGCATGGCGCTGGGCGTCATCGCGCTGGGTATCGTGGTGATTTTCGCCAAAGAGGCGATGGGCCTGAAAGGCGCCGCGCGTCGCAAAATGATCGTCGCCTTCCTGCTGATGGTAGAAGCGATCGTCTTCTTCGTACTGTACAGCCAGATGCCGACCTCTCTGAACTTCTTTGCTATCCGCAACGTGGAGCACTCGATCCTCGGCCTCGCCTTCGAGCCGGAACAGTATCAGGCGCTGAACCCGTTCTGGATCATGATTGGTAGCCCTATTCTGGCCGCCATCTATAACAAGATGGGCGACCGCCTGCCGATGCCGCACAAGTTCGCTATCGGTATGGTGCTGTGCTCCGGCGCGTTCCTCGTCCTGCCTTTAGGGGCGAAGTTCGCCAGCGACGCCGGTATCGTCTCGGTTAACTGGCTGATTCTGAGCTACGCACTGCAGTCTATCGGTGAGCTGATGATCTCCGGCCTCGGCCTGGCAATGGTCGCTCAGCTGGTTCCCCAGCGTCTGATGGGCTTCATTATGGGCAGCTGGTTCCTCACCACCGCCGGTGCGGCAATCATCGCCGGGAAAATCGCCAACCTGATGGCGGTACCGGAAAACGTCACCGATCCGCTGGTGTCGCTGGAAGTGTATGGCCACGTGTTCCTGCAGATCGGTATCGTCACCGCGGTCATCGCCGCCCTGATGCTGCTGACCGCGCCGAAGCTGAACCGAATGACTCAGGACGACAGCGCGGACGTAAAAGCACGCGAAACCGCGGCAGCCTGACGCCGCAGGGAAAACCAATTATTTTTAAGCCGCTAACGTTAGGTTAGCGGCTTTTTTTTTACCCCTGGCGGGACTAACATACAGAAAACTGCAGCCACGAGGAGTAACGCATGAAACTGTTCTACAAACCCGGCGCCTGTTCCCTCGCCTCACATATCGCCCTGCGCGAAAGCGGCCTGGATTTCACTTTGCAGAGCGTGGATCTGGCAAGGAAACAGCTGGAAAACGGGGAAGATTATCTGCTGATCAACCCGAAAGGTCAGGTGCCGGCGCTGCTGCTGGATGATGACATCCTGCTTACTGAGGGCGTGGCTATTATGCAGTACATCGCCGATCAGGTGCCGGACCGCCATCTTCTGGCGCCCGTGGGCTCCGTTGCCCGTTACCAGACCCTGGAATGGCTGAACTACGTCGCTACCGAACTGCATAAAGGCTTTACGCCGCTGTTCCGCCCGGACACCCCGGAGGACTATAAGCCCGTTGCGCGCGCGTTGCTCGAGAAAAAACTGCAGTACGTGGATGCCTCGCTGGCGGATAAACAGTGGCTCACCGGCCATCGCTTCACTATCGCCGATGGTTATCTGTTCACGGTGCTGCGCTGGGGCTATGCGATTAAACTGGATATGGCCGCCTGTGGTCATATCGGCAGCTGGATGGCGCAGGTGGCGGCGCGTCCGGCAGTGGCTGACGCCCTGGCAGCGGAAGGCTTAAAGTAAGACCAGAGACTGCCCGGCGCTCTGCCGGGCAGAGTCGGAAAGTTACAGTCGGGTGGCGCTGAAGCAGTGCTCCGGCACAGCAATACGATCCTGCGCCGCCACCACCTGCAGTTCATACTCCTGCATGTTTTTGGTAGTCAACATGATCTCGTACACTGCGGCGGTGACGTGCTCAAGCGCGTCGCGCAGGCTGGCGCCCTGCAGCAGTTTCACCAGCAGCAGACCGCTGGTCACATCGCCAACGCCCACCGGCTGACGCAGGCCAAAATCCACCAGCGGCCGGCTGATATGCCAGGCTTCATCTGCGGTCACCAGCAGCATCTCAAAACGGTCCATGCTCATGCCGACGCGGGAAAGATGCTTAACCAGCACCACCTCCGGCCCCTGGGCAATCAGCTCCCGCGCGGCGGCCACCGCCTCGCTCACGCTGGCGACCGGATGACCGCAGAGGATCTCCAGCTCCACCAGATTAGGCGCAATGATATCGCTGGCCGGCAGCGCATAGCGCACGTGGAACTCCGCCACGCCCGGGGCGACGATGCAGCCCTTCTCCGGATGGCCCATCACCGGGTCACAAAAATACTTCGCCGCCGGATTGGCCGCTTTTACCTGACGCACGATGCCCAGGATATGCTCGCCCTGTTCAGCAGAGCCGAGATAGCCGCTCAGTACCGCATCACAGGTCTGCAGCTTATCGATAGCGGCGATGCCCTGGACGATCTCCGTCAGGTGCGAAGGCGGCATCACACAGCCGGTCCATTTGCCGTACTGCGTGTGGTTGGAGAATTGTACGGTATTGAGGGGCCAGACATTGGCGCCCAGGCGGCGCATCGGGAACTCGGCGGCACTGTTGCCGGCGTGGCCAAACACAACGTGAGACTGAATGGCGAGGATGTTCTTCATTTTCTTACCACAACCCTAAAAAGAAAAAGGGCGTGGTTTCCCACGCCCTGGTAGTATTTTTTTATTTCCAGCAGACCAGGCAGTAATTCTTCTTACCGCGGCGCAGCAAGGTGTAGCGGCCGAACAGGCGATCGCTGTCGGCAAAAACATATTCCGGATCGGCCTGTTTTTCACCGTTGATGGTCACTGCGTTAGAGGCGACGGTTTTACGCGCCTGGCCGCGGGACGGCTGCAGCTCGGAATCCACCAGCGCCTGCAGCAGATCGGCGCCCTTTTCCATCTCGATCATCGGCACGCCGTCCTGAGCCAGCTGTTCGAAGTCAGCTTCGCTCAGGTCGCTCAGGTTGCCGTTGAACAGGCTCTCGGTAATGCGTTTCGCCGCTTCCAGGCCCTCTTCGCCGTGCACCAGACGCGTCACCTGCTCTGCCAGCACGTACTGGGCGCGCGGCGCTTTACCGCTGTTTTTATCTTCTTCTTCCAGGGCATTGATCTCTGCGATGTCCATAAAGGTGAAGAACTTGAGGAAGCGATAGACGTCAGCATCCGCGGTGTTGATCCAGAACTGGTAGAATTTATACGGACTGGTCTTTTTCGGATCCAGCCACACGGCGCCGCCCTCGGTTTTGCCGAACTTGGTGCCGTCCGCTTTGGTAATCAGCGGCACGGTGAGGCCAAACACCTGGTTCTGGTGCAGACGACGCGTCAGATCGATACCGGAGGTAATGTTGCCCCACTGGTCGGAGCCGCCAATCTGCAGCGCCACGCCGTGCAGCTTGTTCAGGCAGGCGAAGTCGTAACCCTGCAGCAGATTGTAGGAGAACTCGGTAAAGGAGATACCCTGATCGTCACGATTCAGACGCTGCTTCACCGCTTCTTTGTTGATCATCTGGTTAACAGAGAAGTGTTTACCAATATCGCGCAGGAAGGTCAGCACGTTCATGCTGCCAAACCAGTCATAGTTGTTCGCCGCGATCGCCGAGTTGTCGCCGCAGTCAAAATCAAGGAACGGGGCTACCTGTTTGCGGATTTTATCCACCCACTCCTGCACGGTATCCTCGGTATTAAGCTTACGCTCAGCGGCTTTAAAGCTTGGGTCGCCAATCAGACCGGTAGCGCCGCCCACCAGCGCCACAGGTTTATGACCTGCCTGCTGGAAGCGTTTCAGGCATAACAATGGAACAAGATGCCCCAAATGCAAGCTATCAGCGGTAGGATCGAAGCCGCAATAGAGCGCGATCGGGCCTTGCGCCAGTCGCTCTGCTAACGCTTCCTCGTCCGTCACCTGGGCTACCAGCCCCCGCTCTTGCAATTGTTTAATCAAGTTACTGCTTGCCATCAAATTCTCCATGTATAAACGACTGCACCTCTGCCGGTACACGACTTTTCGCCAGATGCGAAAAGTACATAGAATAAAGCGCCGGCCCTTTCAGCGCCAGCGCTTCGATAACTAATTTCGGCAATTACGGTGCCAGGCGGTCGATTTTCCAGGCGCCGTTATCGCGCTGGTATAAAAAGCGATCGTGCAGGCGATGTTCGCCCCCCTGCCAGAACTCCATCTGCTCGATGCTGACGCGGAATCCGCCCCAGAAACTCGGCAGCGGCACTTCACCCTGCTGGAATTTCTGCTTCAGCTCGAGGAATTTGCTCTCCAGGATACCGCGGGCAGAGATCCGGCTCGACTGTTGCGAGACCCAGGCGCCGATCTGGCTGTCACGCGGGCGGCTGTGGAAATATTTGACCACCTCCAGCGTCGACAGGCGTTCCGCTTTGCCGATCACCATCACCTGGCGCTCCAGCATATGCCACGGAAACAGCAGGCTGACCTGCGGGTTATTTTCAATCTGATGGGCTTTGCGGCTGCCGAGGTTGGTATAAAACACCAGCCCTTTTTCGTCGTAATGCTTAAGCAGCACAATGCGCTGATAGGGTTGGCCGCGCTCGTCGACGGTGGCAACCACCATGGCCGTTGGGTCGGCGAGTTTCGCGTCGCAGGCCTGACGCAGCCAGCGCTCAAACAGCGGCAGAGGTTCAGCAGGAAGATCGTGGCGACGCAAACCGCCACGGGTGTATTCACGGCGCAAGTGCGCGATTTGCTGGAGTTCGTCGTTATCAGACATGGCCATTGAGGATATAGTCAAAAGGTGGCGTTATTGTGCGCCCCCCGGACAGAAATCTCAACGTTTGGCGGTCTGCAGCTGGCAGTTATCGAGGACGATGCGGTCGCGCTTATAGACGGTGGCGGTATCGCCTTTCGACCAGAAGACATAGACGCCGTCGGTGTAGCGCGCGCCGGAAGCCGACAGCCCCTCTGACAGATTCAACTGCTGATTGTCATAGATAAAACTAACCTGCTGGCGTTGGTTATTGCGATGGACCGTCAACGGTTTCTGGTCGCATTGATACTCCAGCGTGTCCGTCTGCATCCGCTCGACAAACTGGTTGTAGTAGCTACAGCCCGCCAGCATAAAAGGTACAACTGCGATAAGAATTTTTTTCATTCGTTTGCCTTCGACTTTCCCGGTCACGGAGGGCACTCCGCCCTCCGCTTAACTTTTCCAGTTTACCGGTCGCGTCGTCTTTAAGATTTCAGTTAACTCCGATTCTGCGGCGGGTTAGCAGGAAAAATGGCGCCCAGCACCGTGGCTTCGCTGGCGCCGGTCACGGAGGGCAGATTACCCGGCAGGCCGGCGATCGTGCGCCAGGCCAGCCAGGCAAAGGCCAGCGCTTCCATATCATCGCCGCTGATCCCCGCCTCATCGGTGGTGGAGACTTCGGTTCCCGGCAGCAGGGCCGCCAGGCGCGCCATTAACAATGGGTTACGCGCGCCGCCGCCGCACACTAACAAACGCTCGCAGCCGCCGCTTAACAATACCTGCTCACTGATGGTCACGGCGGTTAATTCTGCGAGCGTTGCCTGCACATCCTGCCCGCGCAGCCCCGGATAACGAGCCAGATGCTGCTCCAGCCAGCCGTAATTGAAATATTCCCGACCGGTGCTTTTCGGCGCCGGCAGGGCAAACCATGGATCGCTCAGCATATCCTGCAGCAGCGGCAGGAGCACTTTACCTTCGCTGGCCCATTGGGCGTCCTTATCGTACGGTTTGCCCTGCTGGCGCCAGATCCAGGCGTCCAGCAACATATTTCCCGGTCCGGTATCATAGCCCCGCACCGGCTGGCCCGGCACCAGCAGCGATACATTAGCGATCCCGCCGATATTGAGCACCATCCGCCGCTCAACGGGGTGCGCCAGCAGCGCATGATGGAATGCCGGCACCAGCGGCGCCCCTTGTCCGCCAAGCGCCATATCCCGGCGACGAAAATCCCCCACCACGGTGACGCCGGTATGGGCGGCGATCTGGTTGTTATCGCCAATTTGCATCGTATGCGGCGCGTCGCCCTGGGGCTCATGCCATACGGTCTGTCCATGGCAGCCGATGGCAATAACGTCGGTGGGTTTGAGCTTTTCCTGGCGCATCAGCGCCAGCACGGCATCGGCAAACAGCCGCCCCAGTCGGGTGTCCAGACGACCTAGCTGCGAAAGGGTCAATGACTGGCCCTGGCAAATCGCCAGAATCTCTTCTTTTATCGCGTGTGGGATGGGCCAGGTGAGACTGGCCTGCTGCGCCACCATGTTTTCATTGATGGCAGCCAAAACGACATCGATACCATCAAGGCTGGTACCAGACATAACGCCAATAAAGCGACCCGATCTCATACGTTGTTCCTTCATTCCATGACCCTTGTATATCCTTCACTCCACCATAAAGTGTCCGCTAATGCTATGTTGTAATAATACTTTTTAACAATAGAGCGACAATTCAGAGAACATCGTAAAGAACCGGCGTTTAGTTAAGGTTGAAGCACCATTAATTATTATTTTTTGTATAGTCCGGAGAGAAGCTATGCCCGCCGACGACTAAATGCCATATAATTAACCGCATGGACGTTCAATTGAACACCTTCGGTGAACAGGAGATTCATAAATGATTTTACGTGTTTTGGCTGTATCGATGATTGGTTTCACGCTCGCAGGCTGCGTGAGCAGCAGCGGCCTGTCCGGCGATGTGTATTCCGCATCTGAAGCCAAACAGGTGCAGAGCGTGACATACGGTACCATCGTGCATACCCGCGCCGTACAGATCCAGAGCGGCGACGACAGCAATGCCATCGGGGCGATTGGCGGTGCGGTGCTGGGTGGGTTCCTCGGGAACACCATCGGCGGCGGTACCGGACGCTCTCTGGCCACAGCGGCAGGTGCGGTCGCGGGCGGCGTAGCCGGTCAGGGCGTGCAGGGTGCGATGAATAAAACCCAGGGCGTGGAACTGGAAATCCGTAAGGATGACGGCAATACCATTATGGTGGTGCAGAAACAGGGCAGCACCCCATTCTCCGTGGGTCAGCGCGTGGCGATTGCCGGCAGCGGCAGCCAGGTCACCGTCTCTCCTCGATAATCCTTCTGACGATGCGGCCGGTGATGCCGCATCGTATTTTTCCTCTGCATTTATTACACCCTAATAGCTACGCATTAGCATTCAGACATCTTAATTTTTGAATTGCATTAATCATTGCGCCTGCGCAATATTTTATCAGTCATCCCCGACTACTCTTCTGCACATTACTCTTTTAATGTCGACGCAATATCGTTACCCTTGCTTTTCCCTGTGGAATATTGTCTATGCCCAAACACATGAATCATATCGTTAAACGTCTTATCGTTTATATTTGTATTTGTTTACTGGCCGGGGTCGGCATGACCGGGTTGACGGACTTTTTTCACACCAGATTCAACAGCACTTCATCTACACTATTTCCTCTGCTGACCAGTTTTCTGATGGTGTTTCATATCACTATTGCCTGTTTTATGGGCATGAAATACTGGAGCAGCAAGCGTCGCCTGTATCTGACCCCTGTCGCTTTCGGCTTTGCCTGTTCGGCGTTGCTGATGCTGGGCACGCTCAGCAGCTATCCGGACTGGCTCAGCTGTAATCCCTCGCCGGTGGTGAAACAAAATGACGCCGTCATATATTATTTCTTTCGCAATATAATGATGGCCGTCTTATTCATGTCATCAATTATTTTGTATTATTTCCGCCGGCGCATCATGCATTCCTGGAAAGCCCATGTAATGACTTTCGCGGCATGTATTGTTCTTGTATTAACCATTATTTTTTTATCATGGCTGTACTCCAGCCACTCGCCGAAACTGAGCATCAATTTTATCGACGACCTGAATCATACTTTCACCCCGCTGTGGAAAAGTATTATCAGCTGGCTGCTGATGGCCGTCTGGTTTATCACGCTAATATTAATAATTTGCTTGAGTAAACTGCGCAATATTTTCTGGTATAGCGGCGCTTTTTTTTGCAGCGCATATTTGTTCACCCTCTTCCGGCTGCTCTCTACCGTTGGGGAACTCGATCAGGCCTGGTATCAGGCGCGTTTTTTTGAAACGCTGTGCACCCTGTTCCTGATCCTGGTGCTGCTGGTCGACGTCTTTATCCTCTATCGGGAGTCTAACCACAAGTATGTCAACTCCTACCAGAATTCGATCCGCGACCCACTGACCCGCCTCTATAACCGCAGCTTCTTCTATGACAGCCTAAACCAGCAGCTGGCGAAGGTGAAGGCCCAGCATCCGCTGTCGGTGATTATCAGCGACCTCGACCATTTCAAACGCATCAACGATAACTACGGCCACATCGCCGGCGACAAGGTGATCCAATTTGCCGCCTCGGTGCTGGACAGCCATTCGCGCAAGGATGATGTCGCCGCCCGCATCGGCGGTGAGGAGTTTGCCCTGCTGCTGGTCAACACCTCAGAGAACGAGGCGCAGGCGATCGCCGAGCGCATCCGTCTGGCGGTCAGCGCCGAGCAGACCGCTCTGCCAGAGCGGATGACCATCAGCATGGGGGTGTATACCACCCATGACAGAAGTGTGACGGCGGAGGAGTGCGTTCAGCGTGCGGACGAAGCCATGTATGAAGCAAAAAACAGCGGACGTAACCGGGTGGTGATCTGGCGACGCCAGGGCGGGTAAAAAAAGGCCCGGGATAGCCCGGGCCGCAAAAGGATTAATCTTTTGCCTGGAGATCGAGGATATTTTGTTCAAGTTTACGAATTAAGTGGAGCAACGTCTCCACTTCCTGCTTCGAGACCCCCGTGAGGATTTCATCGCGGGTCTTGCCTATCACCTCTTCCATCTCATTGATCAGCGGTTCGGCTTTTTCAGTCAGCTTGATGCGTTTGGCCCGCCGATCGCTTGCGCAGGTCTGGCGAGAAATAAGCCCTTTCTCCTCCAGCTGATCGAGCGTACGCACCAGCGACGGTTGTTCAATACCGATGGCTTTCGCCAGCTGGATCTGCGACTGCTCAGGCGGCAGCTGGTGGATGTTATGCAGCGTGACCCAGTGGGTCTGCGTTAACTCCAGAGGTTTCAGGCGATGGTCGATTAGCGCGCGCCAGACGCGAACTAAACGTGCCAGATCAGAACCAAGTGGCGATTCCAATTTCATCTCCTTATAATTAGCTTGCTAAGTTATTATACTGATTTTAGAATAGTGTGCAGCATTTGAATAATCAAAACAAATGAATTACTTGATTCAACAAAAACCAAAACAATGATTTACACTGTTAAAGAGTAGCACTTCCTGAGGTTATCCCTGTTATGGCAAAGGATTTTTGCTTGTGAAACTGAGTCTTAATTCATCCGGATTGCCGCTGCAGGACCTGATGTTCGGCGCATCCGTCTATTTCCCTCCGTTGTTCAAAGCCGTCTTGCTGGGCTTCTTTATCTGGCTGTTTTTACATCGCCAGCTGCGTGACTGGATGTATGCGGGCGACATCTGGCATCCCCTGCTGATGGATCTCTCCCTGTTCGCGCTCTCGGTCTGTCTGGCCCTGCTGTTATTGATTGCCTGGTGATCTACCTGCTATGAAAAAATTAAAATATTTGTCAACGCTGTTGGTGGCGGCCATCGCACTGGTTGCCGCGTGGTTGTTATGGAATTTCTACACTCAGTCCCCCTGGACCCGCGACGGGAAAGTGCGAGCCGAGCAGGTCGGGATCACCCCTCAGGTCTCCGGCAGTATTTTGCAGCTTAACGTGGCCGATAACCAGCGGGTCAAGGCCGGTGAAGTCTTGTTTACCATCGACGACACCCCCTACCGCATTGCGGTGCTGAACGCCCAGGCGCAGCTGGCGAAAGCGCAAGCTGAGGTGGCGAAAGCGCAGGCAGAGCAAAGCAAAGCCGCCAGCGAGGCCCGCCGTCGCAGAAACCTGTCGCAGAATGCCATCTCGGCTGAAGACCTTGAAAACGCCAATACCGCCCTGAATACCGCCACCACCACCCTGGCGGCCGCCAGAGCGGGAGTCGGTGTCACCGAGGCGGCGCTGAAGCATGCGCAGTGGCAGCTCAACCAGACGGTAGTCAAAGCGCCGGTGGACGGCTGGGTGACTAACCTCTCCACCCGGGTCGGCGATTACGCCACCACCGGCCATCCGGTCTTTGCCCTGGTGGACAGCCATTCGTTCTATGTGCTGGGCTACTTTGAAGAGACCAAACTGCGCCATATTCGCATCGGCGATCCGGCGCAAATCATTCTCTACAGCAATCAGCAGACGCTGCAGGGGCATGTCGCCAGCATCGGTCGCGCGATTGTCGACCAGAGCGTGGAACAGGGAACCGGGCTGGTGGCCAATATCAAACCGAATATCCCCTGGGTCCGCCTCGCCCAGCGCGTCCCGGTGCGGATTGCCTTTGATAGCTTGCCGGCCGATGTCACTCTGGTCTCCGGCACCACCTGCACCGTCTCGATCGGCGGACAGTGATGAATCTGCAGACCCTGTCATGGCGCACGCTGCCCTGGGTTAAAGCCACCCGACCGCAGTGGCGATACGCGCTGCGTAACGGCATCGCCATGTGTCTTGCGCTGAGCATCGCCTACGCGCTGGATCTGGATGAGCCCTACTGGGCGATGACCTCCGCGGCGGTGGTCAGCTTTCCCACCGTCGGCGGGGTGATCAGTAAAAGTTTTGGCCGCATTGCCGGCAGCCTGCTCGGCGCCTGCGCCGCCCTGCTGCTGGCGGGCCATACGCTCAACGATCCCTGGCTGTTCCTGTTCAGTATCTCCGGCTGGCTGGCGCTCTGCACCTGGGCCTGCGCCCTGTTCACCAACAACGTGGCCTACGCCTTTCAGCTGGCGGGCTATACCTGCGCCATCATCGCCTTTCCGGTAATTAATATCAGCGACAGCTACGAGCTATGGGTGATTGCCCAGTCGCGCGTCTGCGAAGTCATCGTCGGGATCCTGTGCGGCGGGTTGATGATGATGATCCTGCCCAGCACCTCCGATGGCAGCAACCTGCTGACGGCTCTGAAAACCATGCACGCCCGCCTGCTGGAGCACGCCAGTCTGCTGTGGGTACCGGAAACGACGGATGCTATACGCACCGCCCATGAAAGCGTAATTGGCCAGATCCTGACCATGAACCTGCTGCGCATCCAGGCCTTCTGGAGCCACTACCGCTTCCGTCGGCAGAATCCCCTGCTGAACTACCTGCTACACCAGCAGCTCCGAATGACCAGCGTCATTTCCAGCCTGCGGCGTATGCTGCTGAACTGGCCTGACGCCCCGGCCAATACCCGCCAGGTGCTGGAGTCGTTGCTTGCGGAGCTCGCCACCAGCAATGCTGACAGCTATCACGTCGCCCGCATTCTGGCGCCGCTGGCGCCGCCGCCGGGCGCGGATTACCGCCACCTCGCCTTCTGGGCGCGGTTACGCTATTTCTGCCGCATTTATCTGGAAAGCAGCCGCTGGATCCGCCGGGTTGAAAATGCCTCAGCGATCGCCGAGTTCAATGTTCCTTCCGCACCCGCGCTGACCCGCCACACGGACCAGGCGGAAGCCCTGCTCAACGGCATTCGTACCTTTTGCGCCCTGGTGGCGATAGGCGCGTGGGGGATCAGTACCCAGTGGACCAGCTGCGCGGCGGCCCTGACCCTGGCCTCCATCTGCTGCGTACTCTACTCGGTGTCGGCCTCGCCGTTTCGCTCGCTGACCCTGCTGATGCAGACCCTGGTCCTGCTGTCGCTGTTCAGTTTTGTGGTGAAATTTGGCCTGATGGTGCAGATCACCGACCTGTGGCAGTTCCTGCTGTTTCTGTTCCCGTTGCTGACCACCATGCAGTTACTCAAGCTGCAGTGGCCAAAATTTGCCGGCCTGTGGGGGCAGCTTATCGTCTTTATGGGCTCGTTTATCTCCGTCACCAACCCACCGGTGTACGACTATGCGGCCTTTTTCAATGACAATTTAAGCAAGATTGTCGGCGTGGGCTTTGCGTGGCTGGCTTTTGCGGTGCTCAGTCCCGGCTCGGACGCCCGCAAAGGGCGACGGCACATCAGAGCGTTACGGCGTCACTTTGTCGATCAGCTCAGCCGCCGCCCCCAGCACAGCGAGCACGAATTTGAATCGCTGGTATATCACCACGTCAGCCAGCTTAGTCAGAGCCAGGATGCGCTGGCCCGCCGCTGGCTACTGCGCTGGGGAGTGGTCTTACTGAACTGCTCCCACGTGGTCTGGCAGCTTCGTGAGTGGGAAACCCGCTCCGATCCGCTCGCCCAGGTGCGCGATCTGTGTATCAACCTGCTGCGCGATGTGATGAGCGAGCGCGGCGTGCAGCAGCGGCCGCTGGCCACCACGCTGCAGGAGCTGCTGCGGATCTGCGAGGTTCTGAACCACCATCATCAGCCGGCGGCCCGGGAGCTGGCCGCCGCGATCTGGCGACTGTATTGCGCGCTATCGCAGCTGGAACAGGCTCCGGTCGCCGGAACGATTGGCGAAAAGATTACTTAATCACCCCGCAGGCAAACCGTTCGCCGCCGCCGCCCAGCGGCTGCGGATTGTCGGCCATATTATCGCCGCCGACATGAACCATCAGCGCTTTGCCTTTCACTTCCGCCAGCGTTTTCAGACGGGGAGCGATAATCGGCTGGTCAGCCACGCCCGCGTCGTTGACCACCAGCAGGGGCAAATCGCCAAGATGTCCGGTGCCCAGCGGCCCTTCATGTTTACCGGTATGTTGCGGATCGTAATGTCCGCCCGCCGCTCCGGCGGCTACGGCTTTGCCCTCTTTCATCGCCGGCTGGCAGCTGCCTTCAGCATGGATATGAAAGCCGTGCTTGCCCGGCGGCAACGCTCGCAGATCGGGAGCAAATTCGAGTCCGCGGTCGGTTTCAGTGATTTTTACACTGCCGATGGATTGACCAACGCCCTGGCTGGTCACGAGATTAAGTTGCACATCTTCACTGACGGCCTGCGCGCCAGCGCAAAATGCGAGGGAAAGGATAGCGAGAATACATCGTTGCATAACACCTCCGGATGGCTGTCTCCCTGTTAAGTGTAAACCAGGAACAGGTTTCCGGAGGCGAAATGCCGGTTATGGCACGTCGTAACCGAGCGCGGCTTTGCGGATACGGAACCACTGCTGGCGGGTCATACTCAGCTTTTCAGCCACAATCGCCGAGCGCACGCGCTCAATTTTGCCCGAGCCGATAATCGGCAGCGGTTGCGATGGCAGGCGCAGCACCCAGGCATAAACCACCTGCTCGATGCTGTCGGCGTTAAGCTCGTGGGCCACCTGGGCCAGCTCGTCGCGCAGCGGCTGAAAGCCCTCTTCATTAAACAGGCGGCCGCCGCCGAGGCAGGACCAGGCCATCGGGCGAATACGCAGCTGCTGCAGCTGATCGAGGGTGCCGTCGAGCAGCAACGGCTGATGCACCGGCGAGATCTCCACCTGGTTGGTAGCAAGCGTAAACGGCAGGCGCGACTGTAGAAGGGTGAACTGGGCAGGGGTAAAGTTCGAGACGCCGAAATGACGTACTTTGCCGCTGTGATGCAGCGCGAGGAAGGCTTCAGCCACCTCGTCGGCGTCCATCAGCGGATCCGGCCGGTGGATCAGCAGCAGATCGAGATGGTCCGTCGCCAGATTACGCAGCGATTGCTCAGCGCTGAGCACGATGTGGTCCCGGTCGGTAATGTAGTGACCGATGGTGTTTTCAGCGCGCGCCCGGGTGGCAATGCCGCATTTGCTGACAATTTCCATTCGGCTACGCAGATGCGGCGCCAGCTTCAGGGCTTCACCAAAGGCGGATTCGCACTGGTAATCGCCATAGATATCGGCGTGATCGACGGTGGTAATACCTAAATCGAGATGCTGTTCGATAAAGCCGACCAGCTCGCCTGGCGACATTTTCCAGTCCATCAGACGCCAGTAGCCCATTACAAAACGCGAAAATTCCGGCCCCTGGGGAGCCATAGCAATACGCTGAACCATAACCGCTTCCTCAATAAAAAAGTGCTCTGAGTATACGTAATTTTTGGCTTAAAACAGTGAGGGTTGCTGCGGTTCTTCCGCCGCCTCTGGCCTGTTTGCGCGGATTTTGCGCAGCAGGCGTTGACGGCACAGACGCAATACCTCCTGTTTCTGCGCATCGCTCATCGTTTGCCAGTTAAAACGTTCCTCACGGCTACGGAAACAGCCGCGACAGTAGCCGCGCTCATCGGTCTGACAAATTCCCCGGCACGGGCTCTGCACCGGGAAAAACTCTAACTGCTCTGCCACCACACGCCTCCTGTCCCCTCATCTCCTTTCATTGAAGACGTTTCCCCGCGCTGACGCAAATTTTGTTCACTACGTGCTGCGCCAGCTAACATTTTTGCGCCGGGTCTTGCATTAGACCAATCGGTCTACTACAGTGTGCTCCATGAACAGACACAGCGATTGCGATACCCGAGAACATATTCTGGCCACCGGCGAGCGGCTTTGCATGCATCGCGGCTTTACCGGCATGGGCTTGAGCGAACTCCTGAAGACGGCGGAAGTGCCCAAGGGCTCTTTCTATCATTACTTTCGCTCTAAAGAAGCCTTCGGCGTCGCCTTGCTGGAAAACCATTTCGCCGGATATCTGCAGCGCCTGGTCGAGCATTTCGCCCATGGCGACGGCAACTATCGCGATCGGCTGCTGGCCTACTATCAGCACACGCTGAATCAGTTTTACCAGCAGGGAATTATTAGCGGGTGTCTTACCGTCAAGCTGTCGGCAGAGGTCTGCGATCTGTCGGAAGACATGCGCACCGCCATGAACCACGGCGCCAGCCAGATCATCGCCCTGCTGGGCGACGCGCTGGAGAAAGGACGTCAGGAAGGCAGTCTGACATTTGACGGCGAGGCCATGACCCTGTCGCAGGTGCTTTATTCCCTGTGGCTCGGCGCCAACCTGCAGGCCAAAATAACGCGTAGCGCAACGCCGCTGGAGAGCGCCCTTGCCCACGCGAAACAGATTATTGCGGCGCCTGCTGTTTAACAGGCGTTTTTATTTCATCAGTTCCTAGACGACCGGTCTACTCAGGAGTCATTATGTCGGAATCAAAATTATTCACCCCGTTGAAAGTCGGTGCCGTCACCGTCCCTAATCGCGTATTTATGGCTCCACTGACGCGTCTGCGCAGCATCGAGCCGGGCGATATCCCTACCCCGCTGATGGGCGAATATTACCGTCAGCGCGCCAGCTCCGGGCTGATCATCAGCGAAGCGACGCAGATTTCCGCCCAGGCCAAAGGCTATGCCGGCGCGCCAGGGCTGCACAGCCCGGAGCAGATTGCCGCCTGGCAGAAAATCACCGCCGGCGTTCACGCGGAAAACGGCCATATCGCCGTGCAGCTGTGGCATACCGGGCGAATTTCCCATAGCAGCCTGCAGCCCGGCGGCGCCGCCCCGGTAGCGCCGTCTGCGCTGAGCGCCGGCACCCGCACCTCGCTGCGCGACGAAAACGGCCACGCCATCCGCGCCGACACCTCGATGCCTCGCGCTCTGGAAACCGAAGAGATCCCGGGGATCGTCGATGATTTCCGTCAGGCGGTGGGCAATGCCCGTGACGCCGGTTTCGATCTGGTTGAACTGCACTCGGCTCACGGCTATCTGCTGCACCAGTTCCTCTCGCCATCGGCGAACCAGCGTACCGACCAGTATGGCGGCAGCGTGGAAAACCGCGCCCGTCTGGTGCTGGAAGTGGTTGACGCCGTGAGCAAAGAGTGGAGCGCCGACCGGATTGGCATCCGCGTGTCGCCGATTGGCAGCTTCCAGAATGTAGATAATGGCCCGAACGAAGAAGAAGACGCGCTGTATCTGATTAGCGAGCTGGCGAAACGCGGTATCGCCTATCTGCACATGTCCGAGCCGGACTGGGCGGGCGGCAAGCCGTACAGCGAAGCCTTCCGTCAGAAAGTTCGCGACCGCTTCCCGGGCGTGATCATTGGCGCTGGCGCCTACACCGTTGAAAAAGCCAACGACCTGATCAGCAAAGGGCTGATTGATGCCGTGGCCTTTGGCCGCGATTACATCGCCAACCCGGATCTGGTTGCCCGCCTGCAGAAAAAAGCGGCGCTCAACCCGCAGCGCCCGGAGTCCTTCTACGGCGGCGGCGCGGAAGGCTACACCGATTATCCTACGCTGTAATCCCTCCATTGATAGCGGCGACGTATCGCCGCTATACTCAAGGCTCTGATCTATCAAATAAACTGCATAGGGGACATTATGCGCTTACTCCACACCATGCTGCGCGTTGGCGACCTGCAACGTTCTATCGACTTCTATACCAATGTGTTGGGCATGAAGCTGCTGCGCACCAGCGAAAACCCGGAGTACAAATACTCCCTCGCCTTCGTCGGCTACGGCGAAGAGAGCGATACCGCGGTGATCGAACTGACCTACAACTGGGGCGTGGACAGCTATGAGCTGGGCACCGCCTACGGTCACATCGCGCTGAGCGTCGACAACGCCGCCGAAGCCTGCGAGCGGATCCGCCAGAACGGGGGCAACGTTACCCGCGAAGCCGGGCCGGTAAAAGGCGGCAGCACCGTTATCGCCTTCGTGGAAGATCCTGACGGTTACAAAATCGAGCTGATTGAAGAGAAAGACGCCGGCAAAGGGCTGGGCAACTAACCCCCCCGACCATAGCGACTTCATTATCCTCGTTCGCCCGGGCGCTGCGGCGCCCGTTGTTTTCACCCCTGCCTGCTGCAAGCCGTGGCAAAATTTGCCATAATGCGCGCTACTTTTTTCCAGCTAAGAGAATCTGATGTCCGAGAACGCTCAACTGAATGGTCTGTGCGACCGTTTCCGCGGTTTTTATCCAGTGGTGATTGATGTTGAAACCGCAGGATTTAATGCCAAAACCGACGCCCTGCTGGAGATCGCCGCCATTACGTTGAAGATGGATGAGCAAGGCTGGCTGATGCCCGATGAAACGCTGCATTTCCATGTTGAACCTTTCGAGGGCGCCAATCTTCAGCCCGAAGCGCTGGCCTTTAACGGGATTAACCCGCACGATCCAGAGCGCGGCGCCGTGAGCGAATACGACGCTCTGCATGCCATCTTCAAAATGGTACGCAAAGGGATGAAAGAGAGCGACTGCAGTCGGGCTATCATGGTGGCGCACAACGCCACATTTGACCACAGCTTCACCATGACCGCCGCCGAACGGGCGGGGCTTAAACGCAACCCGTTCCATCCGTTTGTCACCTTTGACACCGCCGCGCTGAGCGGGCTGGCTTTGGGCCAGACGGTGTTGTCGAAAGCCTGTATTGCCGCGGGTATGCCGTTCGACGGCGCGCAGGCCCACTCCGCCCTCTACGATACCGAGCAGACGGCACAGCTGTTTTGCGAGATAGTGAACCGCTGGAAGCGTCTGGGCGGCTGGCCGCTGCCGGTGGCGACGCCGGAGTGATAAAAAAAGCGACTTCCAGGAAGTCGCTTTTTTACTGACCGCGGGAATTATTCCGCTTTCGGCTCGTCAGTGTGGTATTTCGCCGCTGTCTCTTTGATCAGCTGCTGCAGTTCACCGCGCTGGTACATCTCGATGACGATATCGCAGCCGCCCACCAGTTCACCGTCCACCCACAGCTGCGGGAAGGTCGGCCAGTTGGCATATTTTGGCAGCTCGGCGCGGATATCCGGGTTCTGCAGGATATCAACGTAAGCAAAACGTTCGCCACAGGCGGACAGCGCCTGAACGGCCTGAGCGGAGAAACCGCAGCTTGGCAGCTTCGGCGAACCTTTCATGTACAGCAGGATCGGGTTTTCAGCGATTTGGCGTTGGATCTTTTCTAAAGTCGAGCTCATTGTCGTGCTTCCTTAAACTTCTTTCTACGGCAGTAACTTGTCATTGTAGCGTCCCGAGGGCAGGACCGATAATAACATTTTTTTCACTATTCATATTTTATCTTCTGTTGCGCGAAGTTGCCTTAAAAATATCATTTTGCCGTCGTGGGCAGGCGCGCGTTGCGCATTTTCTGTGCGAGGCGGTCAATGTCTGACGCGTTTTCTTGCAATCGTTAACCAATCGACATTTTTGATACAAAAGAATATTAACTTTCCGGGTTTTTATGCTTTAGAATCGTTCCGGTTTGTCATTCATCGTCAGGCATTTGTACATGTCTGTAATTAATCAGGGGATTGCTCAGTGGCGCGGCTAAACAAAATCGCGATATCGCTCTGTGCATTACTGTTCACATCTATCTCATTCACGCCACTGGCTCAGGCTTCAGGGCATACGCACGCCTCCGCCTCGCCAAAGGCGTTGCCCGCGAAAAGCGGCTCAGAGCGCAAGAAAAAAGCAACCAGTCAAAAAAGTAAAACCACCGCTAAAACCACCAGTAAAAAATCCTCGAGCACCCGGCTCCCTACCCGCTCTACCGCAGCAAGCCAAACCGCGCTTCATCGTCAGTCCGCCGGCGCCACGAAAAAATGCGTGCTGCGTAAAGGGTATAAAAAGCAGTGCGCAAAAACGGTGGCCGCCAGCGCCGAACCGGCCCTGGCGCTGAACAGCGTCAAAAGCAAATGCGTGGTGCGTAAGGGCTATAAAAAACGCTGTAAACCCGAGGCCAGCGAAGCGAATCTGACGATCGCCGACGCGCATAAAGTCCGGGTGCAAAAAGCGCAGAGTACCGCCATGAACAAACTGATGGGCCAGCTGGGTAAACCGTATCGCTGGGGCGGCACCTCGCCGCGCACCGGGTTCGACTGCAGCGGGCTGGTCTATTACGCCTACAAAGACCTGGTCAAGATTCATATCCCGCGTACCGCCAATGAAATGTACCACCTGCGCGATGCGCGTCCGGTCGATCGTGACGAACTGCAGAGCGGCGACCTGGTCTTCTTCCGCACCCGCGGACGCGGCACTGCCGACCACGTTGGCGTTTACGTCGGCAACGGGAAATTCATTCAGTCCCCGCGCACGGGCCGCGATATTCAAATCACCTCCCTGAGCGAAGATTACTGGGTACGCCATTACGTCGGCGCCCGTCGCGTCATGACCCCGAAAACCATTCGCTGATCCCGGTCTGCCGCTACGGCGGCAGCCCTCTTCACCTGCGCGTTCTCCGCCCCCACCGTCAGGGGAAACTGCATATTCGCCTCTGTGACTGGCGCTTCCCGACGATAGCGGGTGGGCGACATGCCAAAGTGACGGTGAAAGGTGCGGCAGAACGCCGCCTGCCCGTCGTACCCCAGACGTTGGGAAATACTCTGCATGGAGGCCTCGGTCTGCGTTAAGTAGATTGTCGCGATGGTCATCTTCCGGCGGCTGACGTAGCTCGCCAGCGTGCAGCCGGTCACCATGGCGAATTGCCGCTGGAAATACCAGTGCGAGTAGCCGGACTTTTTCGCTATCGCGCTTACCGGCAGGGTGTCAAAAATATGGGCTTCGATCCAGTCAACGATCCCCTGCACGACCGGGATCATTTTCGGGCTTACCACTTCATCTGTTTTCGCCATCGTAGCCATCCTGTGGAAATTGCTGCCGGCGGCTATATTTGTCATACAAATATCAAAATAGACAATGAATTATTGGCATAGCGGCGATTGCCTGAAAGCATAGCGTCATTAATCATTTGATTTAAAATGCTTATTTTCACACAGCCGTTTGCGCTGCGGGTTCTTAAGATGCCCTGCTGAGAAATTAACCATCGCGGTGAGAGGCTGGAGACCCAGCCTCCTTTTACTTATACATTATTGCAACATCTGCGGGAATATTAACGCGCCGCTCCGCAGAAAACGGTTAAGCCTTCGGCAGTTGCGCCGGCGATAATAGCCTTTATCGTTGTAAGGCTTTTCACTGCCTGCGGCAAATGTTAACATTCTCAATACAATAACAGGCCCGGGACGCGACAGCGTCGGGCGGTCAGAACGCGATTCAGGTGAAAACCTCATCTTGTCAATGTGAGATAAAACAAAAAAAGTTATAAGGAGAGTAGCAATGTCGTTTGAATTACCTGCATTACCATATGCAAAAGACGCCCTGGCGCCGCACATTTCCGCAGAAACCCTGGAGTACCACTACGGTAAACACCACCAGGCGTATGTCACTAACCTCAACAACCTGATCAAAGGCACCGCGTTCGAAGGTCAATCGCTCGAAGAGATCGTGCGCACCTCTGAAGGCGGCGTTTTCAACAACGCGGCGCAGGTCTGGAACCACACCTTCTACTGGAACTGCCTGGCGCCGAACGCCGGCGGCGAACCGGAAGGCGAGCTGGCGGCCGCGATTGCCAAATCCTTCGGCAGCTTCGCAGAGTTTAAGGCCAAATTTACCGACGCCGCGGCGAAAAACTTTGGCGCTGGCTGGACCTGGCTGGTTAAAAATGCCGACGGCAGTCTGGCTATCGTCTCCACCAGCAACGCGGGTACCCCGCTGACCACCGACGCGAAGCCGCTGCTGACCGTTGACGTCTGGGAACATGCTTACTACATCGACTACCGCAACGCCCGTCCAAGCTATCTGGACCACTTCTGGGCGCTGGTTAACTGGAAGTTTGTTGCCGCTAACCTGGCCGCATAAACGACAAACCGCAGCAGAGTGACCCCTGCTGCGGTTTTTTTTACACCCTTCCCCACCGTTTATGACTGGCTGGCAAAGGCCTCCTCCGGCTGCGCTCGTCCGCTAAACCAGACCAGCAGCAGCGCCAGACCGGCAATAATCGCGCCCATCACCGGCACAAACGCATATCCCAGTCCGCCGGAGATCACCGCCCCGCCGGCGGCGGCGCCCAGCGCGTTGCCCAGGTTGAACGCCCCGATATTCACCGAAGAAGAGAGACCCGGCGCCTCATGCGCCACGCGCATCACTCGCATCTGCAGCGGCGGCACTACCGCAAAGGTGGCTGCGCCCCAGACAATCATACTGATGGCCGCACCCGCCTGGGATTGCGCCAGCAGCGGTATCGCCAGCATGATCGCCATCAGCAGCAGCAGAAAGCCTTTCAGCGTGCGGGAGACCGACCGGTCGGCGAATTTGCCGCCCAGATAGTTGCCCAGCGAAAAACCAACTCCAATCAGCACCAGCATCGCGGTGATAAACAACGATGAAGCATGGGTCAGCGTATTCAGTACCGGCGAAATGTAGGTATACAGCGTAAACATCGCCCCGGCGCCCAGCACGGTGGTCAGTAAGGCAGAAAGCACCTGCGGCCGTAACAGGACCGAAAGCTCTTGTTTGACATCCGGCCGCTCGCCCGCGCTGCCCTTCGGCAGGGAGAACCACAGGCTCACCATCGCCAGCAGGCCTAACCCCGCGGTGGCGAGGAAGGACATCCGCCAGCCGATGGTTTCCCCAAGCCAGGTCGCGGCAGGCACGCCGCCGATATTAGCGATGGTGAGGCCCATAAACATGGTGGCCACCGCGCTGGCCTGCTTGTGCTTGGGCACCACGCTGGCCGCCACCACCGACCCCAGGCCAAAAAAGGCGCCGTGGTTGAGGCTGGTAATAATGCGCGACAGCAGCAGCGTGGTGTAATCCGGCGCAATGGATGACAGCAGGTTGCCGACGGTGAAGATCCCCATCAGAAAAATCAGCGCATTGCGTCGGGCTCGATGGGACAGCAGCAGGGTCATCAGCGGCGCGCCGACCATGACGCCGATGGCATACGCACTGATCAGCATTCCCGCTACCGGTATCGAGACGTCCACGCCCTTGGCAATCACCGGCAGCAATCCCATCGGGGAGAACTCGGTGGTCCCGATGCCAAAGGCGCCGATCGCCAGCGCGAGTAAAGGAAAGTTGATTTTCATTCAATGACTCCATCAGACCGTCAGGGAGGACGGCATAACATCAGAAGCCAAAAGCATGACATCAATCACAAAAAAACAAAAGTGAACGAAATGACAAAAGATTTTTGCAGAATTGATAATAATGGCGGGATACGGGGAGGAGGCCGCGCTCCTCCCTCATCGGAACATTAGTGCAGTATGGCGGTCAGGCTGAATGCGACGATCACGCCGAGGGCAATAATCGTGGTGATCAGCGAAAACTTTAAATTGGTATCCATCATTTTTCCCTCTTGTTATCCCCACACCAAAAGTGAGCTTGCTCATTTTTGCACAAAAAATCGCAAAAATCTTCCGGGATTTAGGGCGATGCACATTTTTGCTCTTCCACTTTGCCCCAAGATCGGACAAAATCCCACGCTAATTTAAAAGCGTATCGGCCATTGACCCCTTCCTGTCGTTCTGTGTCGTTTTCCCGACGTGATGCAATGTTGAAAATTGTATTCAGGGTGTGTGTAGGCAAACGTTTACGTATCGATGATCAGGCGATCAGGTCAAGGCATGGAGTGAGATGTAATGGCAACTATTAAAGATGTAGCGAAACGCGCAAACGTTTCCACTACAACTGTATCACATGTAATTAACAAAACCCGTTTCGTTGCCGAAGAGACGCGCAATGCGGTATGGGCGGCGATTAAAGAGCTGCACTACTCGCCGAGCGCCGTGGCCCGCAGCCTGAAAGTCAATCATACAAAATCGATTGGCCTGCTGGCGACCAGCAGCGAAGCCGCCTATTTTGCTGAAATCATTGAGTCCGTTGAAAAGAGCTGCTTCCAGAAGGGCTATACCCTGATTCTCGGCAACGCCTGGAACGACCCGGAAAAACAGCGGGCCTATCTGTCGATGATGGCGCAAAAACGCGTCGACGGTCTGCTGGTGATGTGTTCCGAATACCCGGACTCCGTCCTGAGCATGCTGGAAGAGTATCGCCATATTCCGATGGTGGTGATGGACTGGGGCGAAGCAAAAGCCGACTTTACCGATGCGGTAATTGATAACGCCTTCCAGGGCGGGTATATCGCCGGACGTTACCTGATTGAACGCGGTCACCGCGAAATCGGCGTGATCCCGGGCCCGCTGGAGCGCAACACCGGCGCGGGGCGACTGGCCGGCTTCATGCAGGCGATGAAAGAGGCGCATATCAGCGTGCCGGAAAACTGGATTGTACAGGGCGACTTCGAGCCGGAGTCCGGCTACCGCGCCATGCAGCAGATCCTGAGCCAACAACACCGTCCAACGGCGGTCTTCTGCGGCGGCGACATTATGGCGATGGGCGCTATCTGCGCCGCGGATGAAATGGGGCTGCGCGTGCCGCAGGACATTTCGCTGATCGGTTATGATAATGTGCGCAATGCCCGCTATTTCAGCCCGGCGTTAACCACCATTCATCAGCCAAAAGATTCGCTGGGCGAAGCCGCGTTCAATATGCTGTTGGATCGTATCGTCAACAAGCGCGAAGAGTCGCAGTCTATTGAAGTGCACCCTCGGCTGGTCGAACGCCGCTCGGTGGCGGATGGCCCGTTTGTCGACTATCGTCGCTAAAGCACTGGCGGGCGCGGATCACTCCGGCGCCCGCAGCCACTCCCGATTCAGCGTGTCGCTGTCCCCCAGGTAGTCCAGCATCCAGTTTAACGCCGGTGAAGCATCATTCT
This sequence comes from Klebsiella sp. JB_Kp004, assembly GCF_040065795.1. NCBI lineage: Bacteria > Pseudomonadati > Pseudomonadota > Gammaproteobacteria > Enterobacterales > Enterobacteriaceae > Klebsiella > Klebsiella sp. JB_Kp004. The sequence continues at coordinate 273,007 of NZ_JBEAKW010000005.1, read as the reverse complement.
GCTGCCAGGTCAGACAGCAGGCCGCATCCGGAAACGGATTTTCCAGCGCCAGCGCGGTCCACTCGCCGCGATCCACCCATGGCCGGGCGAAATGGCTTGGCACCATGCCGACGCAGAGCCCTGCCGACAGACAGGTTGCCGACGATTCCCAGTCGGGGACCACCACCCTCTTCTGGTTATCCAGCAGCCACGTTGTCCGTTTGGGCAACGAACGCGAGGTATCTTCCCGCACCAGCGACGGCCAGTTGCGCAGGACATCGTCGCTCAGCGGCCCCGCCATCTTCGCCAGCGGGTGATCGCTCGCCACCACGCAGTCCCAGCTCAGCATCCCCATATCGCGGAACGCATAGCGGCCCCCAACCGGAATAGAGCGCGTTGCGCCAATCGCCAGCTCCACGCGGCCGTCGGCCAGCGCATCCCATACGCCATTGAACACTTCCTGAAAAACGATCAGCTCGACATCGGGAAAATGGCGATAGAAATCCACGATCATCTGGCGCATCCGCGCGGGTTTCACGATATCGTCCACCGCGATCGACAACTGCCCGCGCCAGCCGTTGGCAATTTGCTGGCACTGCTGGCGGGTGATCTGCATTTTTTTGATAACAGATCGCCCTTCCTGTAAAAACCAGACCCCGGCGGGGGTCAGCTCCACATCACGATGACGGCGCTCAAACAACGGGACGGCCAGCCACTCTTCGAGCTGACGCACGGTATAGCTGACGGCGGAAGGCACCCGATGAAGCTCCTGCGCCGCCGCGCTAAAGCTGCCGTTACGGGCGACGGCATCAACCACTTCCAGAGAGTATTCAGACCACATTTTCTGCCTGCAAAATTTTTGAATGCATGTGACAAATATTAGCGTTTCACAAGCCACAATGCACTCCCTACACTCTGCGGCATCGTACCTGTACTCCAAAAATGAGAACGTTATGTCACAACCTGGGAAAGGATTTTTAGTCTGGCTGGCCGGCCTGAGCGTGCTGGGCTTTCTGGCCACCGATATGTACCTGCCGGCATTTGCCGCCATGCAGCAGGATCTCGACACCTCCGCCGCATCCATTAGCGCCAGCCTGAGCCTGTTCCTCGCCGGCTTCGCGCTGGGCCAGCTCTTCTGGGGGCCGCTGTCAGACCGCTACGGGCGTAAACCGGTGCTGCTGAGCGGCCTGGCGATTTTCGCGGTCGGCTGCCTGGGAATGCTGTGGGTGCAGAACGCCACGCTGATGCTGGCGCTGCGTTTTCTGCAGGCGATTGGCGTCTGCGCCGCGGCGGTTACCTGGCAGGCGATGGTGACCGATTACTATCCCGCCCAGCGCACCAACCGCATCTTCGCCACTATTATGCCGCTGGTAGGACTGTCCCCTGCGCTGGCCCCGCTGCTGGGCAGCTGGCTGCTGGTGCACTTCGAGTGGCAAGCCATCTTCGCCACCTTGTTTGCCATCACTCTGCTGCTGATGCTGCCTGCCCTGCGCCTGAAGGCCGCCGCTAAGTCGGCCACAGTGGCTGAAAAGAAAATCACTTTTCTGGCGCTGCTGCGCTCCCGGGAATACAGCGGCAACGTCCTGATCTACGCCGCCTGTTCCGCCAGCTTCTTCGCCTGGCTTACCGGTTCGCCGTTTATCCTTCATGAGATGGGCTACGGCCCGACCGCCATCGGCCTGAGCTATATCCCGCAGACCATCGCTTTTCTGGTGGGCGGCTATGGCTGTCGCGCGCTGCTGCAAAAATGGTCCGGGCAACAAATGCTCCCGTGGCTGCTGGTGGTCTTCGCCGTCAGCGTCGCCGCCACCTGGCTGGTGGGTCTGCAAACGCATGCCTCGCTGGTGGCGTTAATGATCCCGTTCTGCCTGATGGCGGTGGTCAACGGCGGGATCTACCCCATCGTGGTCGCTCAGGCGCTGAAGCCTTTCCCGCAGGCAACCGGCCGCGCGGCGGCGCTGCAGAACACCCTCCAGCTTGGCCTGTGCTTCCTGACCAGCCTGCTAGTCTCCACGCTGATCGCCACACCGCTGCTGACCACCACCAGCGTGATGCTGGTCTCTATTTTGTTAGCCGGAGTGGGTTATCGCCTGCAGCAGACGCCAGCGCTGGCGGCCCACTCTTCCCACGCCTGACGCCCGTCGCCAGAGCCCGGACCAGTGGTTAGCACGCTAAGATATTTTTATTGAAAGCCAGTACTTAGCGTCCTATACTGAATCCGGGTTCACATAAATAAAAAATATTTAACAGATTAACGGATGCAGGATGCCTCCGTTTCACCATGGAAGGCCTTTCGGCAAGGGTTATCTCCCTTCCTCTGTTCTACGTCGGATAGCGACTTCACGGATTATCCGTGAGATTTCTCACAAAGCCAAAAAAGCGTCTACGCTGTTTTAAGGTTCTGATCACTTGGGCGTGATGGAGAAGCTATGAGTTCATCGTGTATAGAAGAAGTAAGTGTACCAAATGATGACTGGTACCGGATTGCAGCTGAATTGTTGGGCCGTGCGGGAATTGAAATCAATGGCTCCGCGCCGTCAGACCTGCGGATTAAAAACCCTCTTTTTTTTAAACGCGTATTGCAGGAGGGGTCGCTGGGTTTAGGCGAAAGCTATATGGACGGCTGGTGGGACTGCGAGCGTCTGGATATATTCTTCCATAAAGTGCTCCGCGCCGGGCTGGAAAAACAACTCCCTCACCATTTCAAAGACACACTCCGCATCGCAGGCGCTCGCCTGTTTAACCTGCAAAGTAAAAAACGCGCCTGGATCGTCGGCAAAGAGCACTATGACCTCGGCAACGATCTTTTCAGCCGGATGCTTGATCCCTACATGCAATATTCCTGCGGGTACTGGAAAGAGGCGCAGACCCTCGAAGCCGCGCAGCAGGATAAGCTGGATCTCATCTGCCGTAAGCTGGAGCTCGAACCAGGCATGCGAGTGCTGGATATCGGCTGCGGCTGGGGCGGTCTTGCCGAATATATGGCGCGGAATTACCAGGTGAGCGTTGTCGGCGTGACCATCTCCGCCGAACAGCAAAAGATGGCCCAGGCGCGCTGCGATGGCCTTGACGTGGATATTCGTCTTCAGGATTATCGCGATCTGCACGACAGCTTCGACCGCATCGTCTCCGTCGGCATGTTCGAACACGTGGGTCCCAAAAATTACGCCACCTACTTTGAGGTCGCCGATCGTAATTTGAAACCCAACGGCCGCTTCTTACTGCACACCATCGGTTCCAAAGTCACCGACCATAACGTTGACCCGTGGATCAATAAATATATCTTCCCTAACGGCTGCCTGCCGTCGGTACGGCAGATCGCCGATGCCAGCGAGAAGCACTTTGTGATGGAAGACTGGCACAACTTCGGCGCCGATTATGACACCACCCTGATGGCCTGGTATGAGCGTTTCCTCGCCAGCTGGCCGGAAATTGCCGATAACTATTCTGAGCGTTTCAAACGCATGTTCAGTTATTACCTGAACGCCTGCGCCGGCGCCTTCCGCGCCCGCGACATTCAGCTCTGGCAGGTGGTGTTCTCGCGCGGGATTGAACACGGACTGCGCGTCGCCCGTTAAAAAACACCCCCCGCTCACCGGCGGGGGATTTTTTGTCAGGCTTCACTGACCTTAGCCGCGACCTCTTTCGCCGCCAGCACGCGTTCAACCGTATCGACAACCGCCTGGGTTTGCGGGTCGATCTCGATATTGACGCGGTCGCCCAGCTTCTTCGCCCCCAGCGTGGTCCGCTGCAGCGTCTCCGGAATAAGATGCACGCAGAATCGGGTTGCCGTCACCTCGCCTACCGTCAGGCTGATGCCATCGATACCGATGAATCCTTTATAAAGGATATATTTCATCAGCGTCGGATCCTGTACTTTAAACCAGATCTGACGGTTATTTTCGGAAGTGAGGATCTTCACGATTTCCGCCGTGGTCATAATATGGCCGGACATCAAATGCCCGCCGATTTCATCACTGAATTTCGCCGCCCGTTCGACATTGACTTCATCCCCGACCTGAATATCGCCGAGGTTGGTAATCCGCAGCGTCTCTTTCATCAGATCGAAGCTGATGCGCGCGCCGTTGATGTCGGTCACCGTCAGGCAGCAGCCGTTGTTGGCTACCGATGCCCCGGTTTCGAGCCCCTCCAGCATATGCGCCGGCAGCTCCACCACGTGGGTGCGAAAATTGGGTTTATCATCAATGGAGACCACTTTCGCGGTTCCCTGAACAATACCAGTAAACATGTTTGGCTCCTGTTGAAAATCATGACGGTATCATTACCGTTTTCGCTATCGGGAACAATAACAGGAGGGCTGAGCGGTTGCCAGCGCGCTTCGTGCCTCGACTCTTTTTTCACTGGCTTAATGGCTAATCCTCGCTACAATAGACTGGAATTTCCTCATTTTTATCCCCTTGCTGCCAGTTACGGCGGCTTTTTTAGTCTCAAAAAAACAACAATACAAAGGTGTTCACGTGCAGAAGTATTTCATTGAAGCGCGTCAGTTATTAGCTCTGGCTATACCCGTCATTCTTGCGCAAGTGGCGCAGACGGCGATGGGTTTTGTCGATACCGTGATGGCGGGCGGCTACAGCGCCACCGATATGGCCGCGGTGGCCATCGGGACCTCCATCTGGCTACCGGCCATTCTCTTCGGCCACGGGCTGCTGCTGGCGCTGACCCCGGTAGTGGCGCAGCTCAATGGCTCCGGGCGGCGGGAGCGTATCGCGCCGCAGGTGCGTCAGGGCTTCTGGCTGGCGGGGCTGGTCTCGGTGTTGATCATGATCGTGCTGTGGAATGCCGGGTATATCATCAGCTCCATGCACAACATCGATCCGCTGCTGGCGGAGAAGGCGGTTGGCTATCTGCGCGCGCTGCTGTGGGGGGCGCCGGGCTATCTGTTCTTCCAGGTTGCCCGTAATCAGTGTGAAGGGCTGGCGAAAACCAAGCCCGGGATGGTCATGGGCTTTATCGGTTTACTGGTCAACATTCCGGTGAACTACATCTTTATCTATGGCCATTTTGGCATGCCGGAGCTGGGCGGCGTCGGCTGCGGCGTGGCGACGGCCTCCGTTTATTGGGTGATGTTCGCCAGCATGCTGTGGTGGGTGCGCCGGGCGCGTTCGATGCGCGATATCCGCTGCGCCGAGGGCTTCAGCGGCCCCGATTTCGCCGTTCTGCTGCGGTTGGTGCAGCTGGGGCTGCCCATCGCCCTGGCGCTGTTCTTCGAAGTGACCCTGTTTGCCGTCGTCGCGCTGCTGGTCTCTCCGCTCGGGATCATTGACGTCGCCGGCCACCAGATTGCGCTGAACTTCAGTTCGCTGATGTTCGTTCTGCCGCTGTCACTGGCGGCCGCGGTCACCATTCGCGTCGGCTTCCGCCTCGGCCAGGGCTCAACGATCGATGCCCAGGTTTCCGCCCGCACCGGCGTGGGCGTGGGCGTCTGTCTGGCGGTGTTTACCGCTATCTTTACCGTGCTGATGCGTAAGCAGATTGCCCTGCTGTATAACGATAACCCTGAGGTGGTGATGCTGGCCTCGCATCTGATGCTGCTGGCGGCGATCTACCAGATCTCCGACTCCATTCAGGTGATCGGCAGCGGTATCCTGCGTGGCTATAAAGATACGCGGTCTATCTTTTTTATCACCTTTACCGCGTACTGGGTGCTGGGTTTGCCCAGCGGCTACCTGCTGGCGCTGACCGACGTGATTGTCCCTCGCATGGGGCCCGCCGGCTTCTGGTGCGGATTTATCATCGGCCTGACCTCCGCCGCCATTATGATGATGCTGCGGATGCGTTTTCTGCAGCGCCAGCCCTCCAGCACTATCTTACAGCGCGCCGCGCGCTAATCCTGCCAAAGCCCGCCACCCCGGCGGGCTTTTTCTTTCTTCAGTTTTGTTCCGGCGTTGTACATTCCGTTACTCCCCGACACCAAAGACTCACTGATGAGCGCCCCGGAGATGCATATAGTGTGGCCAACAGCCCCGCAGTGGGGTTACTCAGGAAACCAATTCGAGGATTTCAGCATGAAAAAAGTATTAGCTCTGGTTGTTGCCGCTGCTATGGGTCTGTCATCTGTTGCTTTCGCCGCCGATGCCGCGACCACCACCCCGGCTGCCGCAGCCAGCCACACCACCGTTCATCACAAGAAACACCATAAAGCGGCGGCGAAACCGGCAGCCGAACAGAAAGCCCAGGCAGCGAAGAAACACCATAAAGCCGCAGCGAAACCGGCAGTAGCGCAGAAAGCCCAGGCGGCGAAGAAGCACCATAAAGCCGCAGCGAAACCGGCAGTAGCGCAGAAAGCCCAGGCGGCGAAGAAGCACCACAAAGCGGCGCACCACGCAGCCAAACCGGCGGTACAACCGGCGGCATAACGGTCAGAGCGTTAAGGTGATAACCGGCGCTGAATAGCGCCGGTTTTTTTTCAGGAGGACATCATGCTGCAACGCTATCGCTTCGAATTGCTGTTGGTTCTGCTCATCGTCTGCGCGCTGTTTACCCTTCGCTTGATGTTTAAATAGCGGGCTGCTGAACCCATTTACGCGCCGGCGGCGTATAGTCGCGAAAACCGGCGATAATCTCCTCTGCCGAGGCAGCAAACGGCAGCATCTCCGCGTAGCGCGGGTGCATAAACCCTTCCCGCACCATGTTATTGACCATCGCCTGCAGCGGATCGTAATACCCTTTAATATTCAGAAATGCGCACGGCTTTTCATGGATGCCCAGCTGCGCCCAGGTCCACTGTTCGAAAATCTCTTCCAGCGTCCCCGCTCCGCCCGGCAGAGCAATAAAGCCGTCGGCCAGCGCCGCCATTTTGGTTTTCCGTTCGTGCATATCCTCAACCACATGCAGCTCCGTCAACCCGCGATGGGCAATTTCCCGTTCCACCAGGCCGCGCGGCATCACGCCAATCACCACGCCCCCGGCCTCAAGCGCCGCATCGGCAACCGCCCCCATCAAGCCAACTTTGCCGCCGCCATAGACAACAGCCAGGCCCTGCTGCGCCAGCGTGTGGCCAACCCGTCGGGCAGTGTCGAGATACAGCGGATGTTCGCCAGCTGAAGAACCGCAGAAAATACCTATCGATTTCATCTTCGTTATTACTCCTCTCTTCTGGTGGGCGATAATTTAACACAACGCCAACCTTTGTGCGCAGGTTGAGACCCGCGGAGAAAAGAGAGGCGAGGCGCCTGCTGGCGAAGAAATATCCTTGTGGTTCAGTAAAATATCGCCGGAATGGGTAAAAGATCCGCAATCGCAAGCAATGTACAAGAAAAGTGACGTTTACCTCTTGCCACATCCCCTGCCTGCCGCTAATATGCGTCCCCGTTGTCACCACAACATTGCGTTCGTAGCTCAGTTGGTTAGAGCACCACCTTGACATGGTGGGGGTCGTTGGTTCGAGTCCAATTAAACGCACCATAATGCGTCTGTAGCTCAGTTGGTTAGAGCACCACCTTGACATGGTGGGGGTCGATGGTTCGAGTCCATTCAGACGCACCAATTTTGTTTCTTATCATTCCCTCTCAACATTACCCTGCAGCATCTTGACTGGAAAACGCACGCCTTCTGCGCTTCCCGCCTGAACGTTATTGAACCCTGCCAACGACAAAGCTAAAGCCGATTATTCGCGACTCCGACTGGCCTGCGCCATCGCCATCGCCATCGCCATCGCCATCGCCAGGGCATCTTCCCCTGCCGGCAGCCGCGAAGGGGCATCAGGATCGTTCACCATTCGCCAGACGGCCTGAGCCACATCGACAGCCCGCGTCACGCTGGCGTTTTCCTGGATGCTGTCGAGGATCTGCTGGCCGAGCGCCGCATAGCTCTCCGGGAGCTGGCCCATCGTTCGACGTGCGTTTTCCCCGAAGCGGGTCTGGGGATCGCGTCCCGGCAGGATCACCCCGACGCGAATATTGAAGGGCCGCAGCTCCAGCGCCAGGGACGCCGTGAAGGCGTTCACCGCCGCCTTACTCGCGGTATAGACCGCCAGCAGGGGCATCGGCTGTAGGGTGACCGCCGAGGTGATATTCACGATCGTCCCGCTACGGCGCGCTCTGAACCGGGGAAGTACCGCCTGGGTCATGGCGATAGTCCCAAGAGTATTGGTGGCAAACAGGTTCGCTATCGCCTCGTGCGACGCCCCCTCCAGGGCGTTGAGCATCCCCACTCCGGCGTTATTGACCAGAACGTCAATCTCTCCGGCCTCGGCAATCGCCTCGGCGATACTCTGCGCTGAGGTGACGTCAAGGCGCACCAGCCGCAGACGGTCGCTGGCTGGCAACAGATCCTCTCGCAGAACCCGCATCGTGGCGATAACCTTCCAGCCCTGTTCAAGAAAATAACGCGCCGTCTCCAGGCCAAAACCCGATGAACAGCCGGTGATCATAATCGTTTGCATCTCTCTGTCTCCGATTGGCTTCTTCCTTTTCATCATAGACAGCCCGCTCCGGACGATATAGGGTCAATAATCCATCATTCTTTAGCAGGAGTCCGGAAATGAGCGACCCGCTGGCGGAAATCATTGCGATGCTAAATCTCAGAGCGGTGCTGACCAAAACCATTGAGGGGGCGGGAGAATGGCGCGTCATTCGCTCGGACCAGGGCATGTCGTTCTATGGCGTGGTGCTGGAAGGAGGCTGTCGGCTGGAAATAGACCAGCATCCGCCGCAGACCCTGCGCGCCGGAGATTTTATGCTGATCCCGGCGGCGTACCGCTTCGCGCTTACCAGCCTGACCCCACCGCCTTCACCGGCGCTGGAGACCACTCCGGTGAAACTGGCGGAGGAATACATTCGCCTGGGAGCCCTCGACCAGCCGGCGGAGATGCTGGCGCTGATTGGCCACTGCGCTGCCGATTCGGATAACGCCAGCCTGCTGACCTCGCTGCTGCCCGCCCTGGTGGTGATTCGCGACCAGCCGCGGCTGGCCACCTTTGTCGGACTGCTGAAAGAGGAAGCCCAGGCGGATCGCGCAGGTAAATCTTTCGTTCTGGCGCGGATGGTTGAGCTGCTGTTTATCGAGGCCATCCGCTCCTGCGAAACACTCGCCACCCCAGGCCTGGTGCGCGGCCTGAGCGACCCGCGGATCGCCCAGGCAATCCGTCTGCTGCATGAGGCTCCCGCCAGACGCTGGACCGTCAACGCCCTGGCCGCCGACTGCGCGCTGTCTCGCTCGACGTTGTTTGAACGCTTTACCGGCCTGACCGGAATGACCCCGATGGGCTATCTGTTGAGCTGGCGCATGACCCTGGCGATGCGGTGGCTGGGAGAGTCGGGCATCAGCATGGCGGATATCGCCGAGCGCCTCGGCTATGGCTCGGCCAGCGCGTTCAGCGTGGCTTTTACCCGCTATGCCGGGACATCGCCGGGCAAATATGCCCGCCTGCGGGCGGCGCAGCGTACGCCCGGGCCCGCCTTAAGCTAACCTGCCGCAATCGTCGTCTGCAGCCAGCGCTCAAACGCCTGCAGCGCAGGCTCCCCCTCGCCGCCGCCGGGTTTGATCAGGCAGAAGCGCTTGGCCAGCGTCGGGGAGCCCGGCCACGGGGCGAGCAGCGTCCCGTTACGCAGCTCGCTCTCCACATACATCTTCGGCACCAGGGCCACGCCCTGCTGGCTGAGTACCGCAGCGATCGCCATCTCATGCAGATCATAGCGCGGCCCCTGCGCCGGGTTATCCAGCGCCAGACCACACTCCCGGGCATAGTGCAGCCAGGCATCCGGATTTTGCCGCCGATGAATGCGCGGCAGCCGGTTCAGCAGCCCCGGGAGATCGTTATCCGTCAGCAGCGCAGCATGACAGACCGGCAGCAGATACTCCGCAAACAAAAACGTCACATCCATTCCGGTCCACGCCGGGTGATCAAAATGGATAGCCGCATCAAATCCGCTGCCCGGCAGAATGAAGGGGTCGCTGCGAGCGGCGATATTGACCACGATATGCGGATGCTGCGCTGTGAACTGCCCGAGGCGGGGGATGAGCCAGCGGCTGGCGAAGGTGGGGAGCACGGCGATCTCCAGACTGCGGCCATCGGCCGGCATCCCGCTGACGTCGAGGGTTTCCCGCTCCAGCCTGCTGAGGATCTCGCGGACCTGTCTGGCATAGCGGGCGCCGGCCGGATTGAGCCGTACCCGGCTCCCGATTCTGTCGAATAGTTTGCTGTCGAGGAGCGCTTCCAGACGGGCGATCTGCCGGCTGATGGCCCCTTCCGTTAACGCGAGCTCCGCCGCCGCGCGGGCAAAGTTGCCGTGGCGGGCGGCGGCCTCAAAGGCCAGTAGCGCAGCGCTGCTGGGTATTTTACGACGCATAGCCAATGCTCCTTGTGCGGGCTGACTGAAAATCAGTGACAGAATATCACTGAGCCTTGAATAAACATCGTTTTTCAGCGCCATTTTCGCCAGATAGGATGAAGTAAATTCACTGAAGCGCCTTATGCGCTGAATCATCTGTCTCTCGAGGTCACTATGCTCTATGTCGTCGAATGCGCCTACACCGACCCGCAAAGCGAAGCGGCGTGGAATACCTTTTACAATCTGGAAAAATTACCGGCGCTGGTCTCGGTGCCCGGTTTTCATGCCTCGCAGCGCTTCTGCGCGCTCAGCGAGGGCTGCCCTCGCTACCTGGCGCTACACGATATCCGCGATGCCGCCGTCATCGACAGCGACGCCTATCGCCGCAACGGCGGCGGTCATTTTGCCCGCTGGCAATCGGCGATCGCCGACTGGCATCGCCACCTCTATCTCACAACTAACGCGCTGCGGGAGGTTGCTCCGGACGAGGTGCTGCTGCTGAGCGATACCGTGGAAGCCCTGCCCGTCGCTGCGCCGGTCGTCCTGCAGCCCGGCGGTCTGGCCACCCGGCATACCCGCTATGCCGCCATCGTCCCGCGTGACGACCTGCATCCCCACGCCGCCACGGCCGCCGTCTTTGTCTATCAGCCCATTACCGCCCGGTTGCGTCACCCGGCGGAGCAAGCGTGAGGTCAACATGACACCAGCTCCCTTTTATTCCCTGACAGCAGGCGACCTGACGATAAGCGCCATCAGTGATGGCCAGATGACGGCGCCGCTGACGTTACTGGCGGGGATTGCCCCTGAAGAGGCGGCGCGTCTGCAGCGCCAGGCCGGGTTAATCTCGCCGGAGATCATTGAGATCGGCGCTTACCTGATCCGCGGACGCGGGCACACGGTGCTGGTGGATACCGGCACCGGCGGGGCCAACGGCGTCGGCGGCGCGCTTATCGCCAATCTGGCGCTGCTCGGCGTTCGCCCTGAGGACATTGACACCATCCTCCTCACCCACGCGCACCCGGACCATATCGGCGGCCTGCTGACCGCGGCCGGTACACCGGCTTATCCCAACGCCAGGGTGTTCCTGCCCTCGCGGGAAAGCGCTTACTGGCTGGCGCCGTCGACACTGGACAACGCCAGCGAGCGTGGACAACGCAACGTGCTGCTCGTCCGGCGCGTAATGGCGATCTGCGCGACGCAAATTCGTGCTATCGATGAAAATGAGCGGATCGCCGGGATCCGACCATGTCCCCTGCCCGGCCATACGCCGGGGCATACCGGATATCGCCTCGAGGCGGGCGGAACGTCGCTGCTGATCTGGGGGGATATCGTCCACTTTCCCTCGATCCAGAGCGCCCGGCCAGAGGCATCGGTGGCCTTTGACGTCGATCCTGACCAGGCGCGGCGTACACGGGAAAGTCTCCTGCGCCAGGCCGCCAGCGAGCGGTGGCTCGTCGCCGGTATGCATCTTGGCCTGCCGGGATTCGCCAGCGTGGAGAATACCGCCTCAGGCTACTGCCTGCGCCCGGTGTGACCTTCACGCAGAACACCGATCACAGCAAAACCCCGGTCGTGGCATTAACGCGACCGGGGCGTGGTGTCTGGGGAAGTGGATTAGCCGTTAACCGCGGCGCTTCCAGCCTTTTTTACTTTTGCAGCTGGCGGTGGTGGCGACCCAGGGGTGACGCAGCTGGGTCAACTGAAGATCCTGAGAGGCCGGGCTGGCGGCCCAGCGTTTGTTGCACAGAGGCTTACGAGTTGCAATGACCATAAAAACGCTCCTGAAAAGTAATGAACAGTTCCCTGGGTAATTCCATAAGTTCAGAATCAGCTTATCATCACTTAAACGTTGTTATTTCAATCTTTGTTTTGCTATGTAAATGGTGATTGCCACCTGAAAGGCATAAAATTGATCTAGATCAAGGTAAATGCAATTTTTTGTTTCCACCACCTATATTTTCAACCGTTTAACTTCGCACACCTCTTGATTAAGACTTTTCCTATACCACATAATCCAACAGAAGCGAGCGATTTTATCAGATTTTTATTCTAGTTATGTATGCGAATGTGGTTAATTGTTTTGATTATTCTAGCTCATAAAATTCACTTGGTCAGACCGCCGCAGGCGGGTACTCTGCACCGGCAATACGGGGATTTGTCAGGGAGTGGTGGATGACTACAGGCTATAAACTACTTGGCTATAAGTTAGCGGATAATATTTTCTACTGCCTGCATCATCGGGAAATTATCGCGTTACGTGGGACGCGAACGCAAGTTCAGCTGCGCAGCACCATGGCGTGTTTACTGGAGTATTTGCTGGCACATGGCAGAGAACGTCTGGTCAGTGATGAAGAGTTAATGATTAACGTCTGGGAGAAAAATAATCTCCGTCCGTCCGCGCAGCGATTATGGCAGGTCATTCAGACCTTAAAATCTCGCTTAAACCAGGCGGGGGTCGAAAGCGTGTTAATTATCCGCGTTAAGTGCGCAGGGTATTATATTAATCCTGCTTGCGTAGCCGAAATTTATTCCTTCAAACCGCCGGGCATGATGAATTATATAAACACCTCGCCTGCTGATATGAATAAACTTCTGGTTCGCAGCTAATCTCCTTCCCGCGCCGTTTAGATCGCTTGTAACAGGGTTTATTCTTTGAATATTTTAATTCACAGCAATAATATTTATTTTAATATCGGCCTCGCCCAGTGTTTCAGAGATATTCAGGAAACCTTGCCCGGTCTGAACATTATTCATTCACTGCCGCTCAGCCATCTGCCCGATCCGGCCGGGCTGGATGTGATTATTTTAGCGCTGGAAAACTATCACGATTATCAGGCCGCTGCTGAATTAGCCCAGCGCTATCCCGGCCTGGTGGTCGGATTTACCTCCGCCAACAACGTCAAACGCGGACGCGCCTTTTACGCGGATACCCTCCTGTGGGTCAGCCAGCGGGAAAGCGTCCAGGAGATCCGCCGCCTTCTGCTCCGTCTGGCAGATCGCAGCCGCCCTTTCGCGCCGCGCCATCAGCGTCAGAGTCGCTCCTCCCGGCTGCGAGCCCCACTCAATGACCTGGAGATGCAGATGATCCGTGGCGTGGTCGGCGGACAGTCGACTAATCAGATGGCAGACACGCTGGGCGTCAATCGCAAGCGGGTTTACAACGGACTGGAGCGGATCAAAAGTAATTTTCGCCTCGTCAGCCATACCCATTTTCATCATTTTATGACCGCGGAGGCCACGTTTAACCGCCTCTGCGCCGATCTGAGTTGCTATAGAACAGGGGTACGGCCAGCCCGGCAACGACGTGCTGCATCGCGACCGGCCGAAACTCATTCATATTATTTGAATGAGTTTCGCAAATTGTTTTGATTTTAACCGCCAGGCTTTGCGCGTATTCTTTATCACATCAGGGCGACAAGCCCTATATCAGACACCAGATTAAGGAATATGACCATGAAATCCATCAAAACTTTCGTTGCTGTTGCTGCACTGTCGCTGTTCTCTTCCGTCAGCTTCGCCCAGAGCGTCAGCGCCACCGCTTCCACCCTGGACCGTGCGGAAGCCAAAATCGCCGCCCAGGCCACTGAGCAGGGTGCGTCCTATAAAATCACCAGCGCCCAGTTTAATAATCGCGTCCATATGACGGCTGAGCTGAGCAAATAATCTCTTCCCTCTTTCGCGATTAAAAAAGCGCCGTCAAAAACGGCGCTTTTTTTTCGCCTCTTTCTCCGGACAGTGATTTCCTGACCGACGCGCTATGGCGTTCAGCCGATGACGGGCCAATACTTAGCGCATCCCCCGGATAAAGAGAGCCCCATGATGAAAGCCTGGATCGTCAACAAACCCGGTTCGCTGGATAATCTGCAGCTTGTCGATCTTGCCGACCCCGGCGCGCCGGCGGCAGGCGAGATCCGCGTAGCGCTACACGCCACCTCCCTGAACTATCACGATTTGCTGGTAGCGACGGGGGTGATTCCCACTGCCGATCGGCGGATCCTGATGGCGGACGGCGCGGGGGTGGTCGAAGCGGTTGGCGCAGGGGTCAGCGAGTTTCAGCCAGGCGACCGGGTGGTCGCTGGCTTTTTCCCGCAGTGGCTGGATGGCCGTCCGGGCCCGCAGGTGAAGGACTTCAGCCAGACGCCGGGCGACGGCGCCGAGGGGTTCGCCTGCCAGTATGTGGTCAGACCGGCCAGTCATTTTACCCATGCGCCTGACGGATGGCGCTTCAGGGAGGCGGCGACGATCACCACCTCCGGCCTCACCGCCTGGCGCGCGCTGGTGGTGGAGGGGCGGCTAAAAGCGGGCGATACGGTGCTGACGCTCGGCACCGGCGGCGTGTCGATAACCGCCCTGCAGCTGGCGAAAAGCATGGGCGCGCAGGTCATCGTCACCTCCTCATCCGATGAAAAGCTCGCCCGCGCGCGCGCCCTGGGGGCTGACCATCTCATCAATTACCGCACCACCCCGGCCTGGGGCGCTACGGTGCAGGACATCACCGGTCATCGCGGGGCCGATATTATCCTGGAGCTCGGCGGACCGGGCACCCTGGGCCAGTCGTTCGAGGCCGTCAGTGTTGGCGGACACATCGCGCTGATCGGCGTCCTGACTGGCTTCGAAGGTCATGTGCCCACCCATCTGCTGATGAGTAAACAGGCCCGACTGCAGGGGCTGGTGGTGGGTCATCGCCGGCAACAACAGGACTACGTCAACGCGCTGAACCTGCAGGCGTCGCGGCCGGTTATCGATAAAGTGTTTGATTTTGCGGCCTTACCAGACGCCTTCCGCTATCTGCAAAGCGGCGCCCATTTCGGCAAAATTTGCGTTGAGTGGTAGTGGTGAGGAGATGAGATGAACAGGGCCTCCATGCCCTGGGAACGGCTTTATTCGAAAAAGACGTCCGGATTTTCCGACAGCGAAACAAAGGATTTGGTGTTTTTATCCAGCGCCTGAATCTCGCCGCTTTCAATGTCATAGAACCAGCCGTGCAGGCGCAGGGTCTGGTCGCGCAGACCGACCGCCACCGACGGATGGGTTTTGATGTTGTTCAGCTGAGCGATGACGTTTTCCTGCACCATGCCGTTGACCTTATCGGTTTCGCTGGCCCAGGTTTTCTTTTCCACCACCGCTTTCGCAGCATCAGCGTAGCGCAGCCAGTGAGACACCGCCGGCATCGGCTCCAGGCACTGGCAGGTGGCGATCGCTTTCATCGCCCCGCAGTTAGAGTGGCCGCAGATCACGATATCCGTCACGCCCAGCGCAACCACAGCATACTCAATGGTCGCAGATACACCGCCCGGCTCCGGCCCGAAAGACGGCACGATATTCCCGGCATTACGAATAACAAAGAGCTGTCCCGGCTCCTGCTGGGTAACCAGTTCGGGCACCAGACGGCTGTCAGAACAGGAGATGAAAAGCGCTTTGGGATTCTGGCTGGAGGCCAGGCTGCGGAAGAGCTCTTTACGCTGGGGGAAGATCTCTTTCTGGAAGTTGAGGAAGCCCTCAATGATATGTTGCATAGCAGTGTCTCTTCTCTGTAGTTATTACGGTATGACAAAGATCACAGTTATTCAGTTTACCATCGCTGACAGGAATGGGAATCGTTATTCAAACAGTTGCGCAGAAAACGCGCGCCGCGGCTGCCCGTTCAGCCTCGCCTTTTCCACTGGGTTTTCACGTGCTTTCCTGAGCCAGTTTGTTACTCTGTTTGCTCGTACCGTCCCCACGTTGCCGACCGCCTGCCGGCGGCGGACATACCAGGAGTTGCTATGTTCTTATCCAGCCTGATGGCCCTTGCCGCGGTGCTGATCATGGGGGTGATCAGTCCCGGCCCGAGCTTTATTTTTGTCGCGCGCAATGCGGTCGCCCGCTCGCGTCTGCACGGTCTGGTGACCGCCCTGGGTACCGGCGCCGGCGCCGCCATTTTTTCTATTATGGCGATGCTGGGCCTGCAGAAGGTGCTCACCGCGGTGCCGGAGCTGTTTATTGGCTTGAAAGTAGCGGGCGGGCTCTACCTGCTATGGTTGGGCTATAAGATTTTCCGCGGTTCGGCGCAGACGATGGATTTTTCCGCCAGCGGCATGGACGGCAACCGTTCGTTGCTGAAGACTTTCCGCGACGGGCTGTATACTCAGTTGAGCAATCCCAAAACCGCGCTGGTGTTTGCCTCGATTTTTACCGCCGTGCTGCCGGCGCAGATCCCCACCGCCTTCTATTACATCGTGCCGCTGATGAGTTTCCTGATTGACGTCAGCTGGTATTCGCTGGTGGCGCTGGTGCTCTCCGCTGATCGTCCGCGTCGGGTCTACCTGCGGCTGAAGCGGCGAATTGATATCACCACCGCGACGGTGCTGGGGGCGCTGGGACTGCGGCTTATCGCCACCTCCCTCACCCGCTAGCGGCTACACGGTATGGATGCGAATATCGTGTTGCTGAAAGGCAACGCGATATTCGCGACTGATGTTCTCCTCCACCACCAGCACATCGATATCGCTGCTCGTGGCCACCACGAATCGCGCCACCGCCGGAATTTTATCCGAGGTCAGGCCGATGATAATTTCGCTGCACTGCTTAATCACCGCTTTCTTAAACTCGCAGTCGGCATAGTCAAAGCCGGTCAGGCCCGACTCTGGCGCCATGGCGCAGCCGCCGATAAACCCCTGGTCGAATAACATTCCCTGCACCTGAGCCACCGCCGCGGCCCCAACGCAGCCCCCGCTCGCCCGCTGCACCTGGCCGCCGAGCATCACCACCTCGTAGAGCGGCTTTTTCACCAGTACCGCGGCGATCTCCGGAGAGTTCGTTACCACCGTCAGCGCCAGCTCGGCGGGCAGCGCCTCGGCCATCGCCAGATTGGTGGTGCCGGTATCAATGAAAAGGATGCCGCCGGGTTTCACCAGCCGGGCGCACTGCTGCGCGATCCTGAGTTTTGTTGCTCGGTTTTTATCTTTCCGTTCACTGTAATCTCCCGCTTCCGGCAGGCTCAACACCGCCCCGCCGTAGACTTTTTTACAGACGCCTTCGCGGCTAAGCTCATGCAGATCGCGGCGGATGGTGTGCTCAGACACCTGAAGACGCGCCGCCAGCTCCGCACACACCACCCTGCCGTTTTCCTGCAGGATCTGGCAAATCAGCGCTTGTCGTTGTTGAGGAAAAGCAGCATAATCGAGCAAAGAAACTCCTTAAATCATCATAAACGAGCAACAGCAAGCATGATCGTCTGCCCTGCCGTGATTGTCAATGTTCCTGCCCGGAGGTTTACCATGAAAATTGCCCATTTCGCCCTGTGGACCCAACGGCTTGAGGCTCAGGCCCGCTTCTGGGTCGAGTTCTTTGCCGCCAGCATCAATGAAAAATACCTCAGCCAGACCAATCCCGGCTTTGCCTCCTATTTTGTCACCATCGACGACGAGGTGGTGATCGAGCTGATGACCAAGCCTGGCCTGCAGCAGGCCAGCGCCGATAATAACCATACCGGCTGGGCGCACCTGGCCCTCTCGGTGGGCGGCGCAGACCAGGTCGATGCCCTTGCCCAGCGCGCCGGCGCGGCGGGAATACTGGTTTCACCGCCGCGCACCACCGGCGACGGCTATTATGAGGCGGTGATCGCCGATCCCGATGGCAACCTGATTGAAATCGTCGCATAGTCAGCAGACCGCCAGCCATAAGGAGGCATCCATGGCACATTACCGGATCATCGACACCGCGGCCTGGCCCCGCCGGGACCATTTCACCTTTTACCGACAATTTGCCAACCCCAGCTTTAATCTCTGCGTTCCGATAGAGGCGCAGCGCCTGTACGAATGTGCAAAGGACCGTCGGGTCTCGTTTTTTCAGCTCGCGCTCTATGCCCTGCTGCGCGCGGCCAACGGGGTCCCGCAGCTCCGACAGCGCATGCGCAATGGCGAGGTGATTGAATATGACAGTCTGGCGGTCATGACGCCGGTGATGACCGTCGAGGAGGGCTTCCGCCAGGTATGGTGCGACAACGCTCCCGAGTTCACCACCTTCAGCGCCGCGGCAACGCCAAAGATCGTCGCGGCAAGAGAGACATCGCCTGCGCCGCTCATCGTCGATGGCGAACATTTTATCTGCGCCAGCTGTCTGCCGTGGCTCCACTTCACCTCGATGACCCATGCGGAATACGCGGTGGGCGCCGCGGTTCCGGCGCTCACATGGGGGAAACTGCAAGACGGCGTGATCCCGGTGGCCGGGCGATTTAACCATGCCTTCGTCGACGGTCTCCACGCCAGCCGCTTTTATGCCCTCATCGAAGAGGGGTTTCGCGACCCCGAGCGGCTCTGGCAGCCGCTAGCCGCAACCGCCCCCTCACTGCTTCCCCCTGCGGCGAAGGAGCGTTAACGTCTGCCCGGAACCGACCGTCACGGTGCCTTACGCCGTACACGGCGGTCGGTACGGGTTCACTTTCATCGTTCTCGCCCAGCCGGCGAATACCGCGCAGGTGTGACGCCTGTTCAGAACCTCGCGATGGAAAGGCTGGGTCGCGGACAGCATGTTGCCTCCCTCATCGCACAGCGGAAACCACTGCTTCATAGCCATAGAATGGGATTATATTGCCGATCCTTTGCTAAGGATAATTGGTTATAAATCATAGCGTTTCAGTGTTAGACAGGGCGAAGTGCGCCTCTTATCTTTCGTCATGAATTGTAAATCACCACGCAATCACTTGATGAGGTAGCACTTTTGTCCAGATTACAACAAGGATTAAAAACCAGAAAAACCCGCTTTGCCCTGGCGCTAAAAGTGGCCCTGCTCGGCGGCGTGGTAGCATTTTCTTCTGCCATCTTTGCTGAGGGTCTCCTGAAAGAAGGTATCACCCCGGCCGCCGACGCCAGTCAGATCCCGGCCAGCGCTAAGCTGCGCAAGGACACGGTAGTGGCCGGGATCTCCGAGCCGCAGGGGATCTTCAACCCCTACTTTTTCGTCAACGGCTGGGATGAGAACGTCACTAACGTCATTTTTTCACGCCTGATCGACTGGGACAGCCAGGGCAAGCTGGTCCCGGGGCTGGCGGAGAGCTGGACGGTCAGCCCGGACAATAAAGTCTATACCATCAAATTGCGCCCTGGCCTGACCTTCAGCGACGGTTCACCGCTGACGGCGGAAGATGTCGCCTTTACCCTGACGGTCCTGCTCGACCCCAAATATGATGGCGATACCGACATCACTCTGGCCAATATCGCCGGCGGCGCAGAATACAAAGCCGGCAAGGCTGACCGCGTCAGCGGCCTGAAGGTCATCGACCCGCTCACCCTGCAGGTAACCACCACCCAGCCAGGCGCCACCACGCTGGCCAAAATTGGCGGGCCGGTGTTGTCGAAAGCCTGGTACGGCAAAGGATATCAGCGGGGAAATCTCGACTATCTGCGCTCACTGCACGGCAAGCCGCTGGGCAACGGCCCTTACGTGTACGATACCTATATTCCCGGTCAGGAAATTCGCTTCCATGCCAATAGCCACTTTTACCGTGGGACGCCGCCAACGCCGCGCTTTATCTATCGCGTAACCAATCCGTCGACCAACTTCCAGCTGTTCCAGACCGGGGAGACCGACTACGACGCCTTTACCTCTCGTCCTGACGATATCGAACAGCTGAAGATGCTCGGCTTCGCCAACATTAACCTTTACGGCTCCAGCGACTACAGCCAGGTGGAATTCAACGTTCATCGCCCGGCGCTGCAGGATAAGCGGGTGCGCCAGGCGCTGATTTACGGCCTGGACCGGCAAAAGCTGATCGACGTGGTCTATCAGGGATACGGCAAAGTCGCCATCGAGCCGATCGCCCCTATCTCCTGGGCCTTTAACGCAGAAGGCGTCAATCCTTACCCTTACGATCCGGCGCAGGCGAAAAAGCTGCTGGATGAGGCCGGCTGGAAAGCTGGCGCCGACGGTATCCGCGTCAAAGATGGCCAGCGCCTGGAGCTGACCCTGCTGGTGAGCAAGAAGGTGCTCAACGATGCGTTGATCCCCATCGCCAAAGAGAACTGGCGGCAGATCGGCGTGCAGCTTAAGCCGCAGGTGGTGGATTTCAACGCCCTGATGGCGCAGCGCAAAGCCGGAAATTACGATCTGGCCTCGTTCAGCACCAGCACCCTCAACGACCCGCATGATGGGGTATGGGATTTTTACAGCAGCGAAGCGAAAGCGTCCGGCTACCACAACGCGGAGGTCGATAAGCTGATTAACGCCGGCAACGCGGTGCTCGACATCGAACAGCGCAAGCCGATCTATCACCAGCTGTACAAAGTGCTGGCCGACGATCCACCGGTGATCCTGCTCGGCTATCGCAACATTCTTTCCGCCAGCAGCGCCCGCGTCACCGGCTTTAAACCGGATATCTACAACGGCCTGACCGGCAGCCTGCCGGATGTGAAAATCGTCAAGTAAATCCCCTGGCCGCCGGGTTAACCGGCGGCTGATGCGAGATCGTCATGAAAAATTTCATCCTGAGGCGCCTGCTGCAAACGCTGCCGATGCTGCTGCTGGCCTCGTTCATTATTTTTATGCTGTTTGCCAAAACCCCCGGCGACTTTATCGATGGCAATATCACCCTGACCGCCGCCCGCGCCGCGGAGCTGAAGGCGATCTATGGCCTCGACCAGCCGCTGTTCACCCGCTATCTCCACTGGCTGGGACAGCTGCTGCGCGGCGATTTAGGCTTTTCGCTGCAGTATCAGATCCCGGTCAGCCAGCTGCTCAACCAGTACATCTGGAACTCTTTTCTGCTGGCCAGCGTCGCGCTGGTCTTTTACTGGGGCATTGGCCTGGCGGTCGGCGTGGTGTCAGCCCTGCGACCCGGCTCCTGGTTTGATCATCTGGTGAGCGTCGCGGTGTTTGCCGCCATGTCGTTCCCCACCTTTTTCCTCTGCCTGCTGCTGATTAAATGGTTTGCCGTCGATCTCCACTGGCTGCCGGTAGGCGGGATGACCAATACCGGCAGCGACGAGAGCGGCTGGCAGTATGTGCTGCAGGTGGCGGCCCACCTGGCGCTGCCGGTGCTGGCGCTGGTGATGCTGCAGGCGGGAAGCCTGACGCGCTATGTGCGCGCCAGTATGCTCGACGTGGTGAAAATGGATTTTATCCGTACCGCCCGCGCCAAGGGGTTGCAGGAGCGCACGGTGATCCTCAAACATGCGCTACGCAACGCCCTGCTGCCGATCATCACCCTGCTGGGCTTCGAGCTGCCGGGGCTGTTCTCCGGGGCGATCATTACCGAAAAGGTATTCAACTGGCCGGGGGCGGGCCACATCCATATCGACTCGCTGGCCGCCCGCGACTATCCGGTGCTGATGGGGTTCACCCTGTTTCTGGCGGTGCTAACGATCGTCGGTAATTTGCTCGCCGACGTGCTGTACGCCTGGGCCGATCCGCGTATTCGGGTGAGGTCATGATGATTCTGTCTTACTTTGCTACCCGTCGTCGCCAGCGGCAGGCGGCTATCCCGGCGCTGGCGCACATTACCCCCTCTCCCTGGCGCCAGGGGTGGCGACAGCTGCGCCGTAACCGGCTGGCCATGTTCTGCCTGTTCCTGCTGGCGGTCATGGCGGTGTGGTGCGCGCTGGGGCCCGTCTGGTCGCCGTGGAAAGAGGATGCCACCGACGCCCTGAGCATCAACCACCCGCCCGATGCCGAACACTGGCTGGGGACCGATTTCCTCGGCCGTGATGTTTACACCCGCCTGCTGCTGGCCGGGCGCATCTCGCTGATTATCGGTCTGCTGACCATGGTGATGTCGGTGTTCCTGGGCTATCTGCTCGGCGCCCTCTCGGGGTATGTCGGCGGGTTAACCGACAGAGTGATCATGCGCGTGGCCGACCTGGTGATGACCATCCCCGGATTGCCGCTGTTGATCGTCGCCGGGGCGATGCTTTCCGAGCTCGATTTTTCTCCGGACTCGCGCATCTATATGGTGGTGGTGATGCTCAGCCTGCTGGAGTGGCCCCGACTGGCGCGGCTGGTGCGCGGACAATGTCTCTCCCTGCGCGAACGCGATTTTATGCTGGCCACCCAGGTGCTGGGCCTGTCGGCGCGTCGCCGGCTGTTTGGCCACCTGCTGCCGAATACCATTCCGATTCTGGTGGTGATGGCGACCATGGCTGTCGCCAACGCCATCCTCAGCGAATCCGCGCTGAGCTATCTCGGCCTCGGCGTGGTGCCGCCGACGCCGTCGTGGGGCAATATGATGGACGCCGCCAATAGCCTGATCGATTTCCAGCGCCGTCCCTGGCTGTGGATGCCGCCAGGGATCGCCATCTTTATCACCGTGATCGCCATTAACGTGCTGGGCGATGGCCTGCGCGACGCCATGGATCCCAATATGAAACCGAGGCTGAAATGAGCATACCGTTAGTCTCCTTTAATCATCTCTCCGTCTCTTTCGCTGGCGAACGCCATCGCGTGCGCGCGGTGCAGGACGTCTCTTTCATGATTCAGGCCGGGCAAACCGTTGGCGTGGTGGGCGAGTCCGGCTGCGGCAAAAGCGTCACCGCGATGGCGCTGATGGGCCTCCTGCCGCCGCAGGCCGCGCGCATCGACGGCGGCGAGATCCGTTTCGCGGACCGCGATCTGCTGCGGCTAAAAGCCAGACAGATGGCCGACCTGCGCGGCCACCAGCTGGCAATGATCTTTCAGGAACCGATGTCGGCCCTGAACCCGGTGTTGACCATCGGAGAGCAGCTGTGCGAACCAGCGATCCGCCACCTCGGCGCCTCGCCGAAAGCCGCCTGGCAGCAGGCTACCCGGCTGCTCAGCGAGGTCGGCCTGGCGCGCGGCGACAGCCTGATGGTCAGCTACCCCCACCAGCTTTCCGGCGGCATGCTGCAGCGGGTGATGATCGCCATGGCGCTGAGCTGTCAGCCCAAACTGCTGATTGCCGACGAACCCACCACCGCGCTCGACGTGACCGTGCAGGCGCAGATCCTGCGCCTGCTGCGGGACCGGGCGCGGGCCAGCCAGATGGCGATGATGCTGATTACCCACGACCTGGGGGTGATCGCGCAGATGGCCGAGCAGGTAGTGGTGATGTATGCCGGACGGATTGTGGAACAGGGCGCCACCGCGGAGGTATTACGCCATCCGCAGCACCCTTACACGCGTGGGCTCATCGCCTCCCGCCCGGTGCCGGGCGAGCGGCGTCGGCGGCTGTACTCGATTCCCGGCCAGGTGCCGGACCTGGCCGCCCTGCCGACGGGCTGCGCCTTTGCCGGGCGCTGCGAGCGGGCGACACCGCGCTGCCGGGAGGCGATTCCGCCGCTGCTCGGCGAGCGCCAGCGGGCCGCCTGCTTTTACAGTGAATTTGCGGAGGCGACAGCATGAGCGAACGCTATGTTATTGAAGTGGATGGATTGAAAAAATATTTTCCGCTGCGCGACGGCCTGTTTGGCCAACAGACCGGCGAGCTTCGCGCGGTGGACGGCGTCAGCTTTAACATCCGTCCGGGCACCATTTTTGGCCTGGTGGGCGAGTCCGGCAGCGGGAAAACCACCGTCGGCCGAACCCTGCTTGGCCTGTACGAGAAGAGCGCCGGCAGCGTGAAATTTCACGGTCAGGAGCTGGCCGACCTGACCGCGCCTGCCCTGCGCGCCATTCGGCCGAAGATGCAGCTGGTATTTCAGGATCCCTACAGCTCGCTGAACCCGCGGCTGCGTATTGGCGAGGCGATAGGCGAAGCTATGCTGCAGCACAAGCTCTGCGCCCGCGATGAGCTGTATGACCGGGTGATCGACGTGATGAAGATCTGCGGCCTGGCGCCGGAACACTACGCCCGCTTCCCGCATCAGTTTTCCGGCGGCCAGCGCCAGCGGATCGGTATTGCCCGGGCGCTGATCCTCAACCCGGATTTTATCGTCGCCGATGAGCCCATCTCGGCCCTCGATGTGTCCATTCAGGCGCAGATCATCAATTTGTTTTCCGACCTGCGCGACGACCGCGGCGTCACGTTTCTGTTTATCTCCCACGACCTCGGGGTGGTGGAGCATCTATGTGACGATGTGGCGGTGATGTATCTCGGGCAACTGGTGGAAAGCGCCAGCCGCGATGCGCTGTTCAGCCGCCCCCTCCACCCCTACACCCGCGCGCTTCTGGCCGCGGTGCCGACCCTCGACCCGCACAGCGAACCGCAGACGCTGGTGCAAGGCGAGATCCCGGATCCGGTCAATCCTCCCGCCGGCTGCCGTTTTTCATCCCGTTGCCCGCAGGTCGGCGAGCGGTGCCACAGAGAAGCGCCGGCGCTGCGCGAGGTGGCCCCTGGCCATCGGGTCGCCTGCCATTGGATCGCGTCCTGAGCGCGGTCGGCGTGGTTATTTATTTCTAAACAAGCGGCCGATTGTGCGCAGCGGCGCCAGGATTTACTATCCGTTCCGTCTTGTGAGACGCGTTATGAATGAAGCGTAATATTTTTATTCATTTTTGCCCGATGGCTTCGGGCATTTTTTTGCGACACGCCCGGGAGCGATCCTGCCGGCGACACATTTAGCGGGGCGCGGTCGCCCGTCTGTCAAAACGCAGCAATGGAACTGCTCGTCCGCGCCCCGCTATCCCTATGTGACCTTCCCGTGAAAGCCCGGCAAAAAATAAGACTATATGAGATTGCCCGGGGCATAGCTTTATCTTATTTTTTATGCGTGTACTCCACATTAAGGAATCAAGATCATGCTTAAGCGTCGCACTATTAAAACAGCACTGGCGGCGGTTATTTCTCTCGCCGTTATGGCGGCTCCGGCCTATGCCAACCCGGGTAACGGCAATGGCAATGGCGGCGGCGGTGGTAATCACGGGAACAGTGGTAACCATGGCAATAGCGGCAATCATGGTAACAGCGGTAACAGCGGCGACCATGGCAATAAAGGACAAAATAAAGGTCAGTCCAATGACGATCATGGCAACCGCAAAAACTACGGCAAGCCCGACCACGTCGACAGCGATATTAGCTTCTCACGGGCGCGCTCTCTTGCGGTGAACTACGGTCTGGTCGGCTATCAGGCGCTGCCTCCGGGTATCGCCAAAAATGTCGCCCGCGGCAAACCGTTACCTCCGGGTATCGCGAAAAAGACCCTGCCCGCTTCTATGATTAACGACCTGCCCTATTATCCGGGCTATGAATGGCGCGCGGTCGGCGATGACCTGGTGCTGGTCGCCCTGAGCACCGCCATCGTTACCGCCGTGATTAACGGTGTGTTTGACTAAATCACCTGCTGATTAAAAAGCCTCGCCCCGGCGAGGCTTTTTTGTGCCTGGCGCGGGAGAGTGACAACTCGCTGGCATCATCGCTAAGATAGTGGCTCAACCAACCCGGGACCGACAATGGACAAAGACACCGTAGTGACGCTGTTGAAATACAAGCGCTGGATTGACCTTGCCACCTTGCAGGCAATCCGCGCGATAGACGGTACAGTACATGGCGAAAAGCGTCACCTGACCCTCAGACTGATGAACCATATCCATGTCGTTGACATGATTTTCCGGGCGAATCTGCGCGGCAAGACGCACGGTTACACCGCGCTGAATACCCCCGAGACGCCAACCGTTGATGAGCTGGAAACGGCCATGACCGCCTGTACGGACGAATACATTCAGTACGTCAGCGCCATGACGCCCGCCGATTTCCACGAACGTATCGCCTTCACATTTGTCGACGGCGGCGACGGCAATATGACCGCGATGGAGATGCTCAACCACATGCTCTTTCACGGCGCCTATCACCGCGGCGCGGTGGGCTGGATGATCGGCGAATGCGGCGGCGTGCCGCCGAAAGAGGTGCTGACCGTTTTCCTGCGCGACCATCATTCCTGAGCAAGCTGTCAGCCGTGGATCGCGCGGATGATCAGCAACAGTTCTGCCTGATTACGGGTGTGGGTTTTCCGGTACAGGGCGCTGAGGTGGGTTCTGATGGTGGCGATAGATACGCCCAGATGTAAGGCGCACTCATCCGGCGTCATGCCCCGCACCAGCAGCTCCGCCACTGCGTTCTCGGCAGGCTTGACGTTAAACAGCTCCATCACGGCGCTGCCGGTGAGAAACGGCTCGGGAATAATCACGCAGGCCACCCCGGCAAGGCGGGCCGCCGGGATCACCAGGATCGGTTTCGGCTGGCGGCCGGCGGTATAGCACAGTCCTGCCCTTGGCGGCTCTGCCGTTCGGGTGGCCTGCTCAATAGCCCGTTTCAGTTTTTTGCTGTCGGTATTAAGGCACAGCGTATCGCCCCCGCTGTACCAGGAGAGGCGGGCGTTGGCGCGCAGGTAGCGTTCGGCATGCGCGCTGGCGTAGAGAATGTTACCGCCATGATCCACCAGCCATACCGGGTAGATCCCATTGTCCATTACCGCGCTCTGGTATTTTATGGTGTCCCGCA
Source organism: Klebsiella sp. JB_Kp004 (assembly GCF_040065795.1). NCBI lineage: Bacteria > Pseudomonadati > Pseudomonadota > Gammaproteobacteria > Enterobacterales > Enterobacteriaceae > Klebsiella > Klebsiella sp. JB_Kp004. The sequence goes on along the minus strand of NZ_JBEAKW010000005.1, from coordinate 246,367 downwards.
GCTGTTCAAACCGGGCGTGTAGCTGGCAGGCGGTTTTTAGCGCCGGGATCAGGCGCCTGAACAGTTCAAACTGCGCCGGCTGCGGATAAGCTGCCGTATTGGCCGTCATCAGTGACAGATAGGTGGCATAGCCATTGAGGGTGCACAGCTTGACGCTGGTAAGATTATTCAGATCGTTGGGGTGATGAAACTCATTGTAATAGACGCTGCCGGCAATAAACTTATCGCCTAAATACTCGCGGTCCCGGTACATCTGCCCGACCGGTAACGCGGTCAGTATTTTTTCGGCGGGATCGATGGCCAGAAACACGTCGCGATAGGCGGTGAAAACCTTCTCCTCCAGCAGGAGTGAATCGGTCAACAGGTGCGCGTTGCCTTTATCGTAGAACAGAAATGCCGCGTACTGATGGCCGGTGAGGAACGCCAGTTTCTGCAGCGCCGATTTCCACAAATCAGGATCCAGGGTGGCCATCAGCACCGTTTCAAGGATCTCGATGTAAATCAGTTCCGGATCGCTCGCCATACCGCCACCTGTGAGTCACTGTTTCCGCTGCCGGAGCGGCGCATGTGGCCGCCCTAATCAGCATAGTTCCGCCAGCGAAACAATGACAGTCCCGGTTCGCTGAGCAGACCGGAAAAGACGATTATCGGGAGCGTGACGCCAGTGCACCGTCATGGGGGTTCAGGATCCGCTGTTGCGGGTCTGGATAGCGCCCCCCTTGCGGCATAGCGTCCGCCAGACCATCAGGGCGCACAGCAGGGTGACGACCGCCAGCCCGCTAAACAGTACCGTATAAGCAGTGTCATAGCTCTCGCGCAGCGCCCGAAGGGAAAAGTCAGGCAAAAGCGCTGCCGCCTGCGGCATATTACCGGCCCCCAGCCAGCCTGCGGCGCGGCGAATCACCTCGGGCGCATACCCGTGAACGCGACTCTGCAGAGTCAGGTTATTGCTTGCCGTTAATACCGCGGTGACGACCGCCAGGGCGATCCCCTCGCCGGCAACGCGAACGGTGTTGAACAGGCCTGCCGCCATACCGGCTTTGGCGACCGGCACTGCGGATATCGCCAGGCCATCCATCAATCCCCAGGGAAGCGCCGCCCCCGCCCCGCACAGGATCAGCGCCAGCACCAGCTGCGGGAGGCGGTGGCTGTGAAAAGCATCACCCAGCAACAGCAACCCAACGGAGGCAATCATCAGCCCCCCCGTGGCCACCTGCCCCGGTGAAAACCAGCGGGTGAGCAGGGCCGCAAGGGATGGGAAAATCAGCATCGGCGCGGTCAGCGCCATCAGATACAGCGCGCTCTGCGACTCACTCATCCCCTCTCCGCCCATAAAATGCAGTGGAACGATAATCAGCAGGACAACGTAGCAACAGCAGGTGGCGACAGGCAGCAACAGTACGCCGACAAAACGCGGATGGCGCAGCAGGGAGAGTTCCAGCACCGGGTTATTCACTCTTCGGCAGCGCACGGCAAACGCGACGAACAGTCCCCCCGATACGATGAACAAGGCCAGCGTGGTCAGCGATAAAAAACCGCGGGCCGGAATGACCATCAGCGATGCAGTGAACAGCATCAGGGCCAGCGTAAACAGGGTTAAGCCGAGATTGTCGGGTGTCCGCGGCTCGCTTTTTTTTGCCGCGGGCAGACAGGCCAGACCGAGAAACAGAACCATCGCCGAGAGCAGCGCAAACAGGGCGTATACGCCGCGCCAGCCCACCGCGTCGGTCATGAAGCCGATCAGCAGCGGACCGAACGCCAGGCCGGCGCCGAACACCGTGCCCAGGATGCTGAATGCCCGCGTCCGCTGAGCGCCGTCATACAGCTGGGCCAGCGCCGCACTGCCGCTGGCTAAAATCATCGCCGCGGCCAGACCTTGCAGAGCCCTCAGCACGCCTGACAGGAAGAGATCGTGCGTCAGGCAAAACAGCAGACTGCTCAGGCAAAACAGCGCGGCGCCAGCGAGAAAGATGCGTTTTCTGTCAATGGCATCCGCGGTCACGCCTGCGGCCAGCAAAAAGCTGCCGAAGGTCAGCATAAAGCCATTGGTCAGCCACGACAGCGCAGCGGGAGAGCCGCCCAGCGACTGCTGTATCGCCGGGGTGGTCATGACGCCGCCGGTAAAACTTAACGGCAGCAGCATGGCCGCCATAAAGACAGAAAGCGCGGCCAGGGCGCTGGCGGATCGGGAATGTGTTCTGGCGGTGAGTAACATCAGGCGGCCCTCATCAGTCGGCAAGGAAGGAATGAATAAACTGCCGCCATCCTATTGCGGATGTTAATGCCGATAAATAGACTGAAAATATCTTCTTAAGAGACATAAGGTTTATAATCGATGGACAGCCTCACCTCGCTAACGTCCTTTGTCCGCACCGCCGAAACGCTAAGCTTTGTTCAGGCCGCCAGGCTGCTGGGCATTTCAGCCTCGGCGGTGGGTAAGAATGTCGCCCGGCTTGAGCATAAACTGGGGGTCCGGCTGTTTAACCGCAGCACCAGAAACGTCAGCCTGACGGCGGAGGGGGCCGCGTTTCTGACCCGCTGCCAGAGTATCCTGGAGCAGATCCAGGAGGCCGAGTCTGAGCTGACGAGCAGTCTCTCACAGCCCTCCGGCAAACTAAGAATTTCACTGCCTGTCATCGGCTACCGCCTGCTGCTCCCTGCCCTCACCGCCTTTAGCCGTCGTTATCCGCAGGTTGAACTGGATCTCGATTTTAGTGACCGGCTGGTCAATCTGATCGATGAAGGATTTGATATCGCTATCCGCAGCGGTGAACTAGCGGACTCCCGATTGATCGCCAGAAAGCTGGGGGGTTTTCGTTTTGTGCTCTGCGCCAGCCCGGCATATCTGGCGGAATACGGCGTTCCCGGCTCGCCAGCGGAATTGGCGGCGCACAAGTGCATTTTTTTTCGCTTCCCTTCGACGGGGCTGATCCAGCCCTGGGAACTGCGTGATATGCGGCTGACGGGGGATTTCAGGGCCGCTTCCGTGATGAGGGTCAATAACATTGAGGCTGCCATTCGCTTAAGCGCGGCGGGGATGGGTATCGCCTATGTTCCTGATTTTGTTGTGCGTGAGGCCATCAATGAGGGACACCTGCAGGAGGTGTTGCCCGGCTGTTGCGTCAAGGATGGGCATTTCTCCGTCCTGTGGCCTGCCAGCCGCTACCTGTCGCCGCGAATACGCTGTTTTATCGATTTTATGGCTGCGGCAGAGATACCCTTGTCGCCCGCATCGGCAACCCCGACCCCGTGAAAAGCCCAGCGCCGGATATCCTGCCGCCGGGCCAGCGAAAGCCAGCGACAGGAAAACCACTCAAGAGTACATCCTACCCTTTGGCGAAATTGGCCTGGATCCGCTGCTGCAGATAATCCTCGGCGCTGATAGGCGGGTACTTCCTCTGCGGCCCAAGGATCTCGATATCTTTATTGGCCTGGCAGAAAAACGCCAGGCTGTAGCGCGGCCCCTGATATTCGTGGGGCTGCGGGTTTCTCACCCGGTGGAAGTTAGACGGCAGCTGGTCGTCGCTCCAGCGCATCAGCATATCGCCGATATTGCAGGTGATGACCTCTTCCCTTGGCTCAATGCTGGTCCACTGCTGGCTTTCGCGGTCCTTGCCAGGGCAGACCTGCAGGCCGCCCTGACCGGGGCGCTGGAACAGCAGCGTCAGGCAGTCAAAATCGGTATGCGCGCCGGCCCGCCACATCCCCTGCTGCGACTGCTCGGTTGCATAGTAGTGCAGCATGCGCAAGGTGCTCTGATAGGTATCACGCTGCGGATCGTGCGCGGTGGTAAAAAACGATTCCGGAAAACCGAGCTTTAAAGCAAAGCAGGAGAGGATCTTCATCCCCAGCTGCCAGCACTGCGATTCAAATCCGAGCATCGTCTGTCGGAAGCCTGGCAGCTCCCGATCGCTGGGCCAGCGCCCGTCCATCAGCGGACGGGTTATCTGATATGACTCTTTTTGATCCGGCGTGCGGGTCGATGGCCGGACCTGCGCCTTGCTCTCCCAGCCGGCGTTGCCGGCCAGCGGATACTGGCGCTTCACCTCGTCGGGCAGGTCGAAAAACGCCTCGGTCGTACTGAACGCCTGGCGGATCGCCGCCAGCGGAATACCGTGGTGGCTGACCTGGAAGAAACCGATCTCCACCGCCGCCTCCCACAGTTGTTCGGCAATGTCATTTTTTCTTTCGGCAAAGTGAGACAGGTCGATACAGCGCACTTCGCGGGCAAAGGTCTCTTCGCCCTGGGCGCCCATCAGCGCCTCTTTTTCCAGTTCCTGTAAGGCATAGCGTTGATTTTGGGTGGTTGCGTTCATCGTCATTATCCTGTTATCAGTTAAACAGCGGCGCGCTGTTGGAGGGTACGGACTGCCGCCAGCGCGTCGTGGCGCATCGCGTCAAGGTCGAGACCGGGAATGGCGTCATCTTCCACGATGGGCCGGCCATTCAGCAGCAGCGCCTTCAGCGCGGCGCGGCCGCCGCAGGCCACCGGGCCAATCGCCATATCATGCAGGCCGAAGTAGCGCGGATCGTCCAGCCGGTAAATGGCGAGGTCCGCCTGCATCCCGACCTGCAGGGTGCCGCTCTGCGCTAAGCCAAGGATCTGCGCCCCGCCGGCGCTGCCCCAGCGCACCACATCCTCCACCGTGGCCGCATCGGCTCCGCCCTCGAAGGTGCCTCCGGCGTAGCGCGGCTGCGCCAGCATCCCTTTGCGCGCGCGCTGCAGCAGCCATGCGGCATGGGCTTCGCTTTGCATATCCGCCGCTTCATTGGAGGCAGCGCCGTCCACCCCCAGCGAGACCGGGACCCCGGCCTGCTCCAGCGCCAGCAGATCGGCGATGCCGCTGCCCAGCCGGCCATTGCTTTGCGGACAATGAGCAATGCCGGTACCGGTGCGGCCCAGCAGAGCAATCTCCTCCGGCAGAAGCTTCACCAGATGGGCAAACCACACGTCACTTCCCAGCCAGTCGTGCTCCGCGCAGAACTGCACCGGCGTCATGGCGAATTTCTGCCGCGCGGCGTCAAGATAATCGACGGTTTCCGATAAATGGCTGTGCAGCCGGATCCCCAGCTGGCGGGCCAGCTTCGCCATCTCCCGCAGCTGGGCGCCCGGCGCGGAGTGCAGGACGGTAGTGGGCGCCATCACCACCCGGCGCAGCGAGTCGGGCCGCGGGTCGTGATAGCGGCTGACCAGCCGTTCAATATCCGCCATATAGCCGTCGAAGGTTTCCGGACGCAGCGCCACCGGCAGATCCTGCTCCACCGCCCGGCCCTGGGTCGCCCCACCCCGGCACAGAACGATGCGCATCCCCAGCGCTTCCCCTTCGCTGAAGAGAATCTCCGACGTATCGAAAGGCATATCCGGCCAGTACAGGTAGTTGTGATCCGCCACGCTGGCGCAGCCCGAGCGCAGGAGCTCCACCAGACCAATGCGCACCGCCAGACGAAAGGTATGTTCATCGAAAGCCGCGCGAAAGCGGTACGGCGTGGCGCTCAGCCAGGCCGTCAGGCTCTGGTTCAGCCCCTGCGGCTCGCCCTTCAGCAGCGACTGAAAAAGATGATGGTGCGTATTCACCCATGCCGGATAGATCACGCAGTCGCGGGCGTCGATCAGTCGCTCTTCCGGCAGCGGCGTCAGGCTGCCGATGGCCGCAATCTTGCCGTCGCGGATGCGAATATCCGGCCCGGCCAGCCGCGCCGCCTCTCCGGACAGACCGCTGAGGATGGCATGGGCATTTTTAATGATGAATGACATGGCGTCGCTCCTCAGGGTTTAACCTGCATGGTCTGGACAAAGTCGGTGGTATAGGCCTGTTTCCAGTCGGTGGCCGCCGCCAGCAGACCGGCGCTGACCATAAAGTCGCGCGTCTTCTGCCAGCGGGCGTCGGTCATCGTCCCCCAGCCCTGGCTGGCGGCATCCCCGCCGTCGATCAGGTGATGCTCACGGATCTGGGTCACGCCCCAGGCGAGCAGATCGTCGGTCATTTTCGGGTTGTCCTGCTTAATCAGCGCATTTCCCGGCGCCGGATCCTTGAGATAGCTCACCCAACCCTCCATTGAGGCGCGGACAAACTTCGCCATCGCCGCTTTACGCTCAGCGATGGTGTCCGGGCGGGCGATGAGAATACCGCCATAGGGAGGGTAACCATGCTCAGAAAAGAGGAAGAAGTTCGCCTTCACCCCGGCCTTCTGCACCTGGAACACCTCGGAGCTGACATAGGCCTGCTGGGCGACAGCGTCGTCGACGACAAAGGGTTGAATATTGAAGGTATAGGGGCGAACCTGAGCGTCGCTCAGCTGGTATTGCGCCTTCAGCCACGGCCACCATGTCGCCTGACCGGAGCTGGAGACCAGAATGGTTTTGTCTTTCAGCCCCTGCAGGGAGCTGACATCGGCGTGGGTCAGCAGCCCCTGGGGATCGTACTGAAAGGGCGCGGCAATGGCTTTCGCCTGGAAGCCGCGCTGAATGCCTTCCAGCAGCTGCAGATCGTAACCGATGATCACATCGGCCCGCTTCGACAACAGTAACTGCATGCCGTTGACCTGCGGTCCGCCGGAGCGGATCTCGACGTCGAGACCATATTTTTTGTACAGCCCAGTGGCCTGAGCCTGATAATAACCCCCCTGCTCCGCCTGAGCGTACCAGGAGGTCAGCAGAACGATTTTTTCCTCGGCCTGAACGGCCAGCGATACACCGCCGAGGGCCATCAGGCCCAGCCAGCGTAAGCCCCGGGGAAGGCGTGCGCCTGTTTTCATTATCCCTCTCCTCTTTACGCCGGGAGGGGGAGCGAGCGAATGTGGCTCAGCCTCCCATCCCGGTCAACATTGAACCGCGACATGGTGACTGAGCAATGTCCCGTATGGATAACCCGTACTGACCGCTTCTACTCACACTCAGCTATACAAAAACGATGCCAGATTTGATGGCTCGCGAGCGGCCGCGAAAAATCGCCTGCGCCGCCGCCCTTGGGCATGCAACCTTTGATTCATGCACTCATTAAATGCACCGTTTTGGTGCGTTAATGAATGATTTTAGTGCCTGCCCGGTCTCTCACAGCTGGCTGAAGAGCATCTCCAGCTGGTTCAGCATCATCGAGGCGGCAAGGGAAAGCTGGCGGGCGGGCGAGACGCACAGCGCCAGGGTGAAAGGCTTAAGCTGCGGATCGGTTAGCGGCACAAACGCCAGCTGGCCGGACTCGATCTCATCGAGAATATCCAGCCGGCACAGGATGCCGATGCCCATCTGCTCTTTGATCAGGGTGCGGATCATGTGGATGTTATTCGATACCGCCACCTCCTTCACCTCGTTGCCGCTGATGTTGACCAGCGCCTCCACCGGTTCGCTGATCATCAACGGGGCGGATGGCAGGATAAACGGGTAGTCGATGCACTGGCTAAAACGCACAGCGCTGCGGCCGGCCAGCGGATGGCCGGTCGGCACTACGATCCCCATATTCATTTCGGCAAACGCCCGCACCTGCAGTTCGCGGGAGGTCTGCGGATTGAGCATGATGCCGAAATCCGCCTCGCCGGAGATCAGCGCCTGCTGGATGTGGATATTGTTGATGGTGGTCAATGTAAAAGAGATGTTGGGATAATGTTTGTGCACCTCTTTAAGCATCGTCGAAAAGAAATGCCGGTTAATGGCATCGATAGTGGCGATGCGCACATGCCCCCGCCGCAGTCCGCGCAGGTCATCCAGCTGCTCGCAGACCCGGGTAAAGTCTTTTTTCCAGTTATTGGCCGCGTGCAGCAGCAGCTCCCCGGCGGCGGTCAGCCGCAGCCCGGTAGGATGGCGCTCGAAGAGCGGCATCGCCAGCTCCTGTTCCACGCGCAAAATCTGACGGTCAATAGAAGACGCAGACACATGCAGCGCCTCTGACGCTTTACGAAACGACCCCTGACGGGCCACTTCGGTGAAATAGAGCAGAAATCGGGAGAAGGCAAACATCGTTTGGGTGCTCTCTTTTTTGCAACGGGTTGTGCGAATCAAAGCTCTGGACGCAACAGTTTTATCACAATACCGTAGCATTCATAGCGGAGAAACGATCGTTTCATCCATTTTTGCACGCCGGACAGTCACCGCGAAGGAGCGGGTATCCCTTCGCTGCCCCTGGCCGCCCTGCAGACAGCGGATTGAGGGAGAGAAAACGGTAATGCACAGCCACGATCTTATTTCGGTCTCGGTGGGGGAAATACGCCCCAACGGCGAGGGAAATCTATCTTTAATATTGCAGGCGGCGGCCGGGGAAATATTACCGGCCTACTCCGCCGGGGCGCATATCGATATTATTATTCCCGGCGTTGGCCCGCGGCAATATTCCCTGTGCGGCATGCCTGACCGCGGTAATCATTATGAAGTTTGCGTCCGGCTGACGGACGCGTCCACCGGCGGCTCACGCTATTTGCACCAGCAGCTCAAACACGGCGATCGGCTCTCCATATCGTCGCCGCGTAACCATTTTCCCCTGCCGGAGGCCGGGCGCTACCTGCTGTTTGCCGGCGGCATCGGCATCACGCCTTTGCTGGCGATGGCCGAAGCGATTGCCGCCAGAAAAGGGGCGCTGGAGCTGCATTATTATGTCGCCAGCTCGCGCCAGACGGCCTTCACATCGCGCCTGGCCCAGCTGGCCGCGAGCGGCACGGTGGCGATCCACTGCAGCGAGGAAGGCGCGTCGTTTCGCCAGCGGATCCCCGAATGCTTAACCACGCCCCACCCTGATACCGCAGTGGTGGCCTGCGGCCCGGAGGGCTTTATTCAGCGACTGCGGTCAGTCATGGAGGAATATCGCTGGTCGCCGTCGCAATTCGTATTCGAGCGCTTTACTCCCGCGGCGGAAAATAATATCGCGGCGAACAACGCATTTTATATTGAGCTGGCCTCCAGCGGGCAGCGTCTGCAGGTCGCCGCGGATCAAACCATTGCTCAGGTATTACAGCACGCCGGGGTGGAGGTGATGCTCTCCTGCGAACAGGGAATGTGCGGATCGTGTATTACCGGGGTTCTCGACGGGCTCCCCGAGCACCGGGACAGCGTACTGACGGCGGAGGAGAAAGCCGGCAACGACCAGATCACGCTCTGCTGTTCGCGGGCGAAATCGCCGGGTCTGGTTTTGGATCTGTGAGGAGACTGACGATGACGTTCCCCTCCTCTTGCGCGCCGCTCGCCGGCATCAGCCGCGCCCGACTTCCGGCCTGGGCGCTGCCCGACGGCTGGCCGACGCAGGCCAACGGTGAACCGCGGCTGGCGGACCTGGCCTTTCGCGATGGGCGGATCGCCGCCGTGACGCCCTCCGTCGAGCCGGCTCCCGGCCTGTGGGACCTGGCGGGGACCCTGACGCTCCCCGGCCTGGTGGAACCCCATGCCCATCTGGACAAAACCTTTACCCTTGAACGCTGCCGTCCGGCGCAGGCCGGGCTGCTGGCGGCGATCCACGCCATGCACGAGGATCGCCGACACTGGACCAGGGCGGATATTCAACGTCGGGCGTCCGCCGCGCTGGCCCGGGCGGCAGCAAATGGCGTGACCCATTTACGCAGCCATATCGACTGGTTTACCGCCGACGCGCCGGACGCCTGGCAGGAGATCGCCCGTCTCGATACCGGCGGCATCACCCTGGAACGGGTGGCGCTGGTCCCGCTGCCCCTGTTTCGCGATCCGGCGGACGCCGAGGCCATTGCCAGGACAGTCGCCAACAGCGGGGAGCGCTGCCTGCTGGGGGGCTTCATTCACTCCTCCAACTGGGACGCCGCCGCCATGGCAAACCTGCTGCGCAGCGCGGCACGCTGGGAACTGGATCTGGATTTGCATATCGATGAGGAGCTCAGCAAGGTGTCTCAGGGGCTGACCTGGCTGGCGGATCATCTCTCCCGCCACCCATTCCCCGGGCATATCTGCTGCAGCCACGGCTGCGCGCTGGCCGCCGGCAGCGACGCGCAGGCGGCGCTGATCCTGCGCCAGCTGGCGGCGCACGGCGTCACCCTTATCGCCCTGCCGATGACCAACCTGCTGCTGCAGGATGCGACGTTCGGCCGCACGCCGCGCCAGCGGGGGATCACCCTGCTGCACGAGGCGCAGGCCGTCGGCGTGGCCACCCTGCTTGGGTGCGACAACGTGCAGGACGCTTTTTGTCCGGCGGGAAGCTACGACCCGCTGGACACCCTGGCCTGCGGCCTGTTCAGCGCCCAGCTCAGCGACCCGTTCGACCGGCAGTCTCGGCTGATCTGCGATCGCGCGGCGCTGACCGGTTCGCCGGCAGACGCGGCCCCTTTTGCCGTCGGGGCGGCGGCCAGCGTGGTGATTTTCCCGGGTAGCGACCGTTTTACCTGGCCTTTAAACAGCGCCGCCCGTCTGGTGGTTAACCACGGCAGGTTAACCCACCGGCGAGTGTGGCAGGAGGAGATGGCACATGAGTCTTGAAGCAGGCGCGGGGGCGCCGCTGGCGCGGTATGCCGCCTGGCGCAGAGCCGGCGATTTTATTTTTCTCTCCGGCATTATTCCGGTCAATCCCCTGACCGGCACCATCGTCAACGGCTTTCAGGATGTGCCTGAGCCGGTGCGGGAGCTGCTGGGGGCGACCGGGGAATTTTCAACCGATGCGAAGCAGGGGCCGATCCTCGCCCAGAGCTGGTACGTACTGGAAAGCATCCGCCGCACCGTGGCGTCCGCGGGGGGGCAGATGAGCGACGTTATCAAGCTGGTGCAGTACTTTCGCAACCTTGACCATTTTCCCTATTACAGCCGGGTCAGGAAGCTGTTTTATCCCGACCAGCCGCCCGTATCCACCGTGGTGCAGGTCAGCGAAATGCTGCCCGACGCCACGGTATTGATTGAAGTCGAAGCAACCGTCTGGTTACCCCAGCCAATTCACTCCGAGGCACCGCGATGATTAACGGTTACATTCCTGCAGCGCGCTTTCTCCCTTTTCTGAGCTGGACGGACGTGGCCGCCCTGCCGGATAAAAGCAATACGGTTATCGTCCTCCCCACCGGGGCGATTGAACAGCACGGCCCCCATCTGCCCTGCTCGGTGGACAGCGTGATCTCCTCCGGCGTGGCGGGCCATGCCCTCGCCCGGCTGCCGGCGGCGATCCCGGCCTACGCCATCCCGCCGATCGTCTACGGTAAGTCAGAGGAGCATCTGCATTTTCCCGGCACCCTGACCCTCAGCGGCGACACCCTGCTGCATACCCTGCTGGAGATCGCCGAATCCCTCTATCGGGCCGGTTTTCGCAAGCTGCTGATGATCAACGGCCACGGCGGCCAGCCGCAGATCCTGCAGATCGCCTGCCGGGAAATGCGCCTGCGCCACGGGGATTTCATCGCCATCCCGCACGACGTGTTCAACGTGCCCAACTGCGAAAAACAGTTCCTCAGCCCGCATGAACAGCGGATGGCAATGCACGCCGGGCATAGCGAAACGGCGCTGATGCTGGCGCTGGCGCCGGAGTGCGTTCATATGGAGCGAGCGGTCGCCAACTTCCCGCCGGAATTCCCCTGCCCGACCCTGTCGAAAGGCCGTCCTGCGGCGGCGTGGGCGTCCTATGACTTTGGCCCCAGCGGGGTGATTGGCGACCCAACCCCGGCGACGCGGGAGCAAGGCGAAGGGCTTCTCGACTCCCTCGCCGCCAGCTGGGCGCAGGCAATCATCGAGATCCACCGCATGGCCTGGGTCGAACGTCGCGAACCGACCTGGGGCAAACAGCACTGGCACGGCTTTGTGCAGTCCCTACCACCCTCTTTCGCTGCTGAATCCAAGGAGCCCTGATGAATACCAGATCAACGCCAGTTTTTACCCTGCTGACCGTGGCCGCCCTCGCGGCCTCAGCCTCCTGCGTCGCGGCGGAGAAGTTCACGTTTCTCACCAACTGGTATGCTCAGGCGGAGCATGGCGGTTTTTACCAGGCCCAGGCCACCGGGCTGTATAAGCACGCCGGACTTGATGTCGAAATTAAAATGGGCGGCCCGCAGATCAACGTCATGCAGCTGATGGCGGCCGGCCAGGCGGACTGCACCCTTGGCGACAACGGCCAGGCGCTGGAGACCTGGCAGGCCGGGGTGCATGCGGTAACCGTCGCCACCGTGTTCCAGCACTCGCCGACGGTGTTTATCACTCATGACAAAGTGAGCAACCCGGCGGAGCTTAAAGACAAAACCTTCCTGCTCGCCACCGAGGCCTATACCTCCTTCTGGCCGTGGGCGAAGAGCGAGCTGGGTCTGGCTGGCAGCAAAGTGCGCCCCTATACCTTTAACGTCCAGCCGTTCCTCGCCGATAAAAATCTGGTGCAGCAGGGCTACGTGACCTCCGAGCCGTTCTCCGTCGCCAAAGGCGGGCAGCCGTTCTATGTCTATCCGCTCAGCGACTGGGGCTACCCGCCCTACGGCAACTCGATTATCTGTATGGCGGACACCATCCGCAAACGTCCGGCGGCGGTGGCGGCCTTCGTCAAAGCCTCCATGGAAGGGTGGAAAAGCTACCTGCAGGATCCTGGCCCCGGCAACAGCCTGATCGGCAAAGCGAACCCGCAAATGAGCGCCGAGCAGATCGCCTTTGGCATTGCCCAGATGAAGCAGTACCAGCTGGTGACCGGCGGCGACGCCATGACCGGCGGCATCGGCATCATCACCGAGCCGCGGCTGAAGAAAACCTGGGACATGCTGGTGAAAAACAAACTGATCGACGCCAGCAAGGTGCCGTTTGAGCAGACTTACACCCTGGAGATGGTCAAAGACGCCGGAGTGATGCCATGAATACTGCCCCGAAACTGACCGTGATGAGCGACACCCGCTTTATGCCCGCCTCCGCCACGCCGGCCATCGAGGTGCTGTCGGCGGAGAAGATCTACAGCAACGGCACCCGGGCGCTGCTGCCCGTTAACCTGACCATCAACCAGGGGGAGTTCATTACCCTGCTTGGCCCGTCCGGCTGCGGTAAGAGTACGCTGCTGAAGATGGTCGCCGGCCTGGTGGAGCCCAGCGACGGCAAGCTGATGCTGTGGCGGCGCGACAGCCGGGAAAAAGCGCAGCATCCGCTCTCGTTCGTCTTTCAGGAGGCCACCCTGATGCCCTGGAGCAGCGTGCGCAATAACGTCAGGCTGCCGCTGGATCTGGCCGGCGTGCCGCGGGCGGAGGGGAATACCCGGGTGAGTGAAGTCCTTGAGCTGGTGGGGCTCGGCAAGTTCGCCGACGTCCTGCCGCGCGAACTCTCCGGCGGCATGCAAATGCGCGTCTCCATCGCCCGCGGCCTGGTCACCCGGCCAAAGCTGCTGCTGATGGATGAGCCCTTCGGCGCGCTGGATGAAATTACGCGGAACAAGCTCGACAGCGATCTGCTGCGCCTGTGGCAGGAGCAGAATCTGACGGTGGTCTTCGTCACCCACTCGATCCACGAAGCGGTGTTTCTCTCGCAGCGGGTGATCATGATGGCGGCCCGTCCCGGACGGGTGGTGGAAGATATCGCCATCCGGGAGCCGTTCCCGCGCAGCGAGGCGTTCCGCGTCAGTCCGGCATTTTCCCTGTATGCCCGTCAGCTGCAGGACAGTCTGTTGCAGGCCAGCCAGTCCGGTATGGAGCCATAATATGAAGACCACAACCTCAACGCCGTGGATCCAGCATCCGCGTTTTCTCAAAATTCTCTATCCGACCCTCGTCGCGGTGGCGGTGGTGCTCCTCTGGCAGGGCGCGGTAAGCTATTTCCGCATCCCGGCCTTTCTGGTGCCGTCGCCGCTGGTGATGCTGGACAGCCTGTGGACGCATCTCACGCCGCTGCTGCTGGCGCTGCTGTTCACTCTCAAGATCACCCTGATCTCGTTTCTGCTGTCGATTGTCATCGGCGCCGCCGTGGCGTTTATCCTGGTGCAGAACCGCTTTGTGGAGACCGCCCTGTTTCCCTACATCGTGTTTTTGCAGGTGACGCCGATCGTCGCCATCGCCCCGCTGATCATCATCTGGGTAAAGGACGCCACCCTCTCGCTGGTGGTGTGCGCCACCCTGATGGCGGTCTTCCCCATCATCTCCAATACCACCCAGGGACTGCGCAGCGTCTCCCCCGGCCTGCTGAGCTATTTCCGCCTCAATCACGCCAGCCGCTGGCAGACCCTGGTGCGGCTGCGTATCCCCTCGGCGCTGCCCTATTTCTTCGGCGCGCTGCGTATTTCCAGCGGGCTGTCGCTGATTGGCGCGGTGGTGGCGGAGTTTGTCGCCGGCACTGGCGGGACCAATACCGGGCTGGCCTATCAGATCCTGCAGGCCGGCTACCAGCTGGATATCCCGCTGATGTTTGCCGCGCTGCTGCTGATCTCTCTCGCCGGGATCGCGCTGTTCGGCGTGATGTCCTGGGTCTCGCGCCGGGCGCTCAGCGCCTGGCATGAAAGCGAAGCCGTGCAATCTCATTAATGTTTTGCTGACGAACAGGAAGAAGAATGATGACTGATGAACAGCGTCAACAAGCGGTCGCGGCGATCCAGCAGGCACTCCCGGCGCTGGAGTGGACCCTGCAGCCGGCGAAACTCAAACGGCTTTCCCGCGATTTTCACTGGTTCAGTCCGGTACTCGCCGAGCAGCTGGCGGGAAAACAGGCGGACGCGGTGGTTCGCCCGCGCGATGAAGAGGAGCTGCGCCAGCTGGTCGCCGCCTGCGCGCAGCATCAGCTGCCGCTGACCTTGCGCGGCAGCGCCACCGGCAACTATGGACAGCTGGTCCCTCTCGAAGGAGGGATGCTGGTGGATATGACCGGGCTCAACCAGATCGTCGCCCTCGGCAACGGCACGGTGAGGGCCCAGGCCGGCATTCGCCTGGCGGACATCGAAACCGCCGCCCGCCCGACGGGCTGGGAGCTGCGCTGTATGCCGTCGACCTACCGCCTGGCGAGCCTGGGCGGCCTTTACGGCGGCGGGTTCGGCGGCATCGGCTCCATCAACTATGGGCCGCTGGCGGCGCCAGGCAATGTGCTCAGCGTCAAAGTGATGACCGTCGAGCCGGTCCCTCGCGTGCTGACCGTCCCGGCACCCGAAGCGCTGCTGCTGCATCATGCCTACGGCACCAACGGCATCATTCTTGAGGTTGAGCTGGCGCTGGCTCCCGTGCACCAGTGGATAGAACGCCTGGACGTGTTTGACGATTTCGCCGATGCCCTGAACTATGCCAACGCCTGCGTCCGCTCGCCGGGGCTGGTGAAGCGCCAGGTCGCACTGCTGGCCACCCCGATCGCTGACTATTTTAGCCACCTCAACGATCGTTACCGCGCCGGGCAGCATGCGGTTATCAGCCTGATCGCCGAAGAGAGCGAAGGCGTGTGCGCCAGCCTGTTACAGCGCCATCGCGGGGCCAACGCCATCCGCCAGGCCAGCGATGAGGCCCGGGCGCACAATGGCTCGTTAATGGAATACTGCTGGAACCACACCACCCTGCATGCGCTCAAGGTGGACAATACGCTGACCTATCTGCAGACCGCGTTTGATCCGCAGCGCTATCCACAGCAAATTTTACAGATGGAACAGCATTTCGCCGGGGAGGTGATGTCCCATATTGAATTTCTGCGCGATATCGAAGGCAACCTCACCGCCAGCGGTCTGCAGCTGGTGCGCTATACCACGCCCGAACGTCTCAACGCGATCATGCAGATATTTCGCGATAACGACGTCAAAATTAACAACCCCCACGTGCTGCAGGTTGAGGACGGCAAACAAGGGGTGATTCGCCCTGACGTGGTGGCGGTGAAACAATCTCTCGACCCCGCGGGATTGCTTAACCCCGGCAAGCTGCGCGGCTGGGCGCTGCGCGACCAGCTGGAACTGGACAGCAACCCGCTGGCGCGGGCCACCCGCGAAACTCCCGCGACCTGATCGCCCCGCTCCGCTCCGCGTGCGGGCAAACGCGGAGCGGGCCCGTCTCTCTTCCCCCTGCCCGCACGGCGAGTTTTTTTACGCCACTCATTCATATGAATGAGTGGCGTCTCTGTTTCCTCCGTTATACTTTTCTTTAGCTGACGAGACGGTCGTTAAAAAATTGTTCACAGCATTTTCTAAATTTTCTCTTTGAGCAAAAAAAGAGGTCTTCTGATAACGGCCAATAAATTCCCTTGTATGACCAACAATGTTCAGATCCGTTGCTAAGGAAATTAAAATGTCATTATCCGTGAATAGTTACCTAAAAGAAGTTGAAGAAATAAAAAATAAAGCCACCGCCCTGTCCAATAAAGAATTCAGTGACACTATTGATGAAAATGGCCATCAATACGTTGATCTGGTAATGGAGGGTGGCGGCGTCCTCGGATTAGCCCTTGTAGGTTACATATATATTTTAGAGAAAGCAGGGATAAGATTCATTGGTATCGCAGGTACTTCAGCCGGTTCAATTGCCGCCTTACTATTATCTGCAGTAGATATACCTGAAAAAGAAAAAAGCGAACAGTTAATAAACATGATCGCCAATATGCCTATAAATACATTTATTGATGGGAAAAAAGACGGAGATTATGATCCAAAGAAATTTATGGATACTGCAACTGGCTTAATGAATGCTGAAAACAAATCAGGGTTTAAATACTTTCGTGCATTTTTGAGACTCCTTTCGACAACGGACAACTTAAAAATAATGCATGGACTTAATAGAGGTGATGAATTCGAGTCCTGGCTTAAAAAACAGCTATCATCTTTTAATATTTATACTGTCAGCGACCTTAGAAAAAGAATGGCGACAACTCCACCCGGATGGAAGCTTAGAAGCACCAGTATCGATAAAGCATCCCAGCTTGAAGGTAAACTTTACCTTGATGAGTTAGATGTTAATCATGACTATTTATGCTTGATAACGGCGGATTTGGCCACCGAATACAAGATTGAACTTCCTGTCATGGCAGATCTATATTGGGAAAAACCGAAAGATGTAAATCCCGCGGTCTTCTGCCGCTGCTCTATGTCTATCCCTTTTGTCTTTCAGCCCTACACGGTAAAAATACCTCATATGGATAATAATCTACAATTGAAATGGCAAAAGTATACCGGTATTAGTTTTCAAAGCAGATTAGCGACTCGATTTCCGCCACCTATCGCTTGTTTTGTTGATGGCGGAATCATGTCAAACTTTCCGATTGATGTTTTTCACAACCCCACAAAAATTCCAGCAAGACCCACATTTGGTGTCAAACTGCAACTTGATGATCACAGTCATGAAATTAACAGTATCCTTGATATATTTGCTCAATCTTTCAACACCGCCAGACATGCCATGAATTACGATTTCATTAAAAAAAACCCTGATTACAATAAGCTAGTATCATTCATAGACACTGGAGACATCGGCTGGTTAGACTTCAGCATGAGCGACGCCAACAAACTTAAACTTTTTAGACTTGGCGCAGAAACAGCTTATCAATTTCTTATTAATTTTGATTGGCAAAATTACAAAAAAATCAGGCGAGATATTACTTCCGCTTATCAGACAAGCCTTCCCCTTGCAAAATTAAATAGATACTTCAAGAATAAATAAATACTGCAAAGATAAAAACTAGAAAAGTCCAGCCAGATAAGGAGCGAAACTCGAGGAAATCATTCTCTGCTATCCACAATTTAACAATCTACCTGATGAGGATAAGGCTATGCCTAATGGTAACGACTTAATAAACACAGCAAGAAGTCAGCTTAATGTCAAAGAGCAGCCGCTTAACAGCAACTCTGGCCCAATGGTAAATACCTATCTCAAATCAGCGGGCAGCACACCTGGCTCGCCATGGTGTATGGCTTTTATCTACTGGTGTAGCTGTCAGGCTGGTATTCCCGGCCTGCCTAAAACCGCCAGCGTAGAGAAATTCTATCAGGCGTCATTAGCGCTCGGGAAAATAATAGCCATATCTGACATTGCCGTTGGCGATATCGTTTTAAGAGTTGATTATCCCGTCCAGTCTAAAGGCCAAAAGCCAGGAGATCACGCTGGGATTTACACAGGTAAAAATAAGGCAGGTATCCCGTTATATATCTCAGGTAATACCGTCTCCACAAATCCTGTAGTCACCGATGAAACTAGCTCATATGTCGATGAGCATCAGATGAAGCATTTTAATTACGCAGCTCGTTTTTGGTAACGCGAAGTCTTAAAGATGATTTGAGAAATAGATGCATTGCCATTACCACACCTTCCGGCCGACGACTGTTTCACCAGACATCGGCCCCTTTCCCCATACCGCCCCTGCCTCCGATCTTTTCAGCCCGACACCGACCTTATCCTGCGCCGGACAGTCCCGCCATATGGACGATAAGGCCCACCGCGGCGGCGGCGGCCAGTACCCAGGTCAGCTTCCACTTATAGCGAAACAGCAGCCCGGCGGCGGCGAGAGCAATGGCCGCAGACCATGGGTCGAAACCGGACGGTCCCCAGACGCTATGCCAGATAAAAAACAGCGCCAGATTCAGGATAACGCCCACCACCGCGGCGGTGATAGCAGTCAACGGCGCGGTAAATCCCACTTTATTATGCGTGGTTTCAATAAACGGCCCGCCGGCGAGAATAAAGATAAACGAGGGTAAAAAGGTAAACCATGTCACCAGGCACGCCGCCGCGATGCCCTCCAGCAGCGCATCATCGACGCCCAACACCGCTTTGGTGTAGCCGCCGACAAACCCGACAAAGGTCACCACCATGATCAACGGCCCGGGGGTAGATTCCCCAAGGGCGAGGCCGTCCATCATCTGCCCTGCCGTCAGCCAGCCATAGTGGGTGACCGCCCCCTGGTAAACATAAGGTAAGACGGCATACGCCCCGCCAAAGGTCATCAGCGCGGCTTTGGTAAAGAACCAGCTCATCTGAGTCAGCGGATGCGCCCAGCCAAGCATTAGCGCCAGGGCGGCCATCGGCACCAGCCACAGCAGCATCCCGGCGATCAGCACCTGAGAGGTACGCCGCCAGCTGAAAATGGCATGGGCCGGGATCGGCGTCGCGTCATCAATGATGGCGGCCCCGCCGGGATGACTCTGCGCACGGTGGGCGTCCGCTTTGCCGAATGTCGCCGGCGCCATCCGTCCGCCGATAAACCCGACGATCGCCGCGGTCAGGACGATCAGCGGAAAAGGAACGTTCAGCGCAAAAATAGCGACAAAGGCAGCGGCGGCGATGGCCCAGTAGGCGCCATTTTTCAGCGCCCGCGAGCCGATGCGGTGCCCCGCCTGCAGCACGATCGCCGCCACGGCGGGTTTGATGCCATAAAAAATCCCCGCTACCACCGCGACATCTCCCCAGACGAGGTAGATCCACGCCAGCGCGATAAGTAACGCCAGCGAGGGCAAAATAAACAGCACCCCGGCGATGACGCCTCCCCAGGTTTTATGCATCAGCCAGCCGATATAGGTCGCCAGCTGCTGCGCCTCCGGGCCGGGCAGGACCATACAAAAGTTGAGCGCGTGCAGGAATCGTCCTTCCGAGATCCAGCGTCGGTTATCCACCAGCTCCTGGTGCATCATGGCGATCTGCCCGGCAGGCCCGCCGAAGCTGATAAAGCCGAGCTTCAGCCAGAAGCGAAAGGCCTGCCAGAAGGAGACGGAGGCGACGACGGAAGGACTGTCACTCTGCGGAAGAACCACCGTTTTGCTCATGATTGCCAGACCTCATTTCACAGGACGTCAATAAGCCGTCGAACAGCGAGCAGGCTGCCGCCAGCAGTTGGTCATCGTCCGTAATGGTTTCCCGCAGCCCTGCAAGCACACTCTCCACTCCCGCCGCCTCCGGGGTCGGTTCCCCACCGACGTCCAGGAAGTGGATCAACCGCCCCAGGGTATCGGGTATCGGGGATCGCGGCCTCCAGAGCACTGCGTCGGGCCAGAACGTCGAAGGTCACCCGCGTGCTGACGTGCTCTTCAGGGTTCAGCGGCTTGAGACATCGTCAGGTTGAGGGTCAGGAGATGCATTCTCATGCTGTAGACATTACTACAGCATGTCGCGTATGTGACGTTTTCCCACGCGCTGGCTTTGATAAAGTTCGGCAACGCATTTGCGAAAAGCGCAAAAAGACGGCCCGCGCAGCGGCAGACCAGGCGCTAAGCGCGGGGTGGCGATAAGGGGCGCAGCGGCAGGGTGAACAGCGCCAGCCCCACCGGCACCAGAGAGCCCCACAGCACCGCGTTCCAGCCGAAGGCGTTTAGCAGAACGCCGGACGAAAACGAACCCACGATCATCACGCCGAAGACCAGAAAATCGTTGAGCGACTGCACCTGGGTCTTCTCTTCCGGGCGGTGGAAATCGATGATTTTCGCCGAGGCGCCGGTGAAGCCAAAGTTCCAGCCGATGCCGAGCAAAATCAGCGACAGCCAGTAATGATATACCCCGACGCCACTGAGACCGACCGCCACCGACGCGCCGGTGATCAGCAATCCCGCCGCCGCCATGCGCACGGCGCCGAAGCGCTGGATCAACCGGCCGGTGACAAATCCCGGGCCGTACATCGCCATCACATGCCACTGGATCCCGAGGTTGGCGGCCTGCTGGGAAAGACCGTGCATATGCATGGAGAGCGGCGCGGCGGTCATCAGAAAATTCATCACCATATAGGCCACCGCCCCGCTGAACACCGTGGTGGCGAAGCCCGGCTGGCGGATAATCTCGCGCAGCGGCCGCCCTCCGCGCACGCTGGCCGCCGCGGGCTCTGCCGACGTCACGCCTGCCAGCAGAATGGCGGCGAGCGCCGCCACCAGCGCCTGAGCGAGAAAGGTGAAGGCGAAGGTATGGGTCGGCCAGAGGTGCATGGTGCCGGTGACCAGCATCGGGCCAATGATCCCGGCGGCCACGCCGCCGCCCATCACCAGCGACAGCGCGCGGGCGCGACGTTCCGGAGCGACGCCGTCGGTGGCGGCAAAGCGAAAACTGAGCGCCACCGCGGCATAGGCGCCGCCGAGCATCGCGGCGAAGCAAAACAGCAGAAAAGAGCCCAGCACCACCGCCAGAGCGGCCGCCAGACCGGTGACCACCCCGGCGCCGGTACCGGCCATAAACGCGGCTTTGCGGCCCCGCTTTCGCGCCAGCGCGCCGAAAGGCAAAATCGAGGCCGCCATCCCCAGCACAAACAGGGTGATCGGCAGCGTGGCCAGCGACGGGCTGGGGGCGAGGGTATTGCCGACGATAGCGCCGGTGGCGTAGAACACCACCGAGTTGGCGCCGGCCAGCGCCTGAGCGGCGGCCAGGCGGATGATATTTTTATTCTGCGCCGCCAGCGGCAGCATCTGTTCTGTAGACATCCGTTGTTTTCACCGGTGTGAGAGTGGCGCCAGGCTGGCCGTCTGGCATCGCGCCCTGTTTGTTGGGTTCCCTGACCGTTACCTTAGCCGCAAAATACGCTTTTGCACCATAGCGAATAGCAATATAACCCGGCGATCTGACTCCTCTTCTGCGCCAGATCGCCGGGCCGGGCTTCGCAGCCCGGTTTATTCAGGGGATCAGTCGCGCCTCGCCGCGGCGAATTTAGCCGCAATCATCGCGGCCGTCGGCTGGACGCCCCCCAGGCTCCACTGTTCCGGGTCATGTTCATCAATGCGGATCCATACCGACTGGCGGAACTGCGGATCGCCCTGCCCCTCAATCTCCACCAGCAGATCGGTCATCCGCCGCAGCAGCTCACTTTTCTGTTCCGCGGTCATGATCCCTTTAATGGTTTGCACGTTAACAAATGGCACGCTATGCTCCTTAGCATCTAAGTCTAAAATTCAAACTCAGAGTAGAAGGTCAATCTCGCGATGTCAAAAAATAAATCACTGCCCTACCTCGCTCCGGAGCTGTGCGGCCTGGCGGAAGGAGCCAAAATACTCGGCGACCGCTGGGTGCTGCTGATCCTCCGCGAGGCGTTTTACGGTGTGACGCGCTTTGAAACGATGCAGACGCATACCCATATCACCCGCCAGACGCTCACCACCCGGTTGAAAACGATGACCGAAATGGGATTGCTCCGCAAAGTCCCCTACCGGGAAGCGGGGGCTCGCGAGCGCTATGAATATGTTCTCACCGATAAAAGCCGTAGCCTGGCGCTGGTGCTGTTCGCCCTGATGGAATGGGGCCACCAGCAGGTGCTGCACAGCGCGCCGCATATTGCGCTGGTGGATAGCGTCAGCGGCGAGGCCGTCCATCCGGGGTTCGTCACCGCCAGCGGCAGCGTGGCGAATCCCGCCACGCTGCAGATCGTTAAAGCAGACGAATGCTGATAGCCCCGCGGCGCAGGCTGCGGCGCGGTTGCCCCGTTACAGAACTTTCGTAGACCTCTGGCGGAAGCCGCGACGAGCAGGTATGTTGCATTGCCACGTTACCCGAAGACAGCGGGACATTTTGCTTTCATCGAACGGTGCGATAAAGGATGACGCTCTCTGCCGGGTCCGATCCCGGCCATTATCCGTGGCGCACGCCATGACCGCCCTGGTCCGCCGCTGATCCGCGGATCGCTCATGCTAAAGGTAGAATATGTCGCTTCGTTCACTGCGGGCTTTATGTTTGACCAGCTTCTTTATCGCCGACGTTCGCGACGGCCTCGGGCCGTTTCTGGGGATCTTTCTCACCCAGCGTCACTGGCAGGCGGAGGACATCGGCCTGTTGATGACCATCGGCGGCGTTGCTGGCCTGCTGGCGACCCTGCCCGCCGGCTTCATCACCGACACCTCGCGGCATAAGCGCGTGCTGCTGGCCGTGGTCTGCCTGGTGATAACCCTGACCACTCTGCTGCTCTGGTTCAGTCAGAAGACCAGCGTGGTGGCCCTTTCGCAAGTCGCAAGCGGGATCTGCGCAGCCTTTGTCGGACCGTTAATCGCCGGGATCACCCTTGGGCTGACCCGACAGCGCGGCTTTAGCGCCCAGATGGGCAAAAACGAAGCCTTCAACCACGCGGGGAATTTCTTCACCGCGCTGATTGCCGGGGCCATCGCCTGGTACTGGGGCATCGGCGGTATTTTCATTCTGATGGCCGGTACCACCCTGTTCACCCTCATCGCCCTGCTGGCGATCCGCGGCAGCGATATCGACGATGACGCCGCCCGCGGCCTCGAGTCGGCCGTCCCGCCCTCTCTGCCTGGGTTTGCCATCCTGTTCCGCCATACGCCGCTGCTGATCGCCGGCGTGACCCTGATGCTGTTCCATCTCGCCAACGCCGCGCTGTTGCCGATGCTGAGCATGCGGATCGCCGCCGCGCCGGGACACCTCAATCCGGGGCTGTTTGCCGCCGCCACGGTAATTATTTCGCAGGTGGTGATGATCCCGGTGGCCATTCGGGTCGCCGGCAGCATCGACAAATATGGTTACTGGCGATGCATTCTGCTGGCGCTGCTGATCATGCCCATCCGCGCGGCGCTGGCGGCCTCCAGCGACGCCCCGGAGATGATGGTCCCGGTGCAAATTCTTGATGGTCTGGCGGCAGGGATTTTGGGGGTGGCGGTGCCCAGCTTTATCGTCTCTCTGCTGCGCGGCAGCGGGCACGTCAACGCCGGACAGAGCGTGGTGATGCTGATGCAGGGGGCCGGGGCGGCGATGAGTCCGGCGTTAACCGGCGCTATCGCCGGACGCTACTCCTTTGCCACCGCCTTCGGGGTGCTGAGCGTTATCGCGCTGGTCGCGCTGATGGTGTGGTGGCGTAGCGCCCCGCTGCTCGCCGCCTCCGCGTCGCCGCCGGTCGGCGAAAGCGGCCAGTAAAGAGAGGATATCGTCAGGCGGACAACAGCCCCCTGCTGTCCGCCAGACGTATAAGAGGCGTTAATTCACCCGCGAATGCAAGGTGATTTGCCGCAGGGCGTTGGCCATATCGAGCTGAATCAGCTCTTTAATGCCTTCGCGCTTAATAAACTGGCTGCGGTGTTTACTTTTCACCTCTTCAATACTTTTTTTGATCTCTTGCGCCGGCAGTTTATACCAGCCGCGAGCCTGTTTCTCACCGCCCATTTCCAGCCACAGCGATGAGTAACTGGCTTTCACCAGATCGCTTTTCACGTGGTAATCGGAATCGATCGCGTAGACCGTGGTGATGTTGAAATAGCCTAAGAAACCATACAGCACGCTCATGATGATATTTTTCGGCCGCGCGCCATGCAGCTCTTTGGTCAGCGCCTTCACCTCTTCATTGGTGATATCTTTCCCGCCCTGAATACCGCCGATATAGGCGCGGCCATCGTCGGTACAGGAAAAACAGACGCTATAGACGCGACGGTCGCCGAGAAACAGCTGCAGCATCAGTTCCCCCTCCTCCTGAAACGGCGACGCCAGCAGCTTAACGTCAAGCTTATCGCCATTTTTCAAAGGAATAGCAAACATCGCCCGGCCAAAATCCGCCACGGTATAGAGCTGCGGCAGCATATCCGGCTGAAATGTTTTCTCGATAAAATTCAGCGAACCGTGGGCAATATCCAGCTTGCGCCGTTTTGACATCCGTTTATTAAGATAGGCCTTAAAGGGTTTATCCTCGAAAGGCACCAGCCCCTGGGTTACGGCGGTCAACCGCGCGCACTGATATTTGGCGCAAAGTCCTTGATATTCTCTGTACTTACCTCCTGCGAGCGAGAGCTCTCTGCATTTTCGTAAAATTTTTTTATAGTTTATTTTGACCTGACCGATCACTTTATTATGTTTACGCCATTCTTTGATGGCGCCTGCAACAGTATGTCCCATTGATTAAGATCCATAGATTCATCCATAATCGCGGCCATATTAACATAAAAGATATTCGTCAACGCTTAATTACACCTTCGTTGTCCTTTCATTTAATATTGGGGCAGGAAATTGTTCTGCCGACGATAATTAAAATTAACGCCATCCTGTCAACGATTAATTATGGTAGGTGATGCCCGTCGCCCAGCGACTTAACGCTCTGTGCGTTCGGCGCGAAGCGCGGGTACATCCGCGGGCGGTTTTACCCTATACTTGACGCTGATCCAAAACCAGCAACGATAGGTAACTTATGGAAATTGATCTCGATAACCTGGTCTTCAGCGGCCTGGATGAAGCGGAAGAGCGCAACGCGGAGCGTCTGGAAGAAGCGGACAAAAAAGCCCAGGCGATCGTTGCCGATGACGATTGCGGCGACGCCTGCAAAATCTGATTATCAAACCGGCCCGCGGGCCGGTTTTTTTTGCCTCCCGCTCCCTCAGCTGGGTAAAAACCCTTTCAGCGTATCCAGCAGCGCCTGCGCCGCCTTCGACAGCGGCAGATGTCCGGCATAAATCGCCCCAACGCACTTTTCAATCGGCGGATCGCTAAGCGGAATGCACACCGCCCCCAGCGAGGCCATCTGCGTTTTACATAGCGCAGGCACCGCGCTGCCCCCCAGCCCGCTGGCCACCATTCTCCCCACCGTCACCAGCTGATGGCTCTCCAGGGCCACATCCAGCTGACGCCCGCTGCGCGCCAGCGCCTCCTCCAGCATCAGGCGCACCGCCGAAGGGCGCTGGAGGGTAATAAAGTCGAGGGTTAACAGCTCCTGCCAGGTGAGCTTTTTTTTCTTCGCCAGCGGCGATTGCCGGGGAACGATCGCCACGAAGCGGTCCACCGCCAGCGGGGTAAACAGCAGGTTGTGGCTGGGCGATGGCTCGAAAGCGATACCCATTTCCACCCGCCCCTCGCGCACCATCTCGATCACCTGCTCATTTATCACGTCATGCACCGTGACGTTCACCCCGGCATAGCGGTCGCGGAAGGCTTTCAGCGCCTCCGGCAGAACGTTGGCGGCGAACGACGGCATCGCGGCGACCGAGATTTTGCCCCGCTGCAGGGTAAAGCTCTGACGCATCGCCTCCTCGACGTTATCCCAGTCGGCCAGCAGCTGACGGGCCATCGGCAGAAAGAGTTCCCCCTCCTGGGTGAGGGTCACTTTGCGGGTGCTGCGCTGCAGCAGCGCGCCCCCCAGCGCCTCCTCCAACCCTTTGATGGTCAGGCTGAGAGCTGGCTGCGACAGATTCAGCCTTTCGCTGGCGTGGGCGAAATTGAGAGTGTGAGCTACCGCTAAAAACGCGCGTAACTGTTTGACACTCATTCTCATTTTTCATCCTGTTAACTAATTGAAAGAAATTAGTTAACAGGAAATTAATAAAATTTCCAAATGAGTGGGTCACAAATTCAAAATTATCAAATCAGTCGCCAGCGCCAATGATAAGGCTATCGCAAGGCAGGAGAGACAAGATGGCAGGACTGGATAAACGCGTCGCCAGCTACGAAGCGGCGCTGGAAGGGTTAACGGACGGCATGACGCTGCTCGCCGGCGGCTTCGGCCTGTGCGGTATACCCGAGAATTTGATCGCCGAAGTGAAGCGCCGCCAGGTGCAGGGGTTGACGGTGGTTTCCAACAACTGCGGCGTCGACGGCTTCGGTCTCGGCATGCTGCTGGAATCGCGCCAGGTCAGCAAAGTGGTGGCCTCTTACGTCGGGGAAAACGCGCTTTTTGAACAGCTGGTGCTGAGCGGCGAGCTGGCGGTAGAGCTCACCCCGCAGGGAACGCTGGCGGAAAAAATCCGCGCCGGCGGCGCCGGGATCCCCGGCTTTTACACCGCCACCGGCTATGGCACCCCGGTCGCCGAAGGCAAAGAGGTGCGCCAGTTCGACGGTAAAAATTACATTCTCGAACAGGCCATTCGCGGCGATTTCGCCCTCGTGAAGGGCTGGAAAGCTGACTGGTACGGCAACGTGGTTTACCGCCACACCGCGCAGAATTTCAACCCGCTGATGGCCACCGCCGGGCGCATTACGGTGGTGGAGGTGGAAGAGATCGTGCCGCCGGGCGAACTGCCGCCCTCCGCCATTCACACCCCGGGGATCTATGTCGACCGGCTGATCGTCGGGCAATTCGAAAAACGTATTGAACAGCGCACCCTGCGCGCCGGAGGGCACTGAGATGCTAACCCGTGAACAAATGGCGATGCGCGTCGCTCAGGAGCTGCGCGACGGCGACTACGTCAACCTCGGGATCGGTATCCCGACGCTGGTGGCCAACTATATCCCCGCCGGTATTGAAGTGATGCTCCAGTCGGAGAACGGCCTGCTGGGGATGGGCGAATTTCCCGATGAGGAAACCATCGACGCCGACATGATTAACGCCGGCAAACAGACCGTCACCGCGCAAACCGGGGCGGCGATCTTCGATTCCGCCCAGTCGTTCGCCATGATCCGCGGCGGCCACGTCGATCTTACGGTTCTTGGCGCCTTTGAGGTCGACGTCGCGGGGAATATCGCCTCATGGATGATCCCCGGGAAAATGGTTAAGGGGATGGGCGGCGCCATGGACCTGGTGGCCGGCGCGCAGAACATCATCGTGGTGATGACCCACGCCTCAAAGAACGGCGAATCCAAACTGCTGCCGCAGTGCACCCTGCCGCTCACCGGCGTGGGCTGCATTCGCCGGGTGCTCACCGACCTGGCCCTGCTGGACATTGTCGACGGGGCGTTTGTCCTGCGCGAAGTGGCTCCGGGGGTCAGCCCCGACGAGGTGATGCGTAAAACGGCGGGACGGCTGATCGTCGCCGACGACGTGCGCGAAATGCGCTTCAGCTAAGGAGAGACCATGACCGATATTGCCATTGTTGCTGCAGTACGCACCCCGGTCGGCAGCTTTCGCGGCGCCTTCGCCCCGCTTTCCGCCGTCGACCTCGGCGCGACGGTGGTGCGCAGCCTGCTTGAACGCTGCCAGCTGCCCGCCGCGGCGGTCGATGAACTGATTTTCGGCCAGGTGCTCACCGCCGGCTGCGGGCAGAACCCGGCGCGCCAGACCGCGCTGCAGGCCGGCCTGCCGGTGGACACCCCGGCGGTCACCGTCAATCTGGTGTGCGGCTCCGGGTTGAAAGCGGTTCAGCAGGCGGTGCAGGCGATCCGCTGCGGCGACGCCGGGATCGTTATCGCCGGCGGCCAGGAGAGCATGAGCAATGCTCCCTATCTGATGCACGGCGCCCGCGACGGCCTGCGTTTCGGCCACGCCAGCCTGCAGGACAGCATGATCCAGGACGGCCTGTGGGACGCCTTTAACGACTACCACATGGGCATTACCGCCGAGAACCTCGCCGATGCCTTCGACATCAGCCGCGAGCGCCAGGACGCCTTCGCCGCCAGCTCCCAGCGCAAAGCGGCGGCCGCTATCGCCGCCGGACGCTTTCGCGAGGAGATCGTCCCGGTCAGCGTCCCGCAGGGCAAAAAGCCGCCGCGTGTCGTGACCGACGATGAGCAACCGCGCCCGGAGACCAGCGAGCAGCAGCTGGCCCAGCTGCGCCCGGCGTTTCGCCCGGCTGACGGCAGCGTCACCGCCGGGAATGCCTCATCCCTGAACGACGGCGCTGCGGCGGTCCTGCTGATGAGCGTCGATAAAGCCCGCGAGCTTGGGCTGCCGGTGCTGGCGCGCATCGTCAGCGCGGCGGTCGCCGGGGTCGACCCGTCGGTGATGGGCATCGGCCCGGTGAGCGCCTGCCGCCAGGCGCTGCAGCATGCCGGCTGGACGCTGGACGAGGTGGATCTTATCGAAGCCAACGAGGCCTTTGCCGTCCAGGCGCTGGCCGTCGGGCAGCTGCTCGAATGGGACAGCGAGAAGGTCAATGTCAACGGCGGCGCCATCGCCCTCGGCCATCCCATCGGCGCCTCCGGCTGCCGGATCCTCGTCAGCCTGGTGCATGAGATGCAGCGCCGGGGCGCCAGCAAAGGGCTGGCCACCCTGTGCGTCGGCGGCGGCCAGGGCATCGCCATGACCCTTCAACGTTAACAGGAGCCACTATGTTTACACCACGTCTGGCGGTACTCGGCGCGGGACTGATGGGCGTCGGCATCGCCTGCCATTTCGCCCGTCACGGTCACGCCGTGCGCCTGTATGACACCGATCCGCAACGTCTTGCCGAGGTGCCCACGGTGGCCGGGGCGATCCTGCGCGAGCTGGAGGCGAGCGGTCAGCAGGATCCCGCCGACCGCGACGCCGTACTGAGCCGTTTAACCCCCACTCCGGCGCTGCAGGCGCTGGCCGACGCCACGCTGCTGATTGAAGCGATCCCCGAACGGCTGGCGCTGAAGCACGCCCTGTATGCCGAACTGGAAACGCTGATCGCCGACGAGGCGATTATCGCCAGCAACACCAGCGGCCTGCCGCCGGATCGGCTGGCGCAGGGCATGCGCCTTCCGGAACGGCTGCTGATCGCTCATTTCTGGCATCCGCCGCACCTGATCCCGCTGGTGGAAGTGGTGCCCGGGAGCGCCACGCTGCCCCATCTGGCGCGCCAGGTAAGCGACTTTTGCGCCGCCTGCGCGCTGGAAGCGGTGGTGCTCAATCGCGCCGCGCCGGGCTTTGTCGGCAACCGGCTGCAGTTCGCCCTGCTGCGCGAAGCGCTGCATATCGTCCACAGCGGCATTGCCTCTGCCGAGGTAGTGGACCAGGTGATGCGCGCCTCGCTGGGCCGCCGCTATGCGATGGTCGGCCCGCTGGAGGCAGCGGACATGACCGGGCTGGCGACGGTCCAGGATATCTGCCAGCACCTGCTGCCGGAGCTGGCCAGCGGGAGCGAGATGATGGCGCTGGTGGCGGAAAAGGTGGCGCGAGGCGACACCGGCGCCCGCAGTGGACAAGGCTTTTACCGCTGGGACGAGGCGCGGCGCCAGCGCATCCAGTCGCGCCGGGAACATCAGCTTCGCTACGCCCTGAAGCCCTAGTATCGCGTTCTGTACCCCTACAATAACAATGAGAGTGAGACGTCGTGATGAGTGTGATAATAGCCCTGGCCGCGCTGGCGTTACTGATGCTGGCAGCCTACCGTGGATACAGCGTGATCCTCTTTGCGCCGATCGCCGCCCTCGGCGCGGTGCTGCTCACCGACCCGGGCGCGGTCGGCCCGGCCTTTACCGGCCTGTTTATGGAAAAAATGGTCGGCTTTGTAAAGCTCTATTTCCCGGTGTTTCTGCTGGGCGCGGTGTTCGGCAAGCTGATTGAGCTGTCGGGATTCTCACGGTCGATTGTCGCCGCCGCCATCCGCATCCTCGGCCGCCGCCACGCGATCCCGGTGATCGTGCTGGTGTGCGCCCTGCTGACCTACGGCGGGGTGTCGCTGTTTGTGGTGGCCTTTGCCGTCTACCCTTTCGCCGCCGAGCTGTTTCGCCAGAGCGGGATCCCCAAACGGCTGATCCCCGCCACCGTCGCCCTCGGCGCGTTCTCGTTTACCATGGACGCCCTGCCCGGCACGCCGCAGATCCAGAATATTATTCCCACCAGCTTCTTCGGCACCAACGCCTGGGCAGCCCCGTGGCTGGGGCTTATCGGCTCGCTGTTAATTATCCTCTTCGGTTTGCTGTGGCTGGAGCGCCAGCGCCGCAAAGCGCAGGCCAGCGGCGAAGGCTATGGGACCAATCTGCAAAATGAGCCGGAGACCCCGGATGACATCGACCTGCCGCATCCGCTGATCGCAATCGCCCCGCTGCTGCTGGTGGGGGTGCTGAATCTGCTGTTTACCCACTGGATCCCGCAATGGTACGGCGCCAGCCATGAGCTCACCCTGCCGGGTCTGGCGAAGCCTGTCGTCACCGAGGTGGGGAAAATCACCGCCATCTGGGCGGTACAGGCGGCGCTGCTCTCCGGCATTGTGCTGGTGCTGGTCTGCGGCTATCGCAATATTCGCGGCCGGCTGGCGGAGGGGAGCCGGACGGCGGTGGGCGGGGCGATTCTCGCGGCGATGAACACCGCCTCTGAGTATGGCTTCGGCGCGGTTATCGCCGCCCTGCCGGGTTTCCTGGTGCTGTCGAAAGCCCTCGCGGCCATTCCCAATCCGCTGTTAAACGAGGCGATCAGCGTCACGGTGCTGGCCGGGATCACCGGCTCGGCCTCCGGGGGAATGAGCATCGCCCTGGCGGCGATGTCCGAAACCTTTGTCGCCGCCGCCCACGCCGCCAATATTCCGCTGGAGGTCCTGCACCGCGTCGCCGCCATGGCCAGCGGCGGCATGGACACCCTGCCGCATAACGGGGCGGTGATCACCCTGCTGGCGATCACCGGCCTGAGCCATCGCCAGGCCTACGGCGGCATTTTCGCCATCACGGTGATCAAAAGCCTCGCGGTGCTGTTTGTCATTGCCACGTTCTATGTGACCGGCATTGTCTGATACCAGATTGAAGGAGTAATAAAATGAATTTAGACGGTAAAACGGCGCTGGTCACCGGCTCCACCAGCGGCATCGGCTTAGGGATCGCCAAAGTGCTGGCGCAGGCAGGCGCCCAGCTGGTGCTCAATGGCTTCGGCGACAGCAGCCACGCCCGCGCTGAAGTCGCCGCGCTGGGCAAGATCCCCGGCTATCACGACGCCGACCTGCGCGACGTCGGGCAGATCGAGGCGATGATGCGCTATGCCGAAAGCACCTTCGGCGGCGTCGATATTGTGATCAATAACGCCGGTATCCAGCACGTCGCCCCGGTGGAGCAGTTCCCGGTGGACAAATGGAACGACATCATCGCGATCAATCTCTCCAGCGTCTTCCACACCACCCGCCTGGCGCTGCCAGGCATGCGCCAGCGCGACTGGGGGCGCATCATCAACATTGCCTCAGTGCATGGCCTGGTGGCGTCGAAAGAGAAATCGGCCTATGTCGCCGCCAAGCACGCGGTGGTCGGCCTGACCAAAACCGTGGCCCTGGAAACCGCGCGCAGCGGCATCACCTGCAACGCCATCTGCCCCGGCTGGGTGCTGACCCCGCTGGTGCAGCAGCAGATCGATAAGCGCATCGCCGAAGGGGTCGATCCGCAGCAGGCCAGCGCGCAGCTGCTGGCGGAAAAACAGCCCTCCGGGGAGTTTGTCACCCCGCAGCAGCTGGGCGAAATGGCGCTGTTTCTGTGCAGTGACGCCGCCGCCCAGGTGCGCGGCGCGGCGTGGAACATGGACGGCGGCTGGGTGGCGCAGTAGACCGCAGGCGTCGCGACGATCAGAACATCGCCAGAAAGCGTTTCACCGTGCGCGAGCGCTCGAAGCGCCGCCAGGCGATGGCGATATCGGTCTTCAGCGGCGCCCCGCTGAGCGGGTGATAGCTGACGTTCGGCTGTTGAATGCAGGTCATCGACTGCGGGACCAGCGCGAAGCCGAACCCGGCATTGACCATGCTCAGCGATGACGAAATCTGCGACGACTGCCAGGCGCGCTCCATATCGATGCCGGCGCGCAGGCAGCTGTTGTACACCAGCTCATACAGCCCCGGGGCCACCTCCCGCGGGAAGAGGATCGGCGCCACGTCGCGCAGCTGCTCCAGGGCCAGGGTCGGCTGCGTCGCCAGCGGGTTATCGCGCGGCAGCGCGATAACCATCGGCTCCTCATCGATAATCCGCAGATTAAAGGCTTTACTGCTCTCGCACGGCAGACGGACGAAGGCGATGTCCAGCTCGGCCTCGCTCAGGGCGGTCATCAGATTGGCCATATTGTCTTCCATCTGGTGCAGGGTCACCCCGGGATGATCGAGCTGAAAACGGTGCAGCAGCGTGAAGATTTGCGGGTGGAAAGCATCAGAACTGGTAATGCCTAGCGACAGGCTGCCGTTCATCCCGCGGGCAATGCCCTTGGCCTTCTCCAGCGCCGCATCGCTCATGGCGAGGATCTGGCGGGCATCCTCATAGAACGACTCACCGGCCTCGGTGAGCTCCACCCCGCGGGTCAAACGCCGAAACAGCGGGGTCCCCACCTCGCGCTCAAGCCGCTGAATTTGCTGACTTAACGGAGGCTGTGAAATACCCAGTTCCTTGGCGGCCTGGGTGAAGTGCCGCGTCCTGGCGACGGCGACAAAATAGCGAAGATAACGAAGTTCCATATCGAAAACGTCTCAAACCAGCATGGTTTCTATATTGGAACTGTGAGCTGAATCGGGTCAACATTTATTTAACCTTTCTTATATTTGTTGAACGAGGAAGTGGTATATGAATCATTCTGCTGAATGCACCTGCGAAGAGAGTCTGTGCGAAACCCTGCGGGCGTTTTCCGCGCAGCATCCCGAGAGCGTGCTCTATCAAACATCGCTCATGAGCGCCCTGCTGAGCGGGGTTTACGAAGGCAGCACCACCATCGCGGACCTGCTGAAGCACGGCGATTTCGGTCTCGGCACCTTTAATGAGCTGGACGGGGAGCTGATCGCCTTCAGCAGTCAGGTCTATCAGCTGCGGGCCGACGGCAGCGCGCGCAAAGCCCAGCCGGATCAGAAAACGCCGTTCGCGGTGATGACCTGGTTCCAGCCGCAGTACCGGAAAACCTTCGACCATCCGGTGAGCCGCCAGCAGCTGCACGAGGTGATCGACCAGCAAATCCCCTCTGACAACCTGTTCTGCGCCCTGCGCATCGACGGCCATTTCCGCCATGCCCATACCCGCACCGTGCCGCGCCAGACGCCGCCGTACCGGGCGATGACCGACGTCCTCGACGATCAGCCGGTGTTCCGCTTTAACCAGCGCGAAGGGGTGCTGGTCGGCTTCCGTACCCCGCAGCATATGCAGGGGATCAACGTCGCCGGGTATCACGAGCACTTTATTACCGATGACCGCAAAGGCGGCGGTCACCTGCTGGATTACCAGCTCGACCACGGGGTATTGACCTTCGGCGAAATTCACAAGCTGATGATCGACCTGCCCGCCGACAGCGCGTTCCTTCAGGCCAATCTGCATCCCGATAATCTCGATGCCGCCATCCGTTCCGTAGAAAGTTAAGGGGGTCACATGGACAAACAGTATCCGGTACGCCAGTGGGCGCACGGCGCCGATCTCGTCGTCAGCCAGCTGGAAGCCCAGGGGGTACGTCAGGTGTTCGGCATCCCTGGCGCCAAAATCGACAAGGTATTCGACTCACTGCTGGATTCCTCCATTCGCATTATTCCGGTACGCCACGAAGCTAACGCCGCCTTTATGGCCGCCGCCGTCGGGCGCATTACCGGTAAAGCGGGCGTGGCGCTGGTCACCTCCGGTCCGGGCTGTTCCAACCTGATCACCGGTATGGCCACCGCCAACAGCGAAGGCGACCCGGTGGTAGCCCTGGGCGGCGCGGTGAAACGCGCCGATAAGGCCAAACAGGTCCACCAGAGTATGGATACGGTGGCGATGTTCAGCCCGGTGACGAAATACGCCGTCGAGGTGACCGCGCCGGACGCGCTGGCGGAAGTGGTCTCCAACGCCTTCCGCGCCGCCGAGCAGGGCCGCCCGGGCAGCGCTTTCGTCAGTCTGCCGCAGGATGTGGTCGATGGCCCGGTCAGCGGCAAAGTGCTGCCGGCCAGTGGGGCCCCGCAGATGGGCG
Source organism: Klebsiella sp. JB_Kp004 (assembly GCF_040065795.1). Classification (NCBI taxonomy): domain Bacteria; kingdom Pseudomonadati; phylum Pseudomonadota; class Gammaproteobacteria; order Enterobacterales; family Enterobacteriaceae; genus Klebsiella; species Klebsiella sp. JB_Kp004. Next base: position 212,163 of record NZ_JBEAKW010000005.1, on the reverse strand, counting down.
CCGCGCCGGATGCCGCCATCGACCAGGTGGCGAAGCTTATCGCTCAGGCGAAGAACCCGATCTTCCTGCTCGGCCTGATGGCCAGCCAGCCGGAAAACAGCGCGGCGCTACGCCGTTTGCTGGAGGCCAGCCATATTCCGGTCACCAGCACCTATCAGGCCGCCGGGGCGGTGAATCAGGATAACTTCTCTCGCTTCGCCGGCCGGGTCGGGCTGTTTAACAACCAGGCCGGGGACCGTCTGCTGCAGCTCGCCGACCTGGTGATCTGCATCGGCTACAGCCCGGTGGAATATGAACCGGCGATGTGGAACAGCGGCAACGCGACGCTGGTGCATATCGACGTCCTGCCCGCCTATGAAGAACGCAACTATACCCCGGACGTCGAGCTGGTGGGCGATATCGCCGGCACCCTCAGCAAGCTGGCGCAAAATATCGATCGCCGGCTGGTGCTCTCCCCGCAGGCGGCGGAGATCCTCCGCGACCGCCAGCACCAGCGCGAACTGCTGGACCGCCGCGGCGCGCAGCTGAATCAGTTTGCCCTGCATCCGCTGCGTATCGTTCGCGCGATGCAGGATATCGTCAACAGCGACGTCACGCTGACCGTGGACATGGGCAGCTTCCATATCTGGATCGCCCGCTACCTGTACAGCTTCCGCGCCCGTCAGGTGATGATCTCCAACGGCCAGCAGACCATGGGCGTCGCCCTGCCCTGGGCCATCGGCGCCTGGCTGGTCAATCCTGAGCGCAAAGTGGTCTCCGTCTCCGGCGACGGCGGCTTCCTGCAGTCGAGCATGGAACTGGAGACCGCCGTCCGCCTGAAAGCCAACGTGCTGCACCTGATCTGGGTCGATAACGGTTACAACATGGTGGCCATCCAGGAAGAGAAAAAATATCAGCGCCTGTCCGGCGTCGAGTTCGGGCCGATGGATTTTAAAGCCTATGCCGAGTCCTTCGGCGCCAAAGGGTTTGCCGTGGAAAGCGCTGAGGCGCTGGAGCCGACCCTGCGCGCGGCGATGGACGTCGACGGCCCGGCGGTAGTGGCCATCCCGGTGGATTATCGCGATAACCCGCTGCTGATGGGTCAGCTGCATCTGAGTCAGATTCTGTAAGTCATCACAATAAGGAAAGGAAAATGAAAAAAGTCGCACTTGTTACCGGCGCTGGCCAGGGGATTGGTAAAGCTATCGCCCTTCGTCTGGTGAAGGATGGATTTGCCGTGGCCATTGCCGATTATAACGACGCCACCGCCAAAGCGGTCGCCTCCGAAATCAACCAGGCCGGCGGCCGCGCCATGGCGGTGAAAGTGGATGTCTCCGACCGCGATCAGGTGTTTGCCGCTGTCGAACAGGCGCGCAAAACGCTGGGCGGCTTCGACGTCATCGTCAACAACGCCGGCGTGGCGCCGTCCACGCCGATCGAGTCCATTACCCCGGAGATTGTCGATAAAGTCTACAACATCAACGTTAAGGGGGTGATCTGGGGCATTCAGGCGGCGGTCGAGGCCTTTAAGAAAGAGGGTCACGGCGGGAAAATCATTAACGCCTGTTCCCAGGCCGGCCACGTCGGCAACCCGGAGCTGGCGGTATATAGCTCCAGTAAATTCGCCGTACGCGGCTTAACCCAGACCGCCGCTCGCGACCTCGCGCCGCTGGGCATCACGGTCAACGGCTACTGCCCGGGGATCGTCAAAACGCCGATGTGGGCCGAAATTGACCGCCAGGTGTCCGAAGCTGCCGGTAAACCGCTGGGCTACGGTACCGCCGAGTTCGCCAAACGCATCACCCTTGGTCGTCTGTCCGAACCGGAAGATGTCGCCGCCTGCGTCTCCTATCTTGCCAGCCCGGATTCTGATTATATGACCGGTCAGTCATTGCTGATCGACGGCGGGATGGTGTTTAACTAATAAATAATAAGCTCTGACATGGCTTGCCCCTGCTGATATGCAGGGGCTTTTTTTGTTTGAGAGTAAGCTTACGGTAAAACGAACCCTTTATTGATAGGTAGAGTCCCCTCCAGGCGCCCCGGGGACGTTAAAGACGTAGACGTTGCGTCAGGCGACTAGTCATTAAAAGTGCTTACTGCTTATTCGCGGGACCGCCGTCTGATTTGGGTGGGATCTTGACGACTAATCTTTGAGCTATTCCCGGTTTGCCCTTTTCAAAGCGCCATTTTTTAATCATTTTATCAATGACTTGATGTTCCAACTCCGGCGTCGTTGTCGATTCAAGTATTTTTACATTCTGAACTCTGCCATCTGAATCGACATCGTACTGAATCCGCAGGAAACTCGGCAGTAGGTTTCCGTTCTTATCACGAGTGGTAATTGATGTGTTTGCAGAGGAAATGCTGCCTGAAGGTGTGCTGGCGCTGGCCTCTGTACTGGCGCAGAGTGTCAGTAACAATGGCAAAATTAGCGTGAATAGTCTGCTAGTTTTCATAAATTGTCTGAGTTCCAAAGTTCACCATGAATATTTACGTTACCAACGGCGCGCGTGACAGGTTACCAGATGAGATGATCCGTGAACACCGCGTCTTCAGCAGCAATCACGTTGACCTCCTGACCTGGCGCTTCGTACTGCATCCATTCCCGAGGACGTTTGGCTATCAGGACAAGTGGGCGCTGAGCGACTACATCAACGACTCTTTTGCCAGTTGTCAGCAGCGCTATCCGGTTCGTCGGGGAACATGAGCGAGCTAAAACCCTCAAGTGATTAGCATGGATTCGCGTCCCGCGATGAAGACGTTCAGCTAATCCTTTTTAACTCCGGTGCTCGGGATCTACCGCGCTTGCAGCGTTAAGGGTGTGTTCTCCGGGGCCTAAGCGGCAGCCTGCTGCTGACACTAAGGGGAATGTACTTCAGTGATTCCAGCTACGCCTGGGAGCCTAACACGAAAGCGGCTGAGCATAGCGCCAGCAGGGAGAATCCCGGATAGCGATGCGTGACGCCTTATCCCGGCTACACTGTTGGGCCGCTCTTGTGCCGTATTTTTGCCGGGTGGCGGCTGCGCCTTACCCGGCCTACAAAAACTCGCTAACTATCTGACTGGCTTGCGCCGCGTTGAGTGGTACCTGGTGATGTCAGCGCTTTCCGCTCCTGGCATCAAGCGGACAAACCAGGTGAGCCAAAGGTCCGCCATAAGCGAGGAGCGGAAGTTTGCAACTCCCACAACTACGTTACTAACATTGAGGTGCCGTAATCAACGGAGAGCAGGTCAAAGTCATTTTAGCTGCTTCAAGGGATAAGAGTTCGTGGTACTGGAACCGTCACTATAGAGCTCGGTAATAATTATTTTTTTACCATCAATAGAATATTTGACTGTACTGTCCGCAGGATCATCCCGCCAGCGACCGGTGCTGTCAGGGTTATCAGATGCCCACATAACCTGATCACCTATAAGTTTGCACTTTATTGCCCAACGGGTGCCATCGTTCTGTCGGATATAATGTACGTAGGCAATACCTGATTCAACTTTATCCAGTTGCATGATCTTATGGTCACGGCCAAACATCGCAGCAGAAGTAGCCTTACAAATCTGACCTACCGTGACTTCAGAAGCCTGTACCGGCGCAGTAAACACCAGCGGAAAAAGAAGTAAAAGTTTTTTCATACGGCTCAATCCATTTTGTTTATTTTCAGGGATAACGTTAAATGTATATGTCGGCAATCTAAAGCGTTTCTTGACGCTAATTTAGTGTTGCGATGGCAGGACTGATTTTAGTCCCTAGCGTAATTTCAAGCTCTGCCTGATTGCCAGCTTGACTCCTTTGACACGCTCCCCGTTGCACCACACAGAATGTTGTAACCACTTCCGCACTTGGGCACAGAAGAAATTCATGCTAAGCAAGGTCCGGACGGTGCAAAGAGCGGACGTTAATTTTTGAAGCTTTTAAGATCTATCTGCAGTGGTTACTGGGTATAGTGATCATTGCGATTAGACAGCGAACTACTATCCCAGGAGATTTATAGACATTTCCATGCAGCGCAGTTCAGCCTGCGCCAAGGCAGAGGGATACATGCTTTCCTGCATAAGTTTGAAACCATGCTTCTCATAAAAAGTCTGGGCATTAGGTGTTGAGGACAAAGTCAATTGCTCAAATCCACGTTCACGAGCTTCACTTTTGATGGCTTCAATAATCTGACTACCTAACCCTTTACCTGTATATCGAGGTAACGTAAATACAGCCTCAATACTTCCTGTAGATAGATCAAGATAGCCTGTAGCTAATAGTCTGCCATCAGCAGCAACAACGAAAAAAGGATTCGCTACAATGACATTCCTGTAGCTTTCAGGCATTTTTTCCGGTGTCCAGGCTGCAATAACCGCATCATCATAACTATTCTTACATCCGTAACGTATAGCCTGATTTCGAATGTTCCAGCATTCTTCTGCCTCTACAGGCACAGCAAGTCTGATCTTCATAGCTTTTCCTTGTACGTTTTATTCTGCGAGCTATTTACATCTACCATAAAAGTTCTAAAGCATACCCATCAAATTTGAGTGAGGCGACAATGTCCGCTCCTGGCACACAGTAGACGTGAAATTCTGTAATAGCATTCGTACACTTACAACATCGACGAGCTTCAGTATGCCGCGTCAGCGGCATGACAGCGCCAGATGATGTCCCTGTGGCAGTCCAGCCAAATGGCGCTGAAGGCCCAGCGCAGTCGGTTATCGGGTTATAAATTCTGCCGGTCCCCCTGCCCTGATTAGCCTTAACTCACGTTCCGCGCTGAAGCCCCTTTTAACCTCGTTGATCGAGTTCTACCGCGCTTGCAACCTTAAGAGAGTGATCTCCGGGGCCTAAGCGGCAGCCTGCAGCTGATGCTAAGGGGGAGAGTCTTCAGTGATTCCTGCGACACCTGGAGATTAACACGGAAGCGGCTGATCATAGCGCCAGCAGGGAGAATCCCGGATAGCGATGCGTGACGCCTTATCCCGGCTACGGTGTTGTGCCGTATTTGTGCCGCTCTTGTGCCGTATTTTGCCGGGTGACAGCTACACCTTACCCGGCCTGGAGCCCCAAATCACCGCTGGCGCTGGGGCTACTGAAACTGCCGGTGCTGGCGGCCTCAACATCGCTGAGACGTTCCCGGAAGGCCGGGGCACCCCGCATGGATGCGGGCTAAGGGCCGTGTTTTGTACGGACGCTGCCTCCGCCCGGCCCGAAGCCTGCAGGGATAAGTCGAAGGTACCACGCAGCGGCGATTTTGCTGGCCGGAGCCCGGGGGTACAGGGGGCGGCGGCGACTGGCCGCCCCCTGTGCGCTCCCTGCGCCATGCCAGACATAACGCAGAAGACTAACCGGGAGCGCAAACTACGCTTACGCTGAAGCCACGCGTGATAAACACTTTCCCCGGGCTGAGAACCTGTAAACCGATAACAGTCTCCCCCGCCGCCGGGCAAGCTATCGCTCCGTGCCCGCCATGTTGCCGGGTGGCGCTTCGCTTACCCGGCCTACAAAGGCCTCCCGTCAGCTCATATCCCCAGGCCCACGCTAACGCAGCGCCGCCGGGAAGGTATCAGGCTCCGAGCTCAACATGTTGCCGGGTGGCGCTTCGCTTACCCGGCCTACAAAGGCTGCCCGCGATTTGGTGCTCTATTCGCGCCCTTAGTAGGCCCGCGCAAGCGTAGCGCCGCCGGGCAAGGACAGCGGGCACGGAGCCGATTTTGTGCCGGGCGGCGGCTGCGCCTGACCCGACCTACAAAACCAGGGCTGTCCGTACCGTCCTCGCGGTAGACCCCACGTTCAGCGCCGCCGGGCAGTTACTGCGCCTGCTGCTGCGCCTGCGCCAGCTGGCGGACAATCGCCTCGCGCCGCGCATCCCCTTCCGGCAGCCGGGCCAGCAACGCCTGCAGGGCCGCCACGGCTTCGGGGTAATCTTCATTACGCACCGCGCTCAGGGCCAGCATCTCCAGCACCGGCAGGCTGGTCGGCTGTCGCTGATGCAGGTCGCGCAGCAGCAGCTCGCCCATCCGGACCTGACCGCTATCCCCCGCCCGCACCAGCGCGCTGGCATAATCGAAAGCCGCCGCCGGGTCGTCCGCCGCCAGCGCATGCGCCCGGCCAAAAGCGCCGATCGCCGTCTCGCCATCGTTCAACAACAGCCCCAGCCGCCCAAGCAGCTGCCAGCCGGCGAGGTCGTGCGGAGTATTCTGCAGATGGCTGCGCAGGCCAAGCCGCAGCTCCGCCAGCTCATCCATACGCAGCGGCGGCGCGGTCGGGTCCTTAACCTGCTGCAGCAGCGCAGGATAATGCCGCTCCGCCTGCTGCCAGAGCAGCACCTGGCCAATATCGCTGGTTTTCAGATACAGGCCCAGGCTCAGGACCACCAGCAGCAGCGCGCCCGGAAACAGCGCCCAGCGGCTTAGCGGCCGTTCGCCAGGCTGTGCCTGGGGCGGGATATCCGTCAGCAGCGTGCGCTGGAGCTCGACGACCAGCGCCGGGTTGTCCTCGCCGCGCTCCTGCGCCAGCTCCTGCAGGCGCGACTGATACAGGGCGCGGTTGAGGGTATCGCGGTCCACCGCCCCTTTGCCCGACCACGGGAAGTACAGCAGCCCCAGCGCGCCAGCCAGCAACAGCCCGGCGATAACCACCAACAGGCTCATCGTTCTTTTCCTTCTTTCAATAATGCAGCCAGCCGCTGGCGCTCTTCGACGCTGAGCGCCGCGTCAGGAATATCGCGACGACGCGCGCGGGCGATAATCACCCCCGCGCCCGCCAGGACGAACAGCCCCGGCCCCAGCCACAGCAGCACCGTGCCCGCGGTCAGCGGCGGCTCGTAGCTGACAAAATTGCCGTAGCGGGCCACCATATAGTCAACGATCTGCCCTTTCGTTTTCCCCTGCTGCATCAGCTCGTACACCTTCTGCCGCATATCGGCGGCAATCATCGCGTTCGAGTCGGCGATGCTGTTGTTCTGGCATTTCGGGCAGCGCAGCCGGGAGGTGATCTCGCGGAACGCCTGCTCCTGGGCCTCGTCTTTAAACTGCCAGGTATCGATGGCGGCCCACGCCTGGCCGGTCAGCATCAGCGCCAGCAGGATGCCTATGACACCTCTCATCAGCCCGCCCCCCGGTTGTATTGATTCCACAGCGGCTGGAGCTCCTCGCGCCACACCCGGTCGTTCAGGTCGCCGGCGTGCCGCCAGCGGATAATGCCCTGACCGTCGATGAGAAACGTCTCCGGCGCGCCATAAACCCCCAGATCCAGGCCGAGCATGCCGTTGCCGTCGTACAGGCTCAGCCTGTACGGATTACCCAGGCGCTGCAGCCAGCTGATCGCCTTCTCCCGATCGTCTTTGTAGTTCATCCCCACCACCCGCACGCCCTGCTGCGCCAGGCCGTTGAGAAACTGATGCTCGGCGCGACAGGTTGGGCACCAGGTGGCCCAGACGTTAAGCAGCAACGGCTTGCCGTCAATCAGCGTCCGCCGGTCCAGCGTCTGGCCGGGGGTATTCAGCGCTTCAAGACGAAATTCCGGCAGCGGTTTACCAATCAGCGCCGACTCGAGGGTCGTCGGGTCGTCGCCATCGGCGTTACGCATCAGTTGCCAGAACAGCGCGGCGGCCAGCGCCAGAAACAGCACCAGCGGGATAAACAGTAGCTTCCGGTTCATGAGGCCTCCTGCAGCTTCTTACGCATCCGGTAGCGCGGGTCGAGCATGCAGCACAGACCGCCGAGGGCCATCAGCACCCCGCCGTACCAGATCCAGCGAACGAACGGTTTGTAGTACAGACGCACCGCCCAGCTGCCGTCGCTCAGTTCTTCTCCCAGCGCGGCGTACAGATCGCGGGTCAGCCCGCCGCTGATCGCCGCCTCGGTCATCATCATCCGGCTGGCGGTGTAAAAGCGCTTCTCGGCATACAGCGTCGCTTCCGGGCGGCCGTTGCGGGTCACGGCAATAATGCCTTCCCCGCCGGTCCAGTTGGGGCCGACGATATTGCGCACGCCGTTAAACACAAAGTGATAGCGGTGGATATCGATGCTGTCGCCGGGGCGCATCCGTACATCGCGCTCCACGCTGTAGTTCTGGCTAAAGGTGATGCCGATAACGGTCACCGCCACGCCGACGTGACCAAGCACCATCCCCCACTGGCTGCGGGTCAGCGTCCGCAGGCCGCGCCAGAAGCCGTGGCGATGGGTGGCCCGTTCGTGAACCTCCATCAGGGCGAAGATCAGCACCCACAGGGCCATCATCAGGCCAATGACCGCCATCGCGGTGATACGATCCTGCAGCAGCCACGGCAGCGCCAGAGAAAGTGACAACGTCACCACCAGGGCGATCACCAGGCGCTTAATCTGCCTGGCGACGTCATCGCGCCGCCAGCGGATCAGCGGTCCCAGCCCCAGCAGCAGCGCAAACGGCGCCATCAGGGCGGTGAACATGGTGTTAAAGAACGGCTCGCCGATGGAGATGCTGCCGAGGCCCAGCTCTTTATGCACCAGCGGCAGCAGCGTTCCGAGGAGCACCACCAGCATCGCGGCCATCAGCAAGATATTGTTGCCAAGCAGGAACGACTCGCGCGACCACAGCGTATGTTCCACCCGCGCCCGCACCCTGCCGCCCTTCAGGGCGTACAGCAGCAGCGACCCGCCGATGGCGACAATCAGCAGCGCCAGAATAAACAGCCCGCGCGATGGATCCGAGGCGAAGGCATGCACCGAGACCAGCACGCCGGAGCGCACCAGGAAGGTGCCCAGCAGGCACAGGGAGAAGGCGGCGATGGCCAGCAGCACCGTCCAGGCGCGGAAGCTGCCGCGCTTCTCGGTCACCGCCAGGGAGTGCAGCAGCGCGGTCCCTACCAGCCACGGCATAAACGAGGCGTTTTCCACCGGGTCCCAGAACCACCAGCCGCCCCACCCCAGTTCGTAATAGGCCCACGCCGAGCCCAGCACGATGCCGAGAGTGAGGAACATCCACGCCGCCTGGGTCCAGGGACGCGACCAGCGCGCCCACGCGGTGTCCAGCCGCCCCGCCAGCAGCGAGGCGATGGCGAAGGCGAAAGCCACCGAGAAGCCGACGTACCCCATATAGAGGATCGGCGGATGAAAAATCATGCCGATATCCTGCAGCAGCGGATTAAGTTCGCGGCCGTCAATGGGGTACTGCGGCAGGCCACGGCTGAACGGGTTGGAGGTAAAGAGGATGAAAAGCAGGAACCCAAAGGCGATCATCCCCATCACCGCCAGCACCCGGGCGACGGCGTCGAGCGGCATCCGGCGGCTGAAGAGGGCGACGGCGAAGGTCCAGACGCTGAGCAGCAGGACCCACAGCAGCAGCGAGCCCTCGTGCGCCCCCCAGGTCGCCGCCACCCGATACCACACCGGCAGCGCGCTGTTGGAGTTTTCCGCCACGTAGCGGACGGTAAAATCGTTGACCACGAAGGCGTGCACCAGCAGCAGGAAGGCGCCGCCGATGCAGGCGAACAGCCCACAGGCCAGCGGCCGCGCCAGGGCCATCAGCCGCCAGTCCTGCCGCGCCGCGCCCCACAGGGGATAGACGCTCAGAAGCAGCGCCAGCCCCGCCGCCAGACACAATAAAAAGTTGCCCAGCTCCGGCATCATGGCTGCGCCTCCGCTTTCGCCGGCGTCATGGCGTTTTTCACCTCCGGCGGGGTGTAATTTTCATCATGCTTGGCCAGCACCTGCTGAGCGGTGATATGCCGCTCGCCGTCCAGAACGCCCTGGGCCACCACGCCCTGTCCTTCACGGAACAGGTCCGGCAGAATGCCCTTATAGCTGACGTCCACGACCCCGCGGGCGTCATACAGCTTAAAGCGCACGTCGAGGGTTTGCGGGTCGCGCTGCAGGGAGCCGGGCTGAACGTAGCCTCCCACCCGCAGGCGCTGCCCGGTATGGGGCAGCGCCCGGGTTTCCGTTTTACCGTAGATAATTTCTCCCGGGGTGTAGAACAGATCGATATTGCTGCTCAGGGCGTACAGCGTCAGGCTGACGGTCAGCCCAAGGCCGGCGAGCACCGCCAGCACGATATACAGCCGGGTTTTACGACGCGCTTGCATCCGCGGCCTCCTTGTCATGTTCGCGAGCGGCCGCGATCCGCCGCTCGCGCGCCTGCTGGCGTCGCACCTCCTGGAATAGCGCCCGCCGCGCCCACAGGGTATGAACCGTCAGCAGGCCAAAGGCGGCGATGGCCACGGCCACCGCCAGCCAGACGTACAGGGCATAGCCGCCCATATTCAGGAAGGCGGCGAACGAAGAAAAAGCGGGGCTCATCGGGCGGCTCCTTTGTTAGCCAGCGCCACCACCCACGGCCGACGACGTTCCAGCTGGAGGATCAGGTTACGCAGGCGCATCAGGGTCAGGGTGACCGACAGCGCGAGGAAAGCAAAAATGCAGATCCGCAGCGGCAGACGCATGCTCGGGTCGATGGTTTGCTGCAGGTTGGTCGAGCCCTGGTGCAGGGTGTTCCACCAGTAAACCGAGTAATGAATGATGGGCAGATTGACCACCCCGACCAGGACGAGGATCCCCGCCGCGCGCCCGGCCAGGCGGCGGTCGTCAAAGGCGTGCCACAGGGCGATGACGCCGGCATACAGAAACAGCAGCACCAGCTCCGAGGTCAGGCGGGCGTCCCAGATCCACCAGGTCCCCCACATCGGCTTGCCCCACGCCGCGCCGCTGACCAGCGCCACCAGGGTGCAGACCGCCCCTACCGGCGCCAGGGCGGCGATCGCCAGGTCGGCCATTTTGATCTGCCAGACCACCCCGACGAAGGCCGCGACGGCCATCGCCAGGTACAGCCCCATCGACCACATCGCCGCCGGGACGTGAAGATACATGATCCGGTAGCTTTCCCCCTGCTGATAGTCCGCCGGGGCGAAGCCAAAGCCCCACCCCAGGCCGATGACCAGCAACAGCGCGCTCAACGCCGCCAGCCAGGGGATCCAGCACCCGCACAGGCGGTACAGCCGCTCGGGGATCGCCAGTTGATGTAACGCTTTCCACATAGACGCTTACTCACACGGTTATGATGGCCGCGCCCGCAGGCGCAGCGAATTATTGCACGGTCAGCCGCAGCGCGGCGGCGGTGGCGAACGGGCACAGGGTGGCGCTGGCGGTTAAGAACGCCGCCAGCATCGCCAGATAGCCGCCGACCGGAAGCCCGGCGGCCGCCGCCTGGCAGGCCGCGGTGGCGAAAATTAGCAGCGGCACCGCCAGCGGCAGCACCAGCAGGCTCAGCAGGACGCCGCCGCGCTTCAGGCCGACGGTCAGGCCAACCCCCACCGCGCCAAGAAAACTGAGCGTCGGCGTGCCAAGCAGCAAGGTCAGCGCCAGCACGCCGGCGTCGTGCAGATTCATCCCCAGCAGCAGCGCCGCCAGCGGCGAGACGATCAGCAGCGGCAGGCCGCTCATCATCCAGTGAGCGACCACCTTCACCAGCACCACCGCCACCAGCGGCGTCGGCAGAAGCATCAGCTGCTCCAGGGAACCGTCCTGCCAGTCGTCGCGAAACAACCGATCCATCACCAGCAGCGCCGCCAGCAGCGCGGCGACCCACACCACGCCCGGCGCAATCTGCGCCAGCAGCTGCGGCGCGGCGCCGACGCCGAACGGAAACAGGGTGATGACGATCAGAAAGAACCATAGCGGATTGAGGATCTCTGCCCCGCTGCGCCACGCCAGGCGCAGTTCCCGGGCCAACAGCGCTCTCATCATTGCCGCCTCCCGCCGTCGTCGCCGAGGCGCAGGGTGCGCAACGGGCAGCCCAGCGGCCGCAGCGGCTGATGGGTGGTGAGGATCGCGCTTCCCCCCTGCCGGGCGTGCTGCTCCAGGCGACGGGTCAGGGTTTCTATCGCCGTGGCGTCGAGGGCGGTGAACGGCTCATCGAGGATCCACAGCGGCGCATCGGTTAACCACAGGCGGGTTAACGCCACCCGGCGCTGCTGCCCGGCGGAGAGCTGGCTTAAGGGGAGATCTTCATAGCCCGCCAGGCCGACGGCGGCGAGGGCGCTTTCCCGCTGCTGAAGGCGGCTGGCCGGAAAGAAGAAACGCAGGTTTTCATCGGCGGTCAGCGCCGCTTTGACGCCGGGCTTATGGCCCAGCCACAGCAGCTGCCGGTGAAATGACTCCCGCACCTGGGCCAGCGGCTGGCCCTGCCAGCTCACCACCCCGCTTTCCGGGCGCGCCAGGCCGCAAAGGATCCGCAGCAGCGAGGTTTTCCCCGCGCCGTTATCACCGGCGACCTGCAGCAGCTCGCCGGCAGCAAGGGACAGCGTCAGCTCCGCAAACAGCGGTCGATCGTCAACGATGCAGGTCAGTCGCTCTGCATGCAGCATGAAGGCAAACTCCTTGATTCAGACAGTATTTTACGTCCTGGCTAAGTCAGGGTTGCGCCGCGCGGGCGACGCAACCCTGACGGTTACTGTCCGGCCCCCGGCAGCTTCGAGATATCGGCGTTGCCTAACGCCTTCTCATCGTGCGCCGCGGTCTCCTTACGCACCTTCGCCACATCGCTGGCGCTGACCGCCGGCGCGTTGTTGCCCCAGCTGGTGCGGATGAAGTTGACCACATCCGCCACCTGCTGGTCGTCCAGACGCCAGCCGAACGACGGCATGGTCAGGTTGGAGACCGCATCTTTCACCGCCGGCATGGTGCTCCCGGTCAGAACGATGTGAATAAGCGAAGTGGCATCTTCGGTCTGCACCACCGGGTTGCCCTTCAGCGACGGGAAGGCGCGCTGATAGCCCGCGCCGTCGGTGCGGTGGCAGGCGGCGCAGTTATCGACATACAGCGCGGCGCCGGTTTTGCTGTCGTTACCCTTCCACAGATCTTTCGCCACGCTGTCTTCCACCGGGGCTGGGGTCTGTTTGCCGCCGCGCGGCGGGAGCGACTTCAGATAGCGGGCGATGGCGGTGATGTCGTCATCAGAGAGATACTGCAGACTGTGCTCCACCACATCGCTCATGCCGCCGAAGACCACCGATTTATCGTTACGTCCGGTTTTCAGGAACTCAGCCAGCTCGGCTTCGCTCCAGGTCCCCAGACCGTCGCGATTTTCGCCGCGCAGGCTGGAGGCGACCCAGCCGTCAATCGGCGCATTGCTGCCCGCCAGGTAATCATCGCCTTCGCTTTCGCTGAGCGCTTTTTCCTGCATCGTCAGGCTACGCGGGGTATGACAGGCGCCGCAGTGGCCCAGGCCTTCCACCAGATAGCGACCGCGCTCCAGCACCGGGTCAACCTGCGGGTTGGCGACAAAGTCGCTCGGCGTCGGGGCGAAGATGCCGCGCCAGAACGCCAGCGGCCAGCGCATCGACAGCGGCCACGGGATGTCGGTGTCCTTGTTGGCGACATTCACCGGCTCCACGCCATGCATAAAGTAGGCGTACATGGCGCGCATGTCCGCTTCACTGATCCGCGCGAATGAGGGATACGGCATTGCCGGATAGAGCGTGGAACCGTCTTTCCGCACACCCTTGCGCACCGCGTCGTCGAACTCTTCGAAGGTGTACCCGCCGATGCCGTGTTCTTTATCCGGCGTGATATTGGTGGAGTAGATGGTGCCGATCGGCGTCTCCATCGGCAGACCGCCGGCGAAAGGTTTGCCCGCTTTGCCGTTGGTGTGGCAGGCGACACAGTCCCCCGCCCGCGCCAGATACTCCCCTTGCTTAATCAGATTGCTGTCCGCAGGCGCCTCTTCGGCGAAGGCCGCGCAGCTCAATGCCCCAAGCACCAGGGCCGATAACCATTGCATTTTCATCATCTGCCTTCCTTTATGCCTGCACCAGGGGACCCGGATTTTTCAGATACTGCTCGCGGATCGCCTTCGCTGACCAGTACGCCAGCGCGGCCACCGTGCCGGTTGGGTTATAGCCCAGCCCCTGCGGGAAAGCGGAGGCGCCGATGACGAAGACGTTATGCACGTCCCAGCTTTGCAGATAACGGTTAACGGCGCTGGTTTTCGGATCTTCCCCCATCACCGCCCCGCCGTTCATATGGGTGGTCTGGTAGGTGGTGGTATCAAAGTGGCTGTTGGCGTTTTTCGGGCTGCCGAGGATATATTTCGGCTTCATCGCTTTGGCGATCGGCGCCATCTTATCGAACATAAACTGCGCCATCTTGATGTCGTTTTCCTGCCAGTCAAAGGTCATGCGCAGCAGCGGCTGGCCAAAGACGTTTTTATAGTTCGGATCAAGATCGAGGTAGTTCTGCCGATAGGACTGGTGCGCGCCGTGAGCATCCATCGACAGGTGATGGGTGTAGGTATCGGCCACCGCCGCTTTCCATTTGCTGCCCCACGCCGGGGTGCCCGGCGGTACCGGGAAACCGGAGATGGGCTTGGTCCCGGCCTGGTTGACCCAGAACGGCGAACCGCCGACAAAGCCCGCCGCGCCGTGGTCGAAGTTGTCGGCGTTGAAGTCGTCGACGCCGACGCCGTTGCCGCCCGCGCCGATAAACGGGTTGGTGTAGGTGTCTTTGTCGAAAATGGCCTTAATGGTGGTCATGTTCTGGTAGGCGAAGTTACGCCCCACCACCCCTTCGCCGGTCTCCGGATTGTAGGGTTTGCCGATCCCGGAGAGCAGCATCAGGTGCACGTTATGGAACTGGAAGGCGCCGATGATCACCAGGTCCGCCGGCTGCTCCATTTCGCGCCCCTGGCCGTCGACGTAGGTCACGCCGGTGGCACGGGATTTGTCATCGGTCAGGTTGACCTTCAGCACGTTGGCGTTGGTCCGCAGCTCAAAGCGTTTTTCCTGGCGCAGCGCCGGCAGAATGTTCACGTTCGGCGAGGCTTTGGAGTACATGTAGCAGGCGTAGCCGCTGCAGAAACCGCAGAAGTTGCACGGGCCCATCTGCGCCCCGTAGGGGTTGGTATAGGAGTCGGAAGTGTTGGCCGACGGCAGGTTGTAGGGATGGTAGCCCACCTCGAGCGCCGCTTTTTCAAACAGCTGCGCCGACCAGGTGTTTTTCTGCGCCGGCAGCGGGAAGTCATCTGAGCGGTCCGGGGCGAAGGCGTTGCCGCCGCGGCCTTTGCCGACGACCTTGCCTTTGATCGACCAGGCGGTCCCGGAGGTGCCGAACACTTTCTCCGCTTTATCGAAGAACGGTTCCAGCTCGTCGTAGGTGACGCCGAAATCCTGGATGATCATATCCTGGGGAATGAAGTTTTTGCCGTAGCGCTCTTCATAGTGGCTGCGCATCCGCAGTTCGATGGGATCGACGCGGAAATGGACGCCGGACCAGTGCAGCCCGGCGCCACCCACGCCGGTACCCGGCAGGAAGGCCGCCAGCTGGCGATACGGCACCGCCTGCTGGCTGGTGTTATGCCGGATGGTGACGGTGCTTTTCGACAGATCCTGGAACAGCTTGCGGCGGATGTTGTAGGTCAGCTCGTCAATCACCTGCGGATAGGCGCCGTCCGGCCAGGTGTCGCGCATCGGGCCGCGCTCCAGCGCCACGACGTTGAGCCCGGCTTCGGTCAGCTCTTTGGCCATGATCGCCCCAACCCAGCCGAAGCCGACGATCGCGACATCGGTTTTTTTCAATACGGTGGCCATGATTACGCCCTCTCCCCATTAATTGATACTGGCGGGAAGGGGTAGCGTTCGCCCCGTTCAACCCAGTCCATAAAGTCGGCGCGCGCGCCGGGAAAATTAATCAGCGTCCAGCCGACCATGCCTTTGTTACCGCCATGGATCGGGTCGCTGAAGAAGCCTTCGCGGGTGTTCTGCAGCAGATAGGTGAAGAACAGCGAAGCCGGGAGCTGTTTGAACTCGGCTTTGCCCGATTCCCACAGGCCGAGCGCCTCGTCCTGCTGCTCGCTGCTCAGTTCAGCAAAGGTCTTGTGATACTTGTCCTGACACCAGGCCTCGGCATCGGCGATCCCGAGGTTATAGATCTGCTTGGGCACCAGCGGCAGCTGATAGCCCATCTCTTTCGGCACGTCGGGGTTGAAGGGCCCCTGCATATACCAGATGGAGCCGGTGGCGTAAGGGGTATTGAGCTGGCGGTCGATAAACTCCGGCACGCCGGCCTCTTTGGCGCCGGGACCAAGTTCATCCGCCGGGATTAAGCGAGCGACAGCGGCGTTGATAAACGCCCACTCACGATCGTTGAAGAACTGCGGCTTCCAGTCGCTGGCCGCCGCCGTGTTCCCGGAGGCTGGCTCTGAAGCGGGGGCCGCCTGCGCGGTCGCGCTGGTGGCCACGCCAATGGCCCCTGCTCCCGCGCCGCCGATCACCACCGTCGGGATCAGCGCCATCGATTTCACCAGGAAATCACGCCTGGAATTGTTTGTTTTCTCGCTCGACATCATCACATTCCTGTCATTGAAAATTACTGTTTTTGTCGCTGACAAAACCAGTGAATGTCGTGCTGGAACCGATACCATTGCGCTTTTAAACCGCTTAGCGTCTGGCCCGGACCGGCAAGTCGGATAAAACATCGCCAGAGGCGATATCATTTATAGGGTTATCGTTTGGATAGTAGACGATTCTCAACGAAACGCGGGAAATCGGAGAGAAATTCACCGGAATGTCATCGTGAGAAGGGTGCTGCCATAACCTTGAGGCGGTAAACCGGCGGCGTTCACACCGCGCTGAGCTTACCCATGCGCCAAAAAAGAGTGACTTGTATCACAAATGTTATTTTTTGTTTATGGTACATGGCAGATTAAACGTCTGTAAATACTCGTATTAGGAATAATTAAACATTTTGAGCTGTTAAAAAAGTTACTACCCGTTGTTAACTATTTTGCATCTATTTCCCGGCTAACGCGTTCGGCTGGCGATCCCCATCCACAGGAGAAGAGAAGAGATGTTCGATCATGTGAAATTCGGCGTCAGCGACTATGCCGCCAGCAAAGCGTTCTTTTTACAGGCTCTGGCCCCGCTTGGCGTAACGCTGGTCGATGAAGGCGAGCCGACCTACGGCGCAGAGCTGGCGGGTAGCGAGGATGTCTCTTTGTGTCTCTATCAAAGTGCGGACAAACCGGCGCCGCTGCATATCGCCTTTCGCGCCGACAGCCGCGAGCAGGTGGATGCCTTCTGGCAGGCGGCGCTGGCCGCCGGAGGAAAGGACAACGGCGCGCCGGGGTTACGGCCCAACTACCACGCCGGGTACTACGCCGCCTTTGTGATCGCGCCAGACGGGCACAATATTGAAGCCGTGTGCCATCTGGCGTCTTAACAAACGGTTACCGCTGCGGAAAAATCCACACATCCTCCGCCGGAAGCGTCAGATGGCAGTGTTCAGCATCGCGCAGCGCGGTTCCGTAGGCGCGTAGCGGAAAGTCGTCGCCCTCGGTGCGGAACAGGTACTCCCAGCGGTCGCCGAGGTACATGCTGGTCAGCAGCGGTAACTGGAGACTGTTATCCTGCGCCGCGCCGTCAAGACGCAGGCGCTCGACGCGGATCACCGCCGTCGCCGGCTCGCCGACGCTGACCCCCTCGCCCGCTCGCCCCCACAGGCTCCAGCTGGCGCCTTCGATGCGCGCCCTGCCGTTCTCCAGCGCCATCACCTTGCCGTGCAGGCGATTATTGCTGCCCATAAACTCGGCGGCGAACAGCGTCGCCGGGCTGCCGTACATCTCCTGTGGCGTCCCCTGCTGCTCGATGACGCCATTGTTCAGCAGCAGAATACGATCGGAGATGGCCATCGCTTCATTTTGATCGTGGGTGACCATCAGCGCCGAGAGGCCCAGCTTGATGATCAGCTCGCGCAGAAACACCCGCGCCTCCTCGCGCAGCTTGGCGTCGAGGTTAGAGAGCGGCTCATCCAGCAGGATCACCGGCGGGTTGTAGACCAGCGCCCGGCCAATGGCCACCCGCTGCTGTTGGCCGCCGGAGAGCTGGTGCGGATGGCGGTTGCCAAGATGCCCCAGCCCCAGCTGATCCAGCACGCGCTGCACCCGCTCTTTTATCTCCCCGGCGGCGACTTTACGCAGCTTCAGCGGATAGGCCACGTTGTCGAACACCGTTTTGTGCGGCCACAGGGCATAGGACTGGAACACCAGGCCGAGGTTACGCTCTTCGGCCGGGATTTCGCTGCGCGGCGTGCCGTCGTACACCGTGCGGTTGCCGATGGCGATCCGCCCGCTCGTCGGCTTCTCCAGCCCGGCCACCGCCCGCAGCAGCGTGGTTTTGCCGCTTCCCGAAGGCCCCAGCAGCGACACCACCTCTCCCCGGCCGAGCGTCATCGACACCCCTTTCAGCACCGGGTTGTCGCCATAGGTGAGATGCAGATTTTCTACCGATAACTCAATCATGTAATTTCACTCCAAAGCGCAGGGCGATGCCAAGGCCAATCACCACCAGCAGAATATTGATAAAGGAGAGCGCCGCGACGATATCGATGGCCCCCGCCGCCCACAGCGACACCAGCATTGAGCCGATGGTTTCGGTACCCGGCGACAGCAGATAGACGCCGGTGGAATATTCGCGCTCAAAGATCAGAAACATCAGCAGCCAGGAGCCAATCAGCCCATAGCGCGACAGCGGGACGGTGACGTGGCGGGTGATCTGCCCCCGCGAGGCGCCGGTGCTGCGCGCCGCCTCCTCCAGCTCCGGGCCCACCTGCAGCAGCGTTGAGGAGATGAGCCGCAGGCCATAGGCCATCCATACCACGGTGTAGGCCAGCCAGACGCTGAAGATGGTATTGCGCAGCGCGCGCAGCTGCACGATAAGGTGCTCCCGCAGCCAGTCCGCCACCGGCAGCGCCGAGAGCCAGCCATGCTTCAGCGACTGATCGAGCCACATCGGCACAAACAGGAACACCCACAGGAAGGCCAGACCGGCCAGCAGCCCCGGCACCGCGCGCGGGACCAGCACGCTGTAATCAAGAAAGCGGGTGACGTTGTCCGCTTTGCGGTGCATGGCGATGCCGACAAACAGATAGCAGATCACCGCCAGCGCGCCGCCGACGATGCCGATAGCCATCGAGTTGACGATCGCCCGCAGCAGATTGGGCTGCTGCCAGATATTGTGGAACGTCGTCAGCGACAGCTCATCCCACAGCGACACGCCGACGCCCCAGTTGGAGATAAAGGCGCGCAGCGCCACGCCGAGCAGCGGGACGCCGATGGTCACCGTCAGCCAGGCCACCACCACCGCCCCGGCCACCCAGCGCCATTTGCCCAGCGGCAGCGCCCGCGCCTGCGACGCCTTGCCCTTCATGGTGACAAAGCGGTTGGCGGTGCGCATCAGCCGACGCTGGAGCATGACCAGCGGGATGGTGATGCAGATCAGCACCACCGCCACCGCCGCCATCAGATGGTAGGAGGGGGTGCCAAGCTTATTGGTCAGCTTGTAGAGATAGGTCGCCAGCACCATGTTGCCCTCGGGGTCGCCCAGCACCAGCATCAGACCGAAGACTTCCAGACCAAGGAAAAAGAGCAGCACGCAGGCGTAAAGAATGGAGGGCCGTACCATTGGCAGACTCACCGAAGTCATCACCTGCAGCGGCGTGGCGCCGACGGTGCGCGCCGCCTCTTCCACATCCGAGCCGACGCTGCGCAGCGCCGAGGAGATATAGAGATAGGCGTGCGGCACGTGGGTTAAGCCGGCGATGACCACAATGCTGAACATCGAGTAGATATTCCACGGCACAAAGCCGATCAGCTGCTGCGCCCACTGGGAAAAGAAGCCTACCGGCCCGGCGGCCACCACGTAGCCAAAGCCCAGCACCATCGGCGAGACGAAGATCGGCACCAGGATCAGCGGCTCAATGAACCGCCGGCCGGGTAAATCGGTGCGTACCATCAGAAAGGCCAAAATACCGCCCAGCGGAATGGCGATAATCACCAGGCCAAAGGCCAGAATAAACCCTGACCTTAACGCCAGATAAAAATCCGGGTCGGTAAAAATAAAAGCGAAGGCTTCCAGACTCCAGGATTTGGAGCGGGAAAAGAACGGCGCGGAGAGAAAACTCTGCACCACAATAAATAACAGCGGGACGTAAATCACCAGCGCCGTGATGCACACCACCACGCCGCGCGGCAGCCCCTGCCACTTTCTGCGTAATACATTCATGGTTCATCCCTTTGGTCAGGTGAATAAACCCGCCGGGTGTGAATAAGGGGCATCGGCGATGCCCCGGGGGAGGATTATTTCGCGGCGGCGCTGCGCCATTGTTTAATAAACTGCAGACGTTTTTGCGGCTGTAAATAATCCAGCAGCGTTTCGTTGACCGGGATCGGTTTTAACGCTTTGCCCAGCAGCGTGGTCATGCCGTCAATATCATTTTTGCCTTCAATATCGCGACGAAGAGAGGGAATATCCGCCTGGCTGGCGAGGATCTGTTGACCTTTTTCCGACAGGACATAATCCAGCCACAATTTCGCAGCATTAGGATGTTCGCTCTCCTGGCTAATAAACGAGACGCGGGAGAGCACCAGCACGTAATCTTTCGGATAGGCGATGCCTAAAGAGGGATCGTTTTTCGCCCGCGCTTCGGCATAGGAGCCAAGAATGTTATAGCCGATCAGGTTTTCGCCAGAGGAGACGCGCTCCATCATCGTGCCGGTGGAAGACTGCACCGTCAGGCCGCCTTTGGCGATATTCGCCAGGTCGGTAAAATAGTTCGCGTCGGCCTGGCTGTCCTGGACCGCCAGCATAAAGCCGAGGCCCGATTTTTCGATATCGTAGGTGGTGACTTTGCCTTTAAATTTATCGGCCTGGCTGGCGATCAATTTGGCCAGCGCGGTGTGCGAGTCCGGCACCTCATTCTGCGGGATCAGTCGTTTGTTATAGATAAATACCACCGGTTCGTAGGTGGTGCCATAGGCTTTCTGCTGCCACACCGCCCAGTCGGGTAATTGCTTCACCTCCGGCGAGGCATATTGTTCCGCGTACTCGGTGGCTAATTTCAGCGCGGTATCCATTGATGAGCTCCACACCACGTCCCCGCTGCCGCCCCCGGCGGCCTGCTCGCTGATATAGCGGTTATACAGCTCGGTGCTGTTCATGTCGTTATATTCGACTTTTACGCCCGGATATTGCGCTTCAAATCCTTTAATTAACGGCCCGGCCGCTTTGGTATCGGTTGTGGAATAGATCACCACCTTGCCCTCTTTGACGGCGGCATCAACCGTTTTTTGATAATCCGCCGGATAGCCCGCAGGCACCTCCGCCCAGGCGGCACAGGCGAAAACGGCCGTCAGTGAAACCACTAAACCACTTATTTTCTTATACATGATACCAACCTTTAATCATCAATTAATAAACACAAATTTAACATATAGTGGTATCAGCTCCCCTTGCAACGCCGGGGCTGGCTTTTTTCTGGCTTTTGTGACAGTGGCAGAATTTAAAAATGTGGTGTTTATGACGTTAATTAAAACGCGATCCCGGACCGGTTTTTTATCGTCTGTCGTATAACGCAGGTGCTGGCGCAGGGGCCTGTCGCCGGGAGAGTCCGCCCTTGACCTTCTGCGCCGGGCGGCGCAGCATAAAACGGCAAACATAACAAAATAACAACAGACTACAGGAGAGAATCAGTGCCAACAGGACACCGCTTTCTGGCGACGGATCTGCATCAGTTTGTCGTCTCACTGTTTACCCATCTCGGCAGCCGCTCAGAAGAAGCGACGCTGGTCGCCGACCATCTGATCGCCGCCAACCTGGCCGGGCATGACTCCCATGGCGTCGGGATGATCCCAAGCTATGTCAAATCCCACGCCGGCGGCTTTCTGCAGCTGAACCGCCACGCCACGGTCACCAAAGACGCCGGCGCCGTGGTCACCCTCGACGGCAACGCCGGCTTCGGCCAGGTGGTCGCCCACGAAGCGATGCAGTTAGGCATCGAAAAGGCGAAGCAGCACGGCATGGCGGCTATCGCCCTGCGCAATGCGCATCACGTTGGACGCATCGGCTACTGGGCGGAACAGTGCGCCGCCGCCGGGCTGATCTCCATTCACTTCGTCAGCGTGATCGGCGACCCGATGGTCGCCCCGTTCCGCGGAAAAGACAGCCGCTTCGGCACTAACCCGCTGTGCGTGGTGTTCCCCCGCGCGGGCCATCCGCCGCTGCTGCTGGACTACGCCACCAGCGCCATCGCCTTTGGTAAAACCCGCGTCGCCTGGCACAAAGGAGAAGCCGTGGCGCCCGGCTGCCTGATCGACGCCCAGGGGCTGCCCACCACCGACCCGGCGGTGATGCAGACCTCGCCGCTGGGCGCCCTGCTCACCTTCGCCCAGCACAAAGGCTATGCCCTGGCGACACTGTGCGAAGTGCTCGGCGGCGCGCTCTCCGGGGGGCAAACCACCCATCAGGAAAGCCTGCAGACCAGCGTCGACGCCATCTTTAACTGCATGACCACCGTGATCCTGCGCCCGGACGCGTTCGATGCCCCGGACAGCCAGGCGCAGACGGAGGCCTTTATCGCATGGTGTAAACAGTCGCCGCACGATCCCGATGCCCCGGTGCTGGCCCCCGGCGAATGGGAGGCCGCCAACCGCGAAGCGCGCCTGGCCGAGGGGATCCCGCTGGATGCGGGCAGCTGGCAGGCGATCTGCGCCGCCGCGCGCGACGTCGGCCTGAGCGAGTCGCATATCGCCCGCTGCCGCCCTCTCGCGTAGCGGCATTATCCCCTGCAGAGCGTCTGACGTCGGCGCTCTGCGTCATCGTCATTAGTGACGAGGTCACGCTCCCGTCATCCCTCCCCTGTTATTTTTCATTTTAAATCAATAAATTAAATTCTGGCACGAGACCTGCATAGCGCAGCGGGCCTGCGTCCGCATCACCACCAGGCGATACCGCGATCGTTGCCCGTCGGGCCCGGCGCGACAGCGATCCTCTGTTCACTGTTAACAGGTCTGTTACTGATGAAAAAAATCACGAGCGTGTGCCCCTACTGCGGGGCGGGTTGCAAACTTAAACTGGTTGTCGACAACAATAAAATCATTCGCGCGGAAGCCGCCGACGGCGTCACCAACCAGAACCAGCTGTGCCTGAAAGGCTATTACGGCTGGGATTTTCTTAATGACACGCAGCTCCTGACGCCCCGTCTTAAACAACCGATGATCCGCTACCAGAAAGGCGGCGCTTTCACGCCGGTCAGCTGGCAGGAGGCGATTCGCTATACCGCCAGCAAGCTCAGGGAGATCAAAGAGAAGCATGGCCCGCGCGCCATCATGACCACCGGCTCCTCGCGCGGCACCGGCAACGAAACCAACTATGTGATGCAAAAGTTCGCCCGCGCGGTGCTGAACACCAACAACGTCGACTGCTGCGCCCGCGTCTGCCATGGCCCTTCCGTCGCCGGGCTGCAGCAGGCGCTGGGCAACGGGGCGATGAGCAACTCGATAAGCGACATCGAAAACTCGAAGTGCCTGTTGGTCTTTGGCTACAACTGCGCCGACTCCCATCCCATCGTCGCCCGCCGGGTGATCAAAGCCCGCGAAAACGGCGCCAAAATCATCGTCTGCGATCCGCGACGCATTGAAACCGCACGCATAGCCGACCGTCATCTGCAGCTCAACAACGGCAGCAACATGGCGCTGGTGAACGCCTTCGGCTATGTATTGCTGGAAGAAGAGCTGTACAACAAAGCCTATGTCGAACGCTATACCGAAGGGCTGGACGCCTACCGCGAGGCGGTGAAGGATTACGCCCCGGAAGCAGTGGAAGGGATTGTCGGAGTCAGCGCGCAGGCGATCCGCGAGGCAATGCGCATGTTTGCCGCCGCCCCTTCCGCCACCATTATGTGGGGCATGGGGGTCACCCAGTTTGGCCAGGCGGTGGACGTGGTGCGCGGCCTGGCAAGCCTGGCGCTGCTCACCGGCAACCTGGGACGGGCGAACGTCGGCGTGGGCCCGGTCCGTGGGCAAAACAATGTACAGGGCGCCTGCGATATGGGCGTACTGCCGAACCTGTTCCCCGGCTATCAGGAGGTCACCGACCCGGCCGTACGGGCGAAATTCGCCGCCGCCTGGGGGATCAACCCGGCGCAGATGGATGACCAGGTCGGCACCCGCATCACCGAGGTGCCGCATAAGGCGCTGACGGGCGAGATCAAAGCCTATTACATTATGGGCGAAGATCCGTTGCAGACCGAAGCCGACCTCGGCCTGGTGCGCAAAGGCATCGAGGCGCTGGACTTCGTGGTGGTGCAGGATATCTTCATGACCAAAACGGCGGAGATTGCCGATGTCCTGCTGCCGGCCACCTCCTGGGGCGAGCACGGCGGCGTCTTCACCTGCGCCGACCGCGGGTTTCAGCGGTTTGAACAGGCGATCCCGCCGGCGGGGAATGTGAAGCGCGACTGGGAGATCATCAGTCTGCTGGCCAGCGAAATGGGCTATCCGATGCACTATGAGAACAACCAGCAGATCTGGGACGAGATGCGCGAGCTCTGCCCGCTGTTCTACGGCGTGACCTGGGAGAAAATGGGCGATATGGGCCATGTTCAGTGGCCATGCCCGACCCTCGACCACCCCGGCACGCCGTGGCTGTATAAAGACAACCGCTTCGACACCCCATCGGGTAAAGGGCAGCTGTTCGCCACCGCCTGGCGCGCGCCGGCGGAGCGTCCGGATGATGAATGGCCGCTGGTGCTCTGCACGGTGCGGGAGGTGGGGCACTACTCCTGCCGCTCGATGACCGGCAACTGCGCCGCGCTGCAGTCGCTGGCCGACGAGCCGGGACGGGTGCAGATGAACCCCGTGGATGCGCAACGGCTGGGGATCGCCGACAAACAGCTGGTGTGGGTTAGCTCCCGGCGCGGAAAGGTTATCACTCGCGCCGACCTCAGCGATCGCATCAACCCGGGCGCGGTCTATATGACCTATCAGTGGTGGGTGGGCGCCTGTAATGAGCTGACCCAGGATAACCTGGATCCGATCTCCAAAACGCCGGAGACCAAATACTGTGCGGTGAAAGTGGAAGCGATTGCCGACCAGCAGTGGGCGGAGCGCTATGCCTGGACTGCCTACAGCGACATGAAGGCGCGACTGAAAGCCGCCGCCGACGTCTGACCTCAGGGAGCGCGCGCTCCCTTCCCTCCTGCCGCTGCCGGCGGGTTACGCCGCCGGCAGCTGTTTCTCCACCAGCGCCACCCACATCGCCACCCCGTGGCTAATCAGCGCGTCGTTAAAGTCATAGCTGGCGTTATGCAACGGCTTCGACGGCGTTTCGCCATCGGTGCCGATCCAGAAATAGGCCCCCGGACAGACCTCCAGCATGCAGGCAAAATCCTCCGAGGCCATCGACGGCGCCTGGTTCCAGCGCACCGCCTCCGCGCCGAGGGTGGCGACCGCCACCTCGCGCAGCAGTTGCGCCTGCGGCGCATGGTTTTTGGTCACCGGATACCCGGGAAACCAGCTAATCTCGCCCCGGACATCGGACACCTGCGGCTGGGTGGCCACATAGCTTTCGATAAGCTCCCGCACGCGGGCGCGAACGCGATTGCTCAGGCAGCGGAAGGTGCCGCGCAGCACCACGGTGTCCGGCAGGACGTTGATCGCCTCACCGCCGTTTATCTGGGTGATGCTGACCACCGCGGAATCCTGTGGCGACAGGCGACGGGAGGGGATGGTCTGCAGCGCCATAATCAGCTGCGCCGCGGCGACGATGGGATCGGCCCCGCTCTCCGGCATCGCCGCATGGCAACTTTTGCCGCGCAGGGTGATCTCGAAGGCGTCGAGGGAAGCCATCATCGCGCCATCGCTGAGCGCCACTTCGCCGAGGGGGATCCCCGGCCAGTTATGCAGCGCGTAAATCGCATCCATCGGGAAGCGTTCGAATAACCCCTCTTCCACCATTTTGCGCGCGCCGCCAAGGTTCTCTTCCGCCGGCTGGAAGACAAAGTGGACGGTACCGCTGAACTGGCGGGTCTGCGCCAGATGGGCCGCGGCCGCCAGCAGCATCGCGGTGTGGCCATCGTGGCCGCAGGCGTGCATTACCCCGGAGCGGCGCGAACGGTAGCTGACGCTCCCCAGCTCAGTGATCGGCAGGGCGTCCATATCGGCGCGCAGGCCGATGACCGGCCCGGGGCCGTTTTCCAGCGTCGCCACGACGCCGGTGCCGGCCAGCCCGCGATGAACCTGCAGGCCAAACGAGACCAGCAGCTCGGCGACGCGGCGCGAGGTCTCCTGCTCCTGATATCCGAGCTCAGGCGCGGCGTGAAACTCACGTCGCCAGCCTGTGGCTTCGGCGATCAGTGACGGCGATACGGCCATGTATTACTCCTTTCCTGCATAGCGTAATGCTGAATAATTGGGTCATGCGCTGCGTTCTTCCCCGTCGCTCACCGGCGCCGGGTCGCTGCCGCTCCCTCCGTTATATCCTGTCGTTAACACGCTGACAACGTCACGAAATGCGGCAGCGACGCGGCGTACACGCCAGCCGCCGCCGGGCGGACCTTTTTTGGTAGTGATTTCAACGGTGACAACGGCCAGGCGATTAATTATTATGCAACTCAGGACGGCAATTTGCCGAAGGATCCACTACTGACCTCTCCGTCATCGGAAATAAAATGTTTAACCCAGACCAGAATCGTCTTGCCCCCACGCTGGCGATGATCATGGCCGCGTCGCTCGTGGGATTTATCACCGGCTATACGGTGCCGTTAATCAGTCTTGAGCTGGCGCAGCAGCAGGTTGCGCCGCTGTACGTCGGCCTGCTGGCCGCCCTGCCGCCCGCCGGTATGATGATCTCCTCTTTCCTCTCTCCTGCGCTGTGCCGGCGCGTTGAAATGGGCGTTCTGCTGAGCGGCAGTCTGATCCTGCTGGCGCTGGCGACCATCGCCTCATGCATGACCACCGATATGACGCTGCTTCTGCTGCCGCGCCTGCTGACCGGCCTGGCCTCCGGGGTCATTATCGTACTGGGCGAAAGCTGGATCACCGGCGGCGCGGCGGGCAGCCAGCGCGCCACCCTCACCGGCATCTACGCCTCGGCCTTTACCGGCTGTCAGCTGGCCGGGCCGCTGCTGATCTCCGTCGGCCCCACCTGGCAGGCCTCGGCGCTGATGGCGATCGTCGCGGTCACCGCCGTCTGCCTGCTGATGCTGCGCCATCTGCCCACCGGCACCCGCGAAAGCCTTGGGGAGCGCGCCAGCTGGCGCAGCCTCGGCGCCTTCCTGCCGGTACTGGCCTCCGGGGTCTTCTGCTTCGCCTTCTTTGACGCCAGCATCCTCGCCCTGCTGCCGCTGTACGGCATGGACA
Source organism: Klebsiella sp. JB_Kp004 (assembly GCF_040065795.1). Taxonomy (NCBI): domain Bacteria; kingdom Pseudomonadati; phylum Pseudomonadota; class Gammaproteobacteria; order Enterobacterales; family Enterobacteriaceae; genus Klebsiella; species Klebsiella sp. JB_Kp004. Next base: position 185,042 of record NZ_JBEAKW010000005.1, on the reverse strand, counting down.
AGGGGCTTAATGAAGGAATGGCGGTGCTACTGGTGACCGTGGTGCTTACCGGGGATGCGATGTTCCAGACCCCGCTCGGCTGGCTGGCCGACCGGGTCGGCATTCGCCGCGTGCATCTGGCCTGCGCGGTGGTCTTCAGCCTGTCGCTGCTGGCCCTGCCGCTAATGCTCGGCTCACGCATTCAGCTGATGGCCATTTGTCTGCTGCTGGGCGCCGCGGCGGGGGCGCTGTATACCCTGTCGCTGGTGCGGGCGGGGAAAACCTTTAGCGGGCAGAAGCTGATTATGATTAACGCCCTGTTCGGCTTTTTCTGGTCCGCCGGCAGCGTCGCCGGGCCGGTAGTCAGCGGCATGCTGATCGGCATCACCGGCTACGATGGCCTGATCGCCACCCTGGTGGCCAGCGGCGGGCTGTTCCTGCTGATCCAGTGTCTGTGTAAAAACGAGAAAACCCTGCTCGCCAGCGAGCAGGAAGAGGACATGGACGAAGCGACGGAGTCCGCGCAGTAGTCCTGACGGGCTGGCCTGGCGCCAGCCTTTTTTATGGCCCTTACCGGAGGGCATCCTGTTTTTGCTGGCTCACTGCTGTTAACCATTGCCGGCCCCCCCTGCCAGGAGGACATTCCATGGAAAGCAATACCTTACATCGTGGCAGATTGATCGATCATATTCTGCTGGTTGTCGAAGACTTTGAGGCAAGCAAAAACTTCTATACCGCCGTACTGTCGGCGCTGGAGATCCCGGCGATCGCCACCGCCAATGAATACTTGCTGGCTGACGAACTGGTGGTGGCCTCACGCCACAGCCCGGAGGCCGCCGGGAAACTGACAGGGCGCCACCATCTGGCGTTCCAGGCCAGAGATCGCGACATGGTGGACGCTTTTTACCATGCAGCGCTGACCCATGGCGGCCGCGATAACGGCGCGCCTGGCGAACGACACTATCATCCTGGTTACTATGCCGCTTTTGTGCTGGATCCGCAGGGGAATAATATTGAGGCGGTGTACCATGGCGAGGCTGAGCGCAGCGCCGGGTCTGTTGCCATCCGCTTCACGCAGTAAGCGGGCGAGAGTCACCTTTTTGCCGCTACAGGAGGACACTATGTTTTCATACATTATGCTGGGAACGAACGATCTACCACGCGCCATCGAGTTCTATGACCCGTTAATGGCATTGTTGGGGCACGCCAAAGCCGGCCGTAACGAACAAGGCGCCTCATGGGGCACCTTCAACGGCAACCAGACCTGCGGGCTGTGCGTGGGCGTCCCCTTTGATCAGCAGCCTGCCGGGGTGGGCAATGGAACGATGGTGGCGCTTAACGCCCGCTCCGTCGAACATATTGCGGAACTGCATGCCCTCGCCCTGCAACTCGGCGGGCGTGACGAAGGCGCGCCCGGTCACCGTCCGCAGTATGGCGACGGCTTTCACAGCGCCTACGTCCGCGATCCCGACGGCAATAAGCTGGCGTTTGTTTATTATGCGCGGTGAGCCTCATTTCTCACCCTGCATATTCGCGGTTAAGTTTGACCCGGACGTTAAGGGATAAACGCCGTTTATCTCGGTATTCGTGGCGATTTTTGCATCATCCACAACAGCCAGCAGACCAGTCCTGCAGGCGCGTATCGTTGACTGGGAGCAACAGGCGCCGCTGATGTTGTCCAGCTTTCGCCGGGATTTTACCCGCGCCAGCCAAAGTACCGACATTCCTGAACTGGTCAACGATCTGGAACGGATCTCGCCAGCGTTTAAATTATGGTGGCGGCAACATCAGGTGCAGGTCCCGTGCCATGGTGTCCGTCATTGACTGGTCGACGAGCAGCCCGTCCCTTTCGAATTCACCTCACTGACCGTTGATGAAGACCGACACCTGCGGCTGGTGGTGTATGCCCGACAGGAACAGGAAACCGGTCTTTCGGGATAAATGTTTAACAGAAGACAGGCGTTGTGGAGTTTAAAAGCTGATGGCACTTCTGTGAATGATTAAAGCAGAACATAACAAGGTAAAAAACAGTGGGATCGCTCACATCATAAGGTGAAATATTCCCGGTCGCTTAAGGCCATTTCGGTATTTCCATTTGGAGCAAAAGCTCTCCTTCGCGGGCGAAACGGCCATTCTAAAAAAATGGGACCACGCACTCGCTTTGACCGGTGGCAGAAAATCCAGGCGATGGTGGCTTTGGTGAGTTTCAGCGCTGAGCGAAGGGTTGACATTGAAAGGCAACAGGAAACTCAAATTTATAGTGCAATAGACATGTCCATACCGCGTACATCTGTCTGGGCAAGTCTTGATGGGTATTTACTTTCCCTGATAAACATAAAGCCATGCTTTTCGTAGAAGGTTTGCGCATTGGGTGTTGAGGTCAGGGTTAACTGTTTCAGCCCTCTTTTAATCGCTTCTACGCTTCCCCGGTAAGATCCAGATACCCCGTTGCCACCAATCCGCCATCGGGCATTTCGACAACAAAGAAAGGATTACCGTAATAACCTCTGTAATGTTCAGGCATAGCTTCAGGCGTCCAGTGGTTCCGTCGCCTCTGGTCAGGGTATGATATGCTTCAGGATACTTAAAATACTCAAAGGTAAGTCCGGATGGAAAAGAATTTCACGCCTGAGCAAATTGACTTTATCAATCGCGTTGTCTTCAAGCATATCGATAAAATGACTGCGGAAGTCGCTAATATTGTTGAACAAACAGAAAAAGCCGCACACCAGGAACTTGCGGAGCATGGCATTGATATGACAGAGTTTTATCCTGCCAATCAGCCTTTTTTGATGATGACAATCGTCCAGACGTTGATAGACCGGGTGCACGGTGGGGACATGGCGCTTGCGCAAAAAATGATAACGATAGAAGCCAAAAGATTGAATGTCAGCGTAAATGTCGAGGCGGATAAATCACGTGTATCGGGGCGTTAACCATGTCAATGGCCGATATGGTCCGCTCCTGGGCCAACTCTGCCCCACCCTGACTCCCACACCTTCCCCAACCACGCTAAAAGCAGCCTACACTCCCTCACGCTCCCCAGCCCACACTCAGCGGGCTGGGCTGGCCTGGCGCCAGCCCGCCCGGTTTACAGCACCTTGCTGAGGAACGCGGCGGTGCGCGGGTTGGTCGGCGCGCTAAAGATCTGCCCCGGCTTGCCCTCTTCCTGAATCACGCCCTGGTCGATGAAGATCACCCGGTCGGCCACTTCGCGGGCAAAGCCCATTTCGTGGGTCACGATCACCATGGTCATCCCCTCGCTGGCGAGGTTTTTCATCACCTCCAGCACGTCGCCCACCAGCTCCGGATCCAGCGCCGAGGTGGGCTCATCGAACAGCATAATCGACGGCTTCATCGCCAGCGCGCGGGCAATCGCGACGCGCTGCTGCTGGCCGCCGGACAGACTCGAGGGCCAGGCGTCGCGCTTATCGCTTAAGCCCACCTTCGCCAGCAAGGCTTCCGCCAGGTCGACCGCCTGCTGGCGCGGCATATTGCGCAGATTCATCGGCGCCATAATCAGGTTTTCCAGCACCGTCATGTGCGGGAACAGGTTAAAGCGCTGGAACACCATGCCGACGCTTTCGCGCATCTTATTGAGGTCGGTAGTGCGGTCGTGGGCGGCAAAGCCGTTGACCACCACCTCGCCTTCGCTGACCGTCTCGAGGGCGTTCATACAGCGCAGGAAGGTACTTTTCCCCGAGCCGGAGGGGCCGATGATGCACACCACTTCCTGCGGTTTAATGTCGCAGCTGATGCCGCGCAGCACGTGGCTGTCGCCGAAGCGCTTATGTAAGTTATTAATGTGAATCACTTTTGCCAAACCTCTTTTCCAGACGGTTAACCAGCTGCGCCAGCAGGAAGGTGATCACCCAGTAGACCAGGGAGATGGTCAGGTAGGGTTCCCAGTAGGTGGCGTAGGCGCCGGAGACGGTGCGCGCGGCGTAGGCCAGATCGGCCAGGCCTATCGCCGAGGCCAGCGACGAGTCTTTGACTATGGCGATGGCGTTGTTGCCCAGCGGCGGCAGAATGCGGCGAAACGCCTGGGGCAGGATCACCTTGCGCATGGTTTTCCACCACGGCATGCCCAGCGCGCGGGAGGCCTCCATCTGCCCTTTGTCGATCGACTGGATGCCGGCGCGGAAAATTTCCGACACATAGGCGCCAGCGTTAAGGGTGATCGCCACAATGCAGGAGAGGAACGCCCCGTAGCTGGCGCGCAGCTCGCGGGCAAAGTCGGCGCTCATCAGGCCGCTGGTCACCAGCAGGCCATCGCGCGGGTTAATAAACAGCGGCACCAGCGCAAAGTGCACCACCATGATCTGCACGAACAGCGGCGTACCGCGGAAGGCGCTAACGTAAAAGCGCACCGGAAACTGCACCAGGTAGCGGAGAATATATTTCCATGGCCCGTGCTCGGCCTTCGCCATCCGTCCGAGACCGAGGGTTAACCCCCACAGCGTCCCGAGGATCACGCAGATAATGGTACATTTAATCGTCATCAGGGCGCCGTCCACAAACAGCGGGCCGTACTCCTCGATGATCTCCCAACGGAATCCCGTCATAGTCCTTCCCTAAAAAATACGGCTATCGCCTGGGCGATAGCCGTGGTCACTGAAAAAGGTGGGTTATTGCGCTGGCAGCGTCGGCACGTTGTCGTCGAACCAGGTTTTATAGATTTTGGCGTAAGTTCCGTCGGCAACAATCTTCTGCAGACCGGCGTTGATTTTGCCCAGCAGTTCGCTGTTGCCTTTCGCCACCGCGATACCGAAATACTGGCGTTCAAATTTGGCATCCGGCACCAGCTTGAACTGCTTCTCCGGGTGCTGTTTGATGTAGTACTTCACCACCCCGACGTCACCCACCGCGGCGCTGACGCCGTCCTCGAACAGCTCCTGGAGCATCAGGGGGGTATTGTCGAAGCGCTTGATCGCCGTGCTGTTTTTGCCCAGTACCTCAGAGACCACGATATCGCCGGTGCTGGAGTTCACCACCCCGACCTTCTCGTTTTTCAGGGCCGCGAGGGAATCGACCTGCGAATCCTGGGCGACGACGATAGACTGCTCGGCCGGGAAGTACGGCGCGGAGAAATCGACCATCTGTTTGCGTTTATCGGTGATGGTGATCCCGGAGATGATGATGTCGCGGTCGCCGGTGTTCAGCGTGGCGAAGATGCCTTCCCATGGGGTATTGACCAGTTTGACGTCAAAGCCTTCGGCTTTGGCGATGGCTTTGATGATGTCGATATCAAAACCTTCCAGCTGTTTCTGGCTGTTTTCAAATTCAAATGGCCGGTAGGTGCCGCCGGAGCCGACGGTGTAGGTTTCCGCAGCCGCCTGTCCGGCTGCCGTCAGCGCGGCCATCATGAAACACGCTTTGAGCAAATTCTTAACCATGAGATATCCTTTTTATGCATTTATTTTGCATAAAAATACACACACTTACTTTTGTATGCAACCGGAAACCTTCCCGCTGGTGAATTATCTTATCAACTGGCCCGTTTACCGCCGGATTTACCGATGGCCCGGTGCAGGTCGTTGATTCGCTTCAGGGATTTCACCGTTTTTTGTGGCGTGGTCGAGGCCACCGACAGGACAATCATCTCCAGACAGACCAGCACCGTGCCGTGCAGCGGCATCCGGCTACTGTCCCCGCCGCGCGGGACGTCGATCACCACCTGCGCCTCCTGGCTGAAGCGCGAGTCCACCGCCTGGGTCAGCAGGATGGTCGGAATTCCCAGCCGCTTCGCCTCGCGCAGGGTGGTCATCCCTTCGCGATGGGGGGATTTTTGCCCCATCATGATCAGCACATCGCCGCGCTGCAGGCCGATAAGCTGTTCGGCGAGGCTAAAGCCCGTGCGGTTCATCACGTAAGCCGGCAGGCCAATGCGGCTGAACAGCCGGGCGGTGTACTCGGCGAGGATCCCCGAGGCGCCGATGCCGAAGATCCCCACCTGGCGCGCGTCGCTGAGCAACGCCACCGCCTGGGCCACCGCCGCGCGATTGTCGGCCCGCGACAGGACCTCGCAGACCCGCTGGTGCCCTTCAAGCACAAAATCAATACTGGAATTGACGTCGCTGGCGAGTGCAGTGACCGTCGAGCGCATCTTTTCCGCCGAGGTGACCGAGGTGCCGAACCAGCGCTCCATAGTCTGCTTAAGCTCGCGCAGCCCAGCGAAGCCCAGCGCCTGGATAGCGCGGACCACCGTGGCGTCAGAGGTCTGGGTCGCGGTGGCGATCTCCATCGCCGTCTGCTCCAGCACCACCTCGCGGTTGTCGTTGATATAGCTGACCACGGCCCGCAGGCGGGGAGAGAGCTGATGCGCCCGGGCGCGATAGCGTTCGCCGAACAGGTCGACCCGCCCCTTCTCTTTTTTTACCGCGCTTTTCATTTGGCCTCCGCCGGGATCGGCCTGCCGGCAATATGCGACTGCACCTGGGCCACCATCAGAGAGAGCGCGGCGTAGGAGTTGGAGATCACCTCCTCCCGCGGCAGCAAAATATAGCGCCCGGTGCGGCAGGCGCGCATAAAGTCGCACCAGCCGGGCATCACCCCTTCCATCGCCTGCAGCTCATCCTGCGGCTTACCGCCGGTATCCGACCGCCAGGTGGCGAAGACAAAATCGGCGTCCAGCTCCGGCAGCTGTTCCGCGCTGACGTCAATTCGCTGGCCGTCGGGGATCCGCTCAATCAACGGCGGAAAGCGGAACCCGGCGTCGCGCAGCACCCGGCCCAGCGCGTGGTAAGAATGATGCACCGTGACCTTGCCGTTGTTCGCCTGGATCACCGAGACGCTGTATTGCGACGGGTTGACCATCGCTTTCAGCTGCTTGATTTGCTCCTGATAGCGACGCTCGAGGATCGCCAGCCGCGGCTGGGTGCCGGTCAGCTGCGCCAGCTTGCGGTAAATCTCCGGGGCGCTGCCCTGCAGATGGTCGATGCTCACCGTCGGGGCAATCTTCTCCAGCTGCTCCACCGACACGTGACGGCTGGGCTCGGTGATGATCAGATCCGGCCTGGCGGCGGCCACCGCTTCCAGATCGATATCGGCGGTGCCAATAAAGCGGATATCGCTATTGTCGAAATCGACGCCGGTGAGCTGGGCGCTGGAGCGCAGATAGTGGCTGCCGTCCGGCCGCGTCCGGCCGTGGCTGGCGATGGGCGGCGCCCCGAGCTCAATCAGCGGAATGGTAATGTCGAGATCGTGCATCGAAACGATACGCTGCGGATGGAGCGGGACGGTGACCGTGCGGCCTAAATCATCGGTAAAAGTCTGAGTTTGTGGGTCGGCGGCGCTGACGGCCCCCGTCAGCAACAGCAGCAATGAGACGAACCAACGCATAATACCTTCCTGGTTAAAGGGCATCGCGGCGACGCCAGAGCAAGACAACAAAAAACGGGCAGCCCACCAGGGCAATAACAATCCCCGCCGGGATCTGCAGCGGCGCAAACGCCAGCCGGCCAAGGGTATCGGTCACCAGCACCAGCAAGGCGCCAATCAGCGCGCTTCCGCTCAGCAGCGATACCTGGCCGCCGCGCAGCACAAAACGCGCCATATGCGGCGCCATCAGGCCAACAAAGCCCAGGCTGCCGACGCAGGAGACACTGGCCGAGGTCAGCAGCACCGGGGCGAAAAAGCGCAGCAGCGTGAGCTGCTGCAGACGCACCCCAAGGCCGATGGCGGTCCGGTCGCCCAGCAGCGCCGCGTCCGCCGCCCGGGCGGTACAGAACAGGATGATGGCCCCGGGCAGCGCCCAGCAAAAGGCCACCGCCAGCAGCGGCCAGGTGGCGGCCTGCAGGCTGCCCGCCAGCCAGATCATCGCCGTCTGCACGTCGCGAACGTCGGCGGTGGTCATAAAGATGCCGACCGCCGCCGCCAGGGTCCATGAGACGCCGACGCCAATTAAAATAAAGCGCGGTCGCGCGCAATCGCGCGCCAGCGTCAGGACCAGCAGGGCCACCGCCACGCCGCCGACCATTCCCGCCAGCGGCCGCCAGACCAGGCCTACCGCCGGGAAAAACAGCACCAGCGCCAGGACCACGATGCTGGCCCCCTCTTTGACGCCGATCAGCCCCGGGTCGGCCAGCCCGTTGCGGGTGATGCTCTGCATCGCCGCGCCGGCCAGCCCCAGCATAGCCCCGCACAGCAGCGCCATCAGGATCCGCGGCAGGCGGATATCAAACAGAATAAAGCGCGGCTGCTCGCCAATCTCCTGCGGCGCCAGCAGGGCCCGCGCCAGCGTCGACGCGGGCAGCGGATAGCTGCCGCGGCTGAGGCTGTACAGCCCCAGCGCCAGCAGCATCAGCAGCATTAAGGCGGCAATGTTAAGCGCCGCCGGGCGCAGCAGCAGCTGGCGGGAAGCGAAAACCAGCGGCCGAAAGCCGGCCCGATGGACGGCGCGCATCATTTAAAAAACCTCGCGGCGATAAAGATAAACAGCGGCGCGCCCACCAGGGCGGTCATCGCCCCGGTGGCCAGCTCCTGAGGGGCGACCAGCGTCCGGGCGGCGATATCCGCCAGGAGCAGCACCAGCGCCCCTACCGGCGCCGCCAGGGGCAGCGCCAGGCGAATATCTTCCGTCACCAAACGGCGCACCACGTGCGGCACCACCAGCCCGACGAAGCCGATCGGCCCGGCCACCGCCACCGCCGCGCCGCAGAGCAGCGCAATCGCCAGCAGGCCCAGCAGCCGGGTCTGGACGAGGTTCACGCCGAGGCCCAGCGCTACCTTATCCCCCAGCGCCAGCACGTTGAGGCGCGGGGCAAGGAACAGCGCAACGCCAAGGCCGATCAGCGCCGGGACCAGCGCCGTCCGCAGCGTGCTCCAGTTCAGCCCGGCCAGATCGCCCGCCAGCCAGGTGCGCATCGCCAGCAGCGTTTGTTCATCGAGAATTAATATCGCCGCCGTCACCGCCGACGCAAACGCCGACAGCGCTACCCCGCACAGCGTGATGCGCAGCGGCGTCGCTCCGCCGCGACCGGCAGAGGCCAGCGCCATCACCCCGCCGAACAGCAGCGCCGCGCCGCAGGCGGCGGTCAGCGGCCGCGCGGCGGGGAAAGCGCCGAAGGAGAGCCCCAGCGCAGAGGTCGCCACCACCGCCAGCGACGCGCCGGCGTTAACGCCGAGGATATGCGGCTCGCCCAGCGGGTTGCGGATCACCGTCTGCAACAGCAGCCCGGCGACGCCGAGCGCCGCGCCGGTCAGCAGCGCCGCCGCCAGCCGCACCAGGCGCAGTTCGACGATTATCCGCTGATCGAAGTTACGCGGGTTGTACTCCAGCAGCGCCTGCAGCACCGTCTGCGGGGCGATCCAGCGGGCGCCCAGGCCAAGATGCACCAGCGAGCCGGCAATAAGCAGCAGCGTAAGCAGGAGCAGCGCCAGCCGGGGACGGGCGCGCCGCCGCGCGGGATGCAGGCTAACCACGCTCATTGTGCCGCCGCCTGGCGGGCGCGAAACGGCATAAAGAACGGTTTGCCGGTTTGCGGGTTAATCGACATCTGCACGTCAACGTCAAACACGCGTTTAATCAGCTCAGGGCTACAGACTTCACCGTCGCTAATCGTGCCGGCGATGCGCCCCTGTTTAAGGAATACCAGCAGATCGGCATAGTTGACGGCAAAGTTAAGATCATGGAGCACCGTCACCACCGTGCGGCCATGATCGCGGGTCAGGGTCTGTAGCAGTTCGAGAATATCGACCTGATAGCGCAGGTCGAGCCAGGTGGTCGGTTCATCCAGCAGAATGGTCGCCGTTTGCTGGGCCAGCGCCATGGCGATCCAGCAGCGCTGACGCTGGCCGCCGGAGAGGCTGTCCACCGGCAGATGAGCGAACTCGCGGGTGCCCGTTAAGCGCAGCGCCTCTTCCACCGCCAGCTCATCGGCGTCGGACCACTGGCGCATCAGCCCCTGCCACGGGAAGCGACCGCGCGAGACCAGTTCGAAAACCGTTAACCCTTCCGGCGTCAGCGGCGATTGCGGCAGGATGCCAAGCTGGCGCGAGACGGCCTTCGTCGGCATCTGATGAATGGCTTGCCCGTCCAGACGCACGCTGCCGCCGAGCGGTTTCAGCATCCTGGCGATGGTCGACAGCAGCGTGGATTTGCCGGAGCCGTTCGCCCCGGCCAGCACCGTCATTTTGCCGGTGGGGATGGTCAGGTTGATGTCGTCAACGATCAGGGTCTGGCCGTAGCCGGCCGACAGGGCATCCAGTACGATCCCCTGCTCTGCAGGTGTCACCCGCTGTGGCATAACTCGCTCCTGCGCCGCAGCGTTCCAGGCGATGGCTGGACATTCTGCAGTCAAATCAAAATAAATCTCATTCTCTTTTGATCATGACGGGGATGAATGTAGTAGTCAATAGTCGCCATCGTCTTCAGGCGCGGACGATGACTACAGCGAGGCCGCGCCAACGCAATAGAATTAAAATAGAATAATATCAAATAGATAACCACATGACATTCCCTGATGGAGGTGTTTAAAACGCCCTGTTCCCCGCCGCTGATTTTTTATCTTATATAACGTTTACTACTACATTCCTTCATGGTTGAATGATTCTCAATTACACACATAAAGGCGCGTTCAGACGCTAAATCGCGTGTTTTTATTATTCAGGGCAATGATTTTATTGGCTTTATCTGACCGCAAAGGCAGATTCGTTCACGAGAAAAAGATAATGACTCAACCCCATGTCGCCTTCACCTCGTTGCAAGGGCGGGCGCTTTTTTCGCTTCTTTTTTTAGCCTCACCGGGATTAATGGCCGCGGAAAATAACGCGGCGAAAGGTAACAACGACGCGGAAGAGACCATCACCGTGGTGGCCGACGGCGCCCAGCAGAGCGCCACCAGCGGCTATCAACCGCTCAGCTCCTCTACCGCGACGCTGACCTCGATGCCGCTGCTGGATATTCCGCAGGTGGTGAATACCGTCAGCGACCGGGTTCTCGAAGATCAGCACGCCACCTCGCTCGACGAGGCGCTGTATAACGTCGCCAACGTGGTGCAAACCAACACCCTCGGCGGCACCCAGGACGCCTTTACCCGCCGCGGCTTCGGCGCTAACCGCGACGGCTCAATCATGACCAACGGTCTGCGCACTGTTCTGCCGCGCAGCTTTAACGCCGCCACCGAACGGGTGGAAGTCCTGAAGGGGCCAGCTTCGACGCTGTACGGTATCCTCGACCCCGGCGGGCTGATCAACGTCATCACCAAACGTCCGGAGCGGCAGTTCTCCGGTTCGGTTTCCGGGACCTCCACCAGCTTTGGCGGCGGCACCGGCAGCGTCGACATCACCGGCCCCATCGAAGGCACAAATCTGGCGTACCGGCTGATTGGGGAATATCAGAATGAAGATTACTGGCGCAATTTCGGTAAAAACAAAAGCCGCTTTATCGCCCCTTCCCTGACCTGGTTTGGCGACCGGGCGACGGTGACCGCGTCCTATTCGCACCGCGACTACAGCGCGCCCTTTGACCGCGGCACTATTTTCGATCTGAATACCGGCCATGCGGTGAACGTCGATCGCAAAACCCGCTTCGATGAAGCGTTTAATATTACCGATGGCTATTCCGACCTCGCCCAGCTCAACGCCGAGTATCGCCTTAACGACGCCTGGACCGCGCGCTTCGATTACAGCTACAGCCAGGATCACTATAACGATAACCAGGCGCGGGTAATGGCCTATGATTCGGCGACCGGCAACCTCACCCGCCGGGTCGACGGTACCCACGGTTCAACGCAGAAGATGCACTCCACCCGCGCTGACCTGCAGGGCAACGTGGTGGTGGGCGGCTTTTATAACGAACTGCTGACCGGCGTCGCCTATGAGAATTACGATCTGCTGCGCACCGATATGCTGCGCTGCAAGAACGTGAAAGGCTTTAATATCTATCATCCGGTCTACGGCACCCTCGACACCTGCAATACCGTCTCCGCATCCGACAGCGACCAGCGGATCCAGCAGGAGAGCTATGCCGCTTACGTGCAGGACGCGCTGTACCTGACTGACAACTGGATCGCGGTCGCTGGCGTGCGCTACCAGTACTACACCCAGTACGCCGGTAAAGGCCGACCGTTTAACGTCAATACCGACAGCCGCGATGAGAAATGGACGCCAAAGGCCGGCCTGGTCTACAAGGTGACGCCGAACGTCTCCCTGTTCGCCAACGTCGCCCAGTCGTTTATGCCGCAGTCGTCGATCGCCAGCTATATCGGCGAGCTGCCGCCGGAAGAGTCCACCTCCTACGAAGTGGGCGCCAAATTCGACCTGCTGGAGGGCATTACCGCCAATATCGCGCTGTTTGATATTCATAAGCGCAATGTGCTGTACACCGAGAGCATTGGCGATGAGACGGTGGCCAAAACCGCGGGCAAGGTGCGTTCCCAGGGCGTGGAAGTGGATCTGGCGGGGTCCATCACCGATAACCTCAGCGTGATCGCCAGCTACGGCTACACCGACGCCAAAGTGCTGGAAGATCCGGATTACGCCGGGAAACCGCTGCCGAACGTACCGAAACACACCGGTTCGCTGTTCCTGACCTATGACATTCATAACGTCTATAACAGCAACACCCTGACGGTGGGCGGCGGCGGCCATGCGCTCAGCAAGCGCTCCGGCACCAACGGCGCGGATTATTATCTACCGGGCTATGCGGTGGCGGACGTGTTTGCCGCCTATAAGATGAAGCTGCAGTATCCGGTGACGCTGCAGGTGAATGTGAAGAATCTGTTTGATAAGACCTATTACACCTCTTCCATCGGCACCAATAACCTCGGCAATCAGATTGGCGATCCGCGTGAGGTACAGTTCACGGTGAAGATGGATTTTTAAGCCGTACATGGCGTCGCGCCGGATGCTCATTGCCGGGCGGCGCTGCGCTTGCACCGGCCTACGTTCTTTCCCCTTCTGTGGAGATTGCAGGCCCGGTAAGGCGCAGCCGCCACCGGGCAAAACGTGGCGCATGGCACCGGATGTCCATTGCCGGGCGGCGCTGCGCTTGCACCGGCCTGCGGTCTTTCCCCTTCCTCTCGAGTTCGCAGGCCCGGTAAGGCGCAGCCGCCACCCGGGAATGCGTTTACCCTACCAGTCCTCCTCCTGGCCGAGGATGCGCAATATATCCTGACGATGCTGCAGCAGCTGCGGGTTATCGCGGTGGCGGGGAAAGGCCAGCGGCAGCGCGAACTCGGCGATAATCCGCCCCGGACGCGGCGACATCACCAGCACCCGCTCGCACAGCAGCAGCGCCTCTTCGATATCGTGGGTCACCAGCAGGCTGGTATACCCCTGCTGCTGCCAGAGGGCGATCAGCTCCCGCTGCATGCTGATGCGGGTCAGCGAGTCCAGCTTGCCCAGCGGCTCGTCGAGCAGCAGCAGGCGCGGCTCGTTCAACAGCGCGCGCGCCAGCGCGGCGCGCTGCGCCATCCCCCCTGACAGCTGCCGCGGCCACGCCTCGCTGAAGGCCTGCAGACCGATGCGGTCAATCAGCGCGTCGGCCTTTGCTTCCAGCCCCCTTTTGCCCTGCGCCTGCGGGCCCAGCAGCACGTTCTGCCGCACCGTCAGCCAGGGATAGAGCGTCGGGTCCTGAAACACCAGTATGCGCTCCGGCCCCGGAGCGCCGAGCGGCGCGCCGTCGAACTGCATCTGTCCGCTCTGCGGCGCTTCCAGCCCAGCCAGCAGCCGCAGCAGGGTGGATTTACCGCAGCCGGAAGGGCCCAGCAGCGCCACGCTTTCCCCTGGCCGCAGCTGCAGGCTGATATTCTCCAGCACCGGCACCGCCTGTTTGCCGAGCGTAAACGCGTGATGAAGATGGCTTATCGATACCGCCGCGCCGCGCGCTATCGTCTGCGAACCTGATGTCGCGGTTACCATTGCATCCCTCCCCGCTGCCAGCTCAGCAGCTTATCGCGCAGCATAAATAATCCGCTAATCAGACCGGAGCACAGCAAGGCCATCACCAGCAGCGCGGCGTACATATTGGGATAGGCCGCCCAGCCCTGGGCCCACTGGAGGTAGAAGCCGATCCCCGACTTCACCCCCACCATTTCAGCCACAATCAGCACCGAAAACGACGCGCCAAGCCCCATAAACAGGCCGACAAAGACGTTCGGCAGCGCGGCGGGGATCGCCACCCGCAGGATCAGGAAACGCTGGCTGGCGCCGAGGGTCCGCGCCACGTCGTACCACGCCTTGTCAATGCCAATGACCCCGGACCAGGTCAGCACCGTGACCGGGAACCAGGTGCTCAGCGCAATCAAAAACACGCTGGCGCCGAAGCTTGACGGAAAGATAAACAGGCACAGCGGCAGCAGCGCGGTAGACGGCACCGGCCCCAGCAGGCGTAACACCGGATAGAGCCAGTAGCCAATTCGTTGCGACCAGCCAATGGCCAGACCGGTGACGAACCCGCTGCTGGTGCCGAGCAGCACCCCAAGCCCCAGCAGCCCCAGGGAGTGCAGCAGGCTGTCGAGCAGACGCGGCCAGTCGTCGTGCAGCACCTCGATCAGCGCCTGCGGCGGCGCGAAAAACGGCACCGGCAGCACGCCGCTCTTGGCGGTCAGCCCTTCCCAGGCAGCGAACAGCACCGGCAGCAGCGCCAGCCACTTGCCGGCATGCAGCACGCGCGCGCCGCGCGCTCGCCAGTAGCGATAGCTCAGCGCCAGCAGCAGCAAGCCGCCGCCGAAGGCGAACTGCGCCAGCGCCCAGCCCTCGCTAAACGGCCAGCGCCGCCCGGCATCGGGCCAGGCCAGGGTGAACAGACCGCCCAGCAGCCACAGCGCGGCGGCCAGCAGCCCTTCTCCCCACAGCGTCGCGCGGCCGGTTGGGCGCGCCAGCGCCTGCTCAGGCGAATACGTTGGCATAGATACTCTCCGCAAACTGATGGGGATCGGTGCCCGGTTTGATCACCTGCACCCGCTGCAGGTCGACCGCATACTGCGTCAGCTCTTTCACGAACGCCTCCCCCACCGCGTGGTGGCCGTGCCCCTGTCCATGCAGAATGCCGCTTACCTCCGCTTCACTGGTGTTGAGCGCATGGGCGAGGAAAGATTGCGCCACGCTTTCCGGATGTTCGGCGGCATAGCTGTGCGCTTCAAGGATTGCTTGGGTGAGCGCCGCGGCGGCCGGTTTATGGTCCCGCGCCAGGCTCCCACTCACCCCCAGCACGCAGCAGCTCAGATTGGCATAGTCCCCGGTCATATTGCTGGCGATCAGCTGATACTTGCCGGTCTCCAGCAGCCGATAGCTGAACGGCTCGCTGCCGCTGATGGCGGCGATCTCGCGCTTATCCAGCGCCACGCTGAGCAGATCCGCCGGGTAGACTTTCCACTGCACGTCGCTTATCGGATCGATACCGTGGCGCTTAAGCAGGATGGCGAAGAAGTTTTTATCCGGCCCGGCCATGTCGGTGACGCCGATGGTTTGCCCTTTCAGGCTCTCAAGGCCGTTGAACGGCGACGCTTTGGCCGTCAGCAGGTTTAGACAGCCGCCATGGGTCCCGGCGGTGAGCTTGACGTCAAAGCCCTGCTCCAGCGCCTTCAGCCAGCGCAGCGCCATCCCCACCCCGGCGTCGGCCTTGCCGGTAGCGATCGCCTCAAGCAGCACATCGGTGGAGTTGCCGAAGTTAACCAACTCAACGTCGAGGTTATATTTACTGAAAATCTTCTGCTGCTCGGCGACGGCGACCGGCGCGAGGCAAACCGCGCTTTTGTTGATCGCCAGCTTGATCTTGTACGGCTGCGGCAGGCGCAGCGCCGGATGAGCATCGCCGCTGGCCATCTCCGCCATATCGTGAGCCCACAGCGGCAGGGAAACCCCGGCCAGCGCCAGGCCACCGCTGAGCTGTAAAAAACGACGACGGGAAAAAGCGGATCGGGTCATGGCGTTACCTCCGCGTGGGCCGGCCCGGCGGGCACGCTAAAGCTGGGGTCAAAGGTCGGCTTCACGTCCAGCCGGGTGCGGATCAGGCCGTTGGCGAGATAAAAGTCGGCCGTCGCCTGCTGCTGGGTCACCGTTTCCTCCGCCAGCGGCTGCCACTGCGACTGACGGTTGGCAAACTGTGCGCGGGCGATCTCCGCCGGGAAGCGGATGATCTCCCCCAGCGTTTTGCCGTAGCTGTCGAGATTGGCGTAGGCCCAGCGCTCGGCGCCGGCCAGGCGCTGGAGATAATCCTGCAGCGCGGCGCGCTTTTGCGGATCGTTAAGCGCTGAATCCGTTGCCGCAAGGAAGGTATTCCCCGGCAGCAGCCCTTTGCCGCTCACCAGGATCTGCCCCTCGTTGGTCTTCACCATCTGGGTGGTGTAGGGCTCCCAGGTCGCCCAGGCGTCCACCGAACCGTTAAGCAGCGCCACTTTGGCGTCCACCGGACCGAGGAACACCCACTGCACCTCCTTCGGTGAAATCCCCGCCTGCTCGAGCGCTTTCAGCGCCACGAAATGGCCAATCGACCCTTTGCCGGTGGCAATACGCTTGCCTTTTAACCCGGCGGCGGTTTTTATCGCGCTGCCGGGAGAAACCAGCACCGCGGTCCCCGCCGGGTTGCTTTTGTCCACGGCGATCGCTTTTACCGGCGCGCCGTTAGCCAGGGCGAAGAGCAGCGGCGCATCGCCGATGATCCCCGCGTCCACCGCGCCAGCGTTAAGGGCTTCCGCCAGCGGCGCGGCAGCCGGAAATTCGGCCCACTTAATGTCGTAGGGGAGGTTTTGCAGGGCGTTGGCCGCCTCCAGCTGCGAACGCATGCCGCCTTTTTGATCGGCGATGCGCAGGGTAAGCCGCTCCTGCGCCGTCGCGTAACCGCCCAGCGCCAGCAGCATCAGCGCTGCCGCCACCCGGCCTGAGAATGATAGACGCATCGTGATTATCCTTGTGATTGAAAGACGAAGTGGCCAGCAGCCAGCCAGGCACTGTCGCTCTGCGGGGTATGCACCCGGCCGCAGAGCACATTGCGATAGTGGCGTTCCAGCGGGTTTTGTCGGCTGAGGCCATGATTGCCGGTCAGCTCGAGCGCGATATTCACCGCCTGAATGGCGTTGTCGGTGATGGTGACTTTCGCCAGGTTGGCCTCGATGGCGGAAAAGCGCAGCGCGGCGGCCTGCTCCAGCAGGCTGCGGTTAACCAACAGCAGTTCGGCGATCTGCCCGACCTTCTCCTGCACCCGCGGCAGGCGGGAAAGCGGATGGCCGAGACCCGCGGGCACCCGCCCCGCCAGCCACCTCACCAGCCAGTCGTGAGCGGCGCGGGCGATGCTGTCATAGATCGCCGCCAGCAATGCCGTTTGCCGGTTGGCGAACAGGCGCAACGGTTCCGCCTGGGCGGCGGGTGGCGCATCGACCGGCCAGACATCCACCGCATGCTCTGCCGCCACCCGCACGTGGCGAAAAATCACCTCATGGCTGCCGGTGGCCCGCATCCCGGCGTGATCCCAGCTTTTCACCACGCTAATCCCGGCGCTGTCGCCAGGCACCAGCCAGGTGCCCACCCGCGGCGGGTTATCATCGCTTCTCGCCCATACCGCCAGCCAGCGTAGCCCTTCAATGCCGGTGGTATAGATTTTATGACCGTTGATGTCCCAGCCGTCCGCGCAGCGGCTCGCCACGGTGTCCGGCAGGCCGCCGCGCGCCGGGGAACCCAGCTCCGGCTCAACGCGCAGGCTGTTGATCAGGCCACCGCGTTCGACGGCATCATGAAAAACCTGCTGGCGCAGCGGCGCGTGCCAGGCGTCGTTTTCCGCCAGCCGCAAATGGTGCAGATACTGCATGCAGACGATCAGCGCCGTCGCCGGCTCACCCCAGGCAATGGCGGCGATGGCCTGCTGCAGCTGGGCCAGGCTGGCGCCCGCCCCGCCGTAAGCACGCGGCACGGCGAGGCTTAACCAGCCCCCCGCGCGCAGCGGGTCGATATTGCGCCAGGGAAAGTCGCCGCTGGCGTCAAGACTGGCCGCCTGCTCCGCCATCTGTTGGCGTACCGCCGTCAGCTGCTGCGCCCAGTCGTCGCGCTCAGGATGGATCACGATGCGCGCTCCGCCACCGCACGCCGCGCGGCTTTTTCACGAGCGATCGGCAGCAGCGCCCGGCCGTAGTCTGCCGCATCGTTCAGCGGGTCGAATCCGCGGATCAGGAAGTTGCGCACCCCGAGGTCGTAGTAGTCGAGCAGCGCATCGGCCACCTGCTCCGGGGTGCCTACCAGCGCGGTGGAGTTATGCCCGCCGCCCACCAGCTGGGCGATGCCGGTCCACAGGCGTTTGTCCACCACTCTGCCCTGCGCGGCGGTGGCCCGCAGCCGCTGGGCGCCGATGCTGTCCGGTTTGGCCTTGAACCCGCCCCCGCGCTGCGCCGCCTGCTCGGTGGCGACGTGCAGGATATGCTCGGCTTTCTCCCAGGCCTCGGCTTCGCTGTCGGCGATAATCGGCCGGAACGAGACGCTGAAGCCAATATCACGCTGGTGTTTCGCCGCTTCGGCGCGCACGCGCTGGATGGTCTCCCCGGTTTGCGCCAGCGACTCGCCCCACAGGGCGAAGACGTCGGCGTGTTTGCCGGCGACAGCGATGGCCGCATCCGACGAACCGCCGAAGTAGATGGGAAGATGCGGCTTTTGCAGCGGACGAATGGCTGACCAGGCCTGTTCGGCCTGATAAAAATCGTTGTGAATATCTACCGGCTGCTCACTGGTCCACACCCGGCGTACGACGTCAAGGAAGGCGTCGGTGCGGGCATAGCGCTGATCGTGATCGAGGTAATCGCCGTCCCGGCGCTGCTCGGCGTCATTGCCGCCGCTGATGATATGCACCGCCAGCCGGCCCCCCAGCAGATGCTCAAGGGTGGCGAATTTGCGCGCGGCAAGGGTCGGCGATACAAAACCGGGGCGATGGGCCAGCAGGTACTGAATTTTCTGCGTCGACAGTCCGGCCAGGGCGGTCACCAGAAAGCCGTCGGGTTGATCGGACCAGTGACCCACCAGCAGGCGATCGAACCCGGCGGCTTCATGGGTTTGCGCAAAGCGAACGATATAGTCGCGGTCAAAGATCGGCCCCACCGGGGCAATCGTTTCGGAAGAGAGGCGATGGCCAATCATGCCGAGAAACTGAATGCTCATGAACAACTCCTTGCGTCAGGGGTAATGGAGTGGCCGCGACGGCGGCGCTGGTCATTACCCTATACAGGATGTGTTAATGAACAAAATGCATTTTTATCATATCTTAATATGCAAGACTGGCATTAAACAAAAATACATAGTGCTTTCAGTCGGATACTCTCAGCTGCTGCACCACTTTGCTGGCGAAAAAGGTCAGCGGCGACTGCAGGTTTGCCAGATACCGGGCGTGGATCAGCCACAGCGACACCGTAGGCTGAAAGTCGCTGAGGTTGACGACCTCGAGTTCGTCACGCCACGGGCTGGCCGCCAGCGTCGCCCGCGGCACCAGACCCAGCCCCAGTCCCTGCGCCACCAGCGCCATCTGCAGCTGGGCGCCCGCGCTCTCGACGTTAAGCTTCAGCCGCAGCCCCTGGCTTTGCAGCTCGCGGATGAGCCCGGCGCGTAGTCCACAGCCGTCGGGGTTAAGGATCCAGCCCTGTTCGACGCACTCCCGCAGCGACGACGCCCGCAGATTCAGACGCCGGGCGGCAATCGGCACCACCTCCAGGGGACACAGCAGCCGCCCGCTGTAGCCCTCGGCGAGGGTCTGCTGGGCGGGGCCCATCGCCAGCATGCCATCCAGTTCGCCGTTTTCCAGCCGGCGCTGCAGCTCTCCGCTCCAGCCGCAGGCGACCTGCGGGGACAGTGCGGGAAACTGCTGGCTCAGCGCCGCCAGCGCCGCCGGCAGCGCGATCTCGCTGATACTCTGCGGTACGCCGAGACGCAGCGCGCCGCGCGGCTCGCCTTGCGGATCCAACAGGCTGTAGAGCTTTTTCGTCTCGCGCTTAATGCTCAGGCACTGCTCGTACACCCGCTGACCGGCGGCGGTCAGGGTCAGCGGGCGGGTCTGACGCGCCAACAGCGTGACGTTCAGCTCCTGCTCCAGACGCTGCAGGCGCCGGGTGATAGCCGACTGGGTGATCCCCAGATAGTCCGCCGCCTGATTGAGGGAAGAAAACTGCACCGTGGCCAGCAGAGCGTCAATATCGTCGATGCGCATAGGATCCTTATGTGTAATTTGCATATTAATATATGCGTAAATTGCATTTAAATAATATTAACGCCTCTGTTAGCGTTTTGACCAGCCCCTCTGACAGGAACCGCACATGACTGGACCACGACTGGAAAAATTACGCCATTTTATTCATGAGGTTGATCGCCTGCACCGTGAACACCACCAGACCGCGCCGCTGCTTGACGCCGTGGCCCAACGGCTGGCGGCGCTGGTACGTCACGACGACTGGCTGCCGGAAGAGTACACCCTGCCGCACCCGCACCATTACCAGCAGTATCTGCTGCATGCCGACTCCGGGGAGCGCTTCTCGATCGTCAGCTTCGTCTGGGGGCCGGGACAGGCGACGCCGATCCATGACCACCGGGTATGGGGGGCCATTGGTATGCTGCGCGGCGCGGAGGAGAATCAACGCTACCAGCTGGATGCAGACGGCATACCGCGGCCGCTGGGCGCCGCCACGCTCCTGCAGGCAGGCCAGGTGGAGAAAGTCTCCGTTGACGATGGCGATATTCATCGCGTCAGCAATGCGCTGGCGGATCGCGTCTCCATCAGCATTCATGTTTACGGCGGCAACATCGGCGCGGTGAAGCGCGCGGTGTATACCCCGGAAGGCCAGCAAAAAACGTTTATCTCCGGCTACGCCAACCGCCATGTGCCCAACATCTGGGATCCCTCCCGCGAACACCAAGGATAACCATTATGTCCACTTACGCTTACCGACAGGCCGCCGGGATCCGCCAGGCGCTGCTCGACCGTTGTGAACTGGCGCTCATCGACGTCCGTGAAGAGGCCGATTTCGCCACCGCTCATCCGCTGTTTGCCGTCAATCTGCCGCTCAGCAAACTGGAGCTGGAGGTCCGTCGGCGGATACCGCGCTTCACCACCCCGATCACCGTCTACGACAATGGCGAAGGGCTGGCGGAGATCGCCGTCGAACGACTGCGGACCTGGGGCTATCAGGATGTGGCCCTGCTGGCCGAGGGTCTCGCCGGCTGGCGCCGCAGCGGCGGCGAGCTGTTTCAGGACGTCAACTCCGCCAGTAAAGCCTTTGGCGAGCTGGTGGAAAGCGTGCGTCACACGCCGTCGCTCAGCGCCCGGGAGGTTCAGGCGCTCATCGACAGCCGGCAGGAGGTGGTCATCGTCGACGCCCGGCGCTTCGACGAGTACCAGACCATGAGCATCCCCGGCAGCATCAGCGTGCCCGGCGGCGAGCTGGCCCTGCGGGTGGAGAGCCTGACGCCCTCCCCGCAAACGCCGGTGATCGTCAACTGCGCCGGACGCACCCGCAGCATCATCGGCACCCAGTCGCTGATCAACGCCGGCGTGCCTAACCCGGTCCATGCCCTGCGCAATGGCACTATCGGCTGGACGCTGGCCGGCCAGACGCTGGCGCACCAGCAGCAGCGGCAATACGATCCCTCCGCCCGCGCCTCTGGCGCCCGGGCCGCCGAGGTGGCGCATCTCGCCGAACGAGCCGGGGTGGCGGTCATTGATGAGGCGACCCTGCAACGCTGGCTGCAGCAGAGCGACCGCACCACCTTCCTGTTTGATGTGCGCAGCCCTGAGGAGTACGCGGCGGGCCACTATCCTGGCAGCATGAGCGCGCCAGGCGGCCAGCTGGTGCAGGAGACCGATCACTTCGCCAGCGTACGAGGGGCGCGAATCGTGCTGCTGGATGACGATGGCGTCCGGGCGGCGATAACCGGCTCGTGGCTGGCGCAGATGGGCTGGGAGACGGCGCGGCTGAACGCCCTGTCGGCCAGCCAGCTGAGCGAGCGCGGGGTACCAGCCGCCGAAGTGCCCCCCGCCCCGCAGGCGGAGGAGATAAGCCCGGCGCAGCTGGCGCAACAGCTGGACGACCCCGGTACGGTGGTGCTCGATTTCACCACCAACGCCAACTTTGTCGCCCGCCATATCCCCGGCGCGTGGTGGCTGACGCGCTCGCAGCTGCGCCAGGCCCTGGACGCGATCCCTCCCGCTCAACGTTACGTGGTGACCTGCGGCAGCAGCCTGCTGGCCCGCTACGCGGCGCCCGAGGTGGCGGCCTTAACCGATAAGCCGGTACAGGTATTGCGCGGCGGGACGCTGGCGTGGATCGCCGCCGGTCTGCCGCTGGCCCATGGCGACGCCGGCCTCGCTGTCGAGCGCCGGGACCGCTATCGCCGACCCTATGAAGGGACCGATAATTCCGCAGAGGCCATGCAGGCCTATCTGGAGTGGGAGTACGGCCTGGTGGATCAGCTGGCCCGCGACGGCACCCACGGTTTTCGGGTGATCTAACGCCAGCGCGACTCAGGCCTCACGCATGATCCACGAGTACTGAAAGCTCTTCGGCGCCGGAAAATGGGTCCGGCGCCGGTAGGAGCCCAGCGACTGCGGCGTGCAATAGGTGCAGCTCCCCAGCCATTCAACGCTCGTTGACGCCACCCCCGCCTCTGCGAAGATCGCCTCAGCGAAAGCGCGCAGATCAAACCACAGATTATCGCTGCCGCGCGCCGCAGCTTTGAGCGGATCGCTGACCGGACCAGAACGGGAATGGAACAGCCGCTGGCGGTGCCGGGCCACCCGGTCACCGCCGGGCTGGTCCAGCAGTTGCTGATAAAATCCGGCGGAGACTTCGTAACAGCAAGGGTGAATATGCGGCCCCACGGCGATGACCAGATCGGCCAGCGCCGCCCCCTGCTGGCGAAAAGTCGCCAGACTGTTGTCGATAATGCCGCTGGCCAGCCCCTGCCAGCCGGCATGCACGCTGCAGATGAAGCGACCGTCGCGCGAGGCGATCAGTATCGGCAGGCAGTCGGCGGTTACCACCCCCACCTTTTGCCCGGCGACGGCGGTAAACACCGCGTCGGCATGCGGGCGCGTCGGCAGCGGCTGCTGATAATGATGAACCTCATTGCCATGGACCAGCTTCACCGGCGCCATTTCGGCATAGGGAAAGGCGGCGGTTTCGTGGACATCGAGAAACGCGTGGCGGATGCCAGGGATAGCGTCGAGCAAGCGGGAGCGGTAAGCCATAGAGACGATAAGCGACAGAGAATGATGTCTTACCTTAGGCCAGGGCACGCGCAGAGGCAAGGCGGCGGCCCGGCATTTTTTCGCCGGACCGCCGGACAGGCTTCAGACAATGGCCGCGCGCTGCTGGCGATGCATCAGCCAGAACACCGCCACGCCGGCCAGCACAATGCCCGGCGCTGAGGCCGCCATCACCCCGACGGTGCCGGTGCCGAGGGCCAGCATCTTGCCGGCCAGCAGCGGACCGCTCATCGCCCCGAGGCGTCCCACCGCCACGGCGGTGCCGACCCCGGTGGCGCGGATCGCCGCGGGATAGAAGAGCGGCGCCAGCGCGTAGAGCACGCTCTGGCCGCCGGTGGCGAACAGCCCGGCGACAAACCCCGCCAGCAGCATCCCGCTCAGCGACGACGCGCTGCCCAGCGCCAGCAGCGACGCCAGAATGCCGCTGTATATCAGCAGCGACATGCGCAACGGAGTAAGCTTATCCATCAGCGCCCCCAGCAGCAGGGTGCCGCAGGCGGCGCCGATCTGCAGAGAGAACATCACCCCCGCCGCCTGGCTGGCGCTGAATCCCTGGCCTACCAGCAGCATCGGCAGCCAGTTGATCAGCATATAGACCACCAGCAGAGTGAAGAAATAGCCCAGCCACAGCAGCAGCGTGGCGGCGGCATGCCCCGGGGCAAACAGAGTGCGCAGCGGCACGCTGGTCTCCACGCGTTGAAACGCCTGCGATTCCGGCAGCCAGCGCATCAGCAGCGGGATCAGCAGCAGCGGAACCACGCCGCCAATCCAGAAGATGGTCTGCCAGGCCGCGGCAAGGCCAGAGAACCCCAGCGCTGCCGCCAGCGCGGCGCCAATGGGCACCCCGCAGTACATCAGGCTCACCGCCCGGCCGCGAAAACGCGGGCCAGCGGCTTCCGAGGTTAAGGCAATCAGGTTCGGCAATGCCGCCCCCAGCCCGACGCCGGTGAGCAGGCGCGCCAGCAGTAGCGTCGGGAAGCTCCAGGCCACCGCGGTGGCCAGCGAGAACAGGCCAAACAGCAGCACCGAGCCCAGCAGGATGCGTTTGCGCCCGTGGCGGTCCGCCAGCATGCCGCCCACCAGCGCGCCGGGCAGCAGGCCGAGGATCCCGGCGCTGAAGATCCAGCCCATCTGCATTTTATCCAGCGCAAAGGCCTGCGCCATGCCGACGGCGGCGATCCCCGCCGCCTGCAGATCCAGCCCCTCCATCAGGGCCACCATAAAACAGAGCCCGATGGTGACCATCAGGCGCGAGGAGTTTGCGGTCGTTATCTTGGTCATAGGGTACCTTTGCGATAGCCGGACAAACGGAGCAGGTGATGGGCGGCTGATGCATGGTCAGCCGCCCGTTGTTATTTTTGGCGGTTAAGCAGATCCAGCGCGACGTCGACGATCATATCCTCCTGGCCGCCGACCATCCGCCGTTTGCCCAGCTCGACGAGAATATCCACCGCGCTGAGGCCATAGCGCGCCGCCGCCGCTTCGCTGTGGCGCAGGAAGCTGGAGTAGACCCCGGCGTAGCCCAGCGCCAGCGTTTCGCGGTCGACGCGCACCGGGCGGTCCTGCAGCGGCCGCACCAGCTCGTCGGCGGCATTCATCAGCGCGTAGAGGTCGGTGCCATGCCGCCAGCCGAGCTTGTCGGCGGCGGCAATAAACACCTCCAGCGGCGCATTGCCCGCCCCCGCCCCCATCCCGGCCAGGCTGGCGTCGATCCGGTCGCAGCCCTCTTCCACCGCGGCGATAGAGTTAGCCACCCCGAGGCTCAGGTTATGGTGGGCATGCATCCCGGTGGCGGTCTCCGGCTTCAGCACCGCCTTCAGCGCGCGGAAGCGGTCGCGAATGTCATTCATGTTCATCGCCCCGCCGGAATCCACCACGTAGATGCAGGTCGCCCCATAGGATTCCATCTTCAGCGCCTGCTGCGCCAGCGCCTGCGGGGAGATCATATGGCTCATCATCAGAAAACCGACGGTGTCCATCCCCAGCTCGCGGGCAAAGGCAATATGCTGCGCCGCGACGTCCGCTTCGCTGCAGTGGGTGGCGACCCGCACCACCCGCGCCCCGGCCTGATACGCGGCTTTCAGGTCGTGCAGGGTGCCGATGCCCGGCAGCAGCAAGGTGGCGATTTTCGCCTGGCTGACCGCCTCCGCCGCCGCTTCAATCCAGGCGATATCGCTGTGGGCGCCAAAGCCGTAGTTGAAGCTCGATCCCTGTAGCCCATCGCCGTGGGCGACTTCGATAGAGTCCACCCCCGCCTTATCCAGCGCGCCGGCAATCTGCTGCACCTGCGCCAGGGAATACTGGTGACGAATCGCATGCATACCATCGCGCAGCGTCACATCCGAAATGTAGAGTTTTTTACCATTCATGCTGTCGCTCCCGCCGCGCTGTTCATTGCCCCGGCCATTTGCTCCGCCGTCGCCAGCGCCGCCGAGGTCATAATATCGAGGTTGCCGGCGTACGCCGGCAGATAGTGCGCCGCCCCTTCCACTTCGAGGTAAACCGCGGTTTTCAGTCCGGAAAAACGGCCCACGCCGGGCAGGTTGACCGGATTTTCCTCGGGGATAACTTCAAACTGCACCTGCTGCTTCAGCCGGTAGCCAGGCACGTAAGCCTGCACCGCTGCCGCCATCTCGGCGATCGAGGCGGCAATCGCCTCCTGAGACGCCATCTCGCTCAGCACATACACGGTATCGCGCATCATCAGCGGCGGCTCCGCCGGGTTCAGCACGATAATCGCCTTGCCCTTGCCCGCGCCGCCGACCTTTTCAATCGCCTGCGAGGTGGTTTCAGTGAATTCGTCAATATTCGCTCGCGTCCCCGGCCCGGCGGATTGACTGGCGATGGAGGCCACGATCTCCGCGTAATGCACCTTCGCCACCCGCGAGACCGCGGCGACCATCGGGATGGTGGCCTGCCCGCCGCAGGTCACCATATTGACGTTGCCCTGGTGGAGATTGGCCTCAAGGTTGACCACCGGCACGCAGTACGGGCCAATCGCCGCCGGCGTCAGGTCGATGACGCGGATCCCTGGCTTCGCTTCGCGCAGCGCGGCATCGTTTTTGACGTGCGCGCCGGCGCTGGTGGCGTCGAAGACAAAGTCGATATCGGCAAACTCCGCCATCTGCATCAGGCCGCCCACCCCTTCGTGGGTGGTCGCGACGCCCATGCGCCGGGCGCGGGCCAGGCCATCCGACTGCGGGTCGATGCCGACCATCACCGCCATCTCCAGATGCTGGCCGTGGCGCAGAATTTTAATCATTAAATCGGTGCCGATATTCCCGGAGCCGATAATGGCGACTTTACGTTTACGCATCACGATGTCCTTCTCCGGCGGCGACGAAGCGTGCCGCGACTGAGCCAATACCTTCAATATGGGCGACAAAGCTGTCCCCCTCGTTAATCGCCACCATCGGGCCTAACGCCCCGGTCAGCACGATATCCCCCGCCCGCAGCGGTTCGCCGAGGCTGGCCATCTTGCGCGCCAGCCACACCGCGGCGTTCAGCGGATGCCCCAGGCACTCGCTGCCCCGGCCGCTGGAGACCAGCTCCTGGTTGCGGGTCATCTGCATGGCGCACGCTTTCAGATCCAGACCCGCCGGTCGCTGCGCCGGGCCGCCGATGACGTACAGGCCGCAGGAGGCGTTATCGGCGACGGTGTCAACAAAGCCGATTGACCAGTCGCGAATGCGGCTGCCCACCACCTCCAGCGCCGGCAGCACCCATTCGATGGCGTTATACAGCTCATCAAAAGTGGTATCGGCATGGGGTAGATCATGTTTCAGCACCAGGGCGATCTCGGCCTCCACCTTGGGCTGCAGCACGCGGCCAAACGGCACATCGGCGTTGTCGCCGTAGCACATGTCGGCAAACAGGGTGCCGAAATCCGGCTGGTTGACCCCCAGCTGCTGCTGCACTTTGGGATGGGTCAGGCCCACCTTGCGGCCCACCACCCGCCGGCCATGGGCCACGTGGTGCTGCACGTTCAGGCGCTGGATAGCGTAGGCGGCGTCGGCGTTGTCGACGCCGAGGATATCGCGCAGCGGGGCGATCGCCTGGCCGGTTCGTTCGGCGTCGCGCAACAGCTGCGCCAGCGCGTCAAGAGAAATAGTCATCATCACTCCTTAAGCCCGTGCGAGGAAATTGAGCACCAGCTGATTAAAACTGTCGGCATGTTCCCACTGCGCCCAGTGGCCGCAGTCGCGGTAAATGTGCAGCTCAGAGCCGGCGATCCCGGCGAGCAGGCGTAGTCCGGCGTCCATCGGCACGAAGCGGTCATTGCGTCCCCAGACGATGAGAGTTTGCGCAGCGATCTCGCCGAGCCGCGGGCCAAAGTCAGGGAATTGTTTCGGGTTGGCTTCGAGGCTCTTGACGAAGTTGTCCAGATGGTCGCGGCGCGACAGCATATTGTTCAGCCGCGCCTCGAACAGCGCGTCGGTGAGGTCACGGGTGTCGAAGACGAAAATGCTCATCATCTTCTTCAGGTTTTCAATGGTCGGCTCGCGGTACAGGGCGTTCAGCAGTTTGATGCCTTCCGTCGGCATCGGCGTGAACAGGCTCATGCCGCCGGTTCCCCCGCCCATCAGCACCAGCTTCGCCACCCGCTCCGGCCAGCTCAGGGTGAAGGCCACCGCGCTGTGACCGCCCATCGAGTTGCCCAGCAGATGGACTTTATCGATCCCCAGCTGATCGACCACGCTTTTCAAAATGCGGGCGTTGAGATCCGAACGCGAACCGCTGTTGACGATCGAATCGCTCTTCCCCCACCCCGGACAGTCCAGGAGCAGCACGCGATAGCCCGCCTCGACCAGCGGGTCAATGTTGCGGCTGAAGTTGGCCCAGCCGGTGGCCCCCGGCCCGGAGCCGTGCAGCATCACCACGGTCTCTTTCCCGTCGCCGCAGTCATTGATATGGATGCGCAGCGTGCGGCCTCCCTCGTCGACGTTGAGGAATCGGCTGGTGGCGTCTTCGGTTTGCGGTTGATAGTTCATGTTAGTCTCCCGGTTAATCAAATCTCGGTGGTGGCGCTCAGCGAGCCGAATCCGGCGATCCACTCGGGGATCGGCCGGTAATAGCGGCCTTCGCTGCGCCAGCGGCCAAAAGCGGATAGCGCGGCAAAGGCGGCCACCCAGGTCTTAATTTCGTGCGTCGATTTGCCGGCCATCGCCGACAGCTCGTCGTTGCCGATCGCGTCCAGTTCGCTCAGCCGCCCCTGCTCCAGCAGGCTCATAAAGCGGTTGTCCCAGACCGGGTTGAGGGGATGGAGCGAGCGCTGGTCTTCGGTAAACCGTCGGGCGGCGCTGATCACCCGCTGCTGGCGCAGCTCGCGTTCGTCCGGCGGCAGCTGTTTGCCGCTGCCGAGCAGGCGGTCGCGCAGATGGGCGTCCGCCTTCGCCAGCTCCGGCACCGGCGGCTGGTGCGAAAGCCCGCCAGAGCCGAGGATCAGTACCCGCTTATTGAGGGTGTTGAGGAAGCGGCCCATCGCCTCGCCCAGCAGCCGGGTGCGTTGAAAACCCGGCAGCGGCGCGGCGACGCCGTTAATAAACACCGGCAGCACCGGCAGGCGATCCAGCCCACCCAGCAAAAACTCCAGCGGCTGGGCGAAGCCATGGTCCACCTGCATGTTGTACGACACCGCCAGGTCGATACCGCTGTTGATCACGGCGTGGGCGCAGGCTTCCGCCAGCTCGGTGGGCACCGGCAGGTCGCCGGCGGCGCTGGCGAAGTCGCCGATGGCGGTGGCGCCGACGCCCAGGCAGAACGGCGGCATCACGTCATAGAAAAAACCGTTGTAGTGATCGGGGGCGAAGAGCACCACCAGCTCGGGATCGAATTCAGCGATCCGCCGCCGGGCGTCGGCAACCACCCCGTTCACCTCATCGAGGACCGTCTGCTCCGGGTCAACGAATCCCACCAGCGGGGTGTGCGACAGGCAGTGTAAATAGGCATGCATATCAGGCCACCTTCTCTTCAGCGTGGCCGGTATCCCCGGCCGCAAGGGTCATTTTTTCCGCCAGGGCGGTCAGCTGCGCGCCGAGGGTTTGCGGGATAGCGAGGGCGGCGACAAAGCGGTCCGGCCTGACCACGGCGATGGCGGTGTTATGTTGCGCAAACCAGCTCTTCAGACGGTTTTGCTTATCCCCCACCCGCAGCGTGCCCGGGGCGTTATCCTGCTCGCGATGGATCTGCACCTCCGGCACGACCTGGATAAAGCGCACCCCTATCGCGCGCCAGCGGGCGATCTGCCCGGCGTCGAGCCCCCACTGCGGGTTGCAGCCCCAGCCGATAATGGCGAAATTCGCCCCGATAACCTCATCGAGCAGGAGACTCTCGCCGTTCTCCAGCGTCACCTGCGGTTGAATAAACATTTTGCCCACCGGCGAGGCTTTGCCTGCGCCGTCGGTCAGCAGCGCCCCCTCGCGATATTGCGGCATCGGCTTAAAGCGCATTTCGAGGAAGTAACGTTTCACCGGCGGCAGGTAGTTCAGCAGCCAGGAGAGGCCATCGCGCGCCGCGCCCTGCCAGCGCTTCGGCGGCGCCAGCACGTGACCGGCGGTGACCGACAGGTCAATCATCGCCTTCGCGTGGTCGCGACGCTCCTGCTGGTAGCTGTCAAGCAGCGCCTCTCCCGCTTTGCCGTTGACCACCAGCGCCAGCTTCCACGCCAGGTTGAAGGCGTCACGCATGCCGCTGTTGTATCCCTGGCCCTGCCAGACCGGCATGATGTGCGCGGCGTCGCCGGCCAGCAGCACCCGGTCAATGCGAAAGCGCTCGGCAAGGCGCGCGTTATGGGTGTAGACCCGCTGGCGGATCAGCTCGACGCGATCCGGGTCCGGCAGCACTTTGCTCAGCAGACGGCGCATATTGTGCGGCTCGCTGAGCTGGGCTTCGGTTTCCCCGGGCATCACCATAAATTCAAAGCGGCGCACGCCGTGGGGCAGCGCGGCGGAAACATAGGGCCGCACCGGGTCGCAGCACAGGTAGACGTGCGGGGTGGCCAGCGGATCGTTGGCGATATCGATGACGATCCACTGGTTCGGCGCGGTCTTGCCTTCGAAAGGGACGTTCAGCGTGCGGCGAATAAAGCTGGCGCCGCCGTCGCAGGCCACCAGCCAGTCAGCGCGCACCGTCTCCCGCTCGCCGTCCGGTCCTTTGATATTTAACGTGACACTGTCACTGTTCTGGCTAAAGGCTTCCACCTCGCGGGAGAAGAGGCAACGGACCTGCGGGAAACGCTGCAGGCCGTGATACATCACCGCATCCACCTGCGGCTGAATAAAGGCATTGCGCCGCGACCAGCCAAACTCATCGGTCATCGGCTGGATGTCGGCAAAGCAGCGGCCCTTCGGGGTCAGAAAGCGCATGGCGTGCCACGGCGTGGTGTGCGGCAGCACGTCATCCACCAGCCCCACCGCCTGCATCGCCCGCAGCGATTCATCGTCAATACCGATGGCCCGCGGGTAATCGATCAGTTTGTCGAGCTTTTCCACCAGCAGCACGCTGATGCCCATCTGGCCAAGGTAGTTGGCCATCATCAGGCCTACCGGACCGGCGCCGGCGATGGCGACCTGGGCGGTATGCTGCACGGCGGGTTGAATATCGGGTGTAGATGTTGTCATTCTCAGCGACCTCACGACTCGGAAACTGCCCGGCTGACAGGCAATTTGTTAATCATGTGTAAACGTATTTTTATAATGGGCTGAGTATAGGGCGGGTGTTTTCGGCTACAATCAAAACATCGCTGAATGTGCACCAGGTGCACATCGCTGTTTATAAAGCATTTTAAGGAAGGATTTATGCGTGATGATGGGGCCACTGAGTACAAAACGGTGCGCGGATTAAGCCGGGGTTTATTGTTATTAAAATTGTTAAATAAATTCGACGGCGGCGCGACGCCCGGCCTGCTGGCGGAGTTTAGCGGCCTACATCGCACCA
Organism: Klebsiella sp. JB_Kp004; assembly: GCF_040065795.1. NCBI lineage: Bacteria > Pseudomonadati > Pseudomonadota > Gammaproteobacteria > Enterobacterales > Enterobacteriaceae > Klebsiella > Klebsiella sp. JB_Kp004. The sequence goes on along the minus strand of NZ_JBEAKW010000005.1, from coordinate 153,958 downwards.
CCGTGCGCCGGCTGCTGGAGACGCTGCAGGAGGAAGGTTTTGTCCGCCGCAGCCGCTCCGATGACAGCTTTCGTCTGACCATTAACGTCCGCCAGCTGAGCGACGGATTTCGTGACGAACATTGGATTTCTGCCCTCGCCACGCCGCTGCTCGGGGAACTGCTGCGCGAGGTCCAGTGGCCGACGGATATCACCACCCTCGACGTCGACGCCATGGTGGTGCGCGAAACCACCCACCGCTTCAGTCGGCTGTCGTTTCACCGGGCGATGGTCGGACGTCGACTGCCGCTGCTGCTCACCGCCTCCGGTCTGACATGGCTGGCCTTTGCCCCCGACGCGGAGCGCGACGCCATACTCAGCATGCTGGCCGCCCGTCCGGAAGCGGAATATCAGCTGGCTCGCGAACCGGAACGGCTGGCGGCGATCCTCGCCCGCACCCGCCAGAACGGCTATGGCGAAAATTTCCGCGGCTGGCGGCAGGAGGAGAAAATCGCCTCTATCGCCGTGCCGGTCTGCAGCCAGCAGCGGGTCATCGGCTGCCTCAACCTGGTCTATATCGCCAGCGCCATGACCATTGAGCAGGCGGCGCAGAAGCATCTCTCCGCGCTGCAGAGGGTGGCGGGCCAGATAGAAGCCCGTATGGAAGATGAAGAGGTGTTATACGACATTCCTTGATCGTGAAGGGGTGAAAGGCGATCAATTATTGCCCCCGGCATCGTTATATAATTTAATATATATCGAATTTTTCAAGCCACTCGAGCCACGCCATGTCAAAACACCCCTTACTGCTGGGCCTGACGCTGCTCAGCGCCAGCCTGTTCACCGGCCAGACCTTCGCCGACCGTACCGTCACTGACCAGCTGGGTCGCCAGGTCACCCTCCCCGACCACGTCACCCGCGTAGTGGTTCTGCAGCATCAGACGCTCAATCTGCTGGTGCAACTCCATGCCGCCGAGGATATCGTCGGCGTCTTAAGCAGCTGGAAGAAACAGCTCGGGCCGCAGTTCGTCCGCTTTATGCCGACAATCGCGCAACTGGCGACGCCGGGCGATCTCACCCAGGTCAATATTGAAAGCCTGCTGGCGCTACGTCCGCAGGTGGTTTTCGTCGCCAACTATGCGCCGCCGGCGATGATCGCGCAGATCCAGCAGGCCGGGATCCCGGTGGTGACCATCTCGCTGCGCCACGATGCCGCCGGGGAAAAAAATAAAATGAACCCTACCATGGCTGACGAAGAGCAGGCCTATAACGCCGGGCTGGTGGAGGGGATCCGCCTTATCGGCGAGGTCGTCGAACGCCAGCCCGAAGCCGAGGCGCTGATTCACTACACCTTTGCGGCGCGCCAGCAGGCCAACGCGCCGGTGGCCGATATTCCGCAGAACCAGCGGGTGCGGGTCTATATGGCCAATCCCGATCTGAACACCTACGGCGCCGGAAAATACACCGGACTGATGATGGCCCACGCCGGGGCGCTGAACGTGGCGGCAGCGAGCGTTAAAGGCGCCCGCCAGGTATCGCTGGAGCAGCTCCTGGCGTGGAACCCGCAGGTGATCTTCGTCCAGGACCGTTATCCGCAGGTGGTCAAACAGATAGAGAGCGACCCGCAGTGGCAGACGATCGATGCGGTGCAACATCATCGCGTCTGGCTGATGCCGGAATACGCCAAAGCCTGGGGATACCCGATGCCGGAGGCGCTGGCGCTGGGCGAGCTATGGATGGCGAAAAAACTCTATCCTGCACGCTACCAGAACATCGATGTGGACAGCAAAGCCAGGGATTACTATCAGCGTTTTTTTCGTGTGACGTGGTCACCCGATGCGCGTTAATTCCCGTCCCTGGCTGTTGCCGCTTTGCCTGGCGCTGATGACGCTGACGATCGCCGTTGCCTCTCTCGGTGTCGGCCAGTATCCGTTAAGCCTGAGCGCCGTCGGGCATACCCTGATCCAGCTGCCGCCCGGTGAAGGGGTGGTTGGGCAGATCGTCTGGTCGGTTCGCCTGCCGCGCGTGGCCATGGCCCTGCTGGCCGGCGGCGCGCTGGGGCTGTGCGGCGCCACCTTACAGGGGGTGTTCCAGAATCCGCTGGTGGATCCGCATATCATTGGGGTGACCTCCGGCTCCGCCTTCGGCGGCACGCTGGCGATCCTGTTGGGATTCGGCAGCCTGTTGATGATGGCCTCGACCTTTTTCTTCGGCCTCATCGCGCTGGGGCTGATTTATCTCCTCGCCGCCCTGCAGGGGCGGGAAAGCACGCTGGGGCTGATTCTGTCAGGGATCATTCTCAGCGGTTTTTTCGCCGCCCTGGTCAGTCTGATGCAGTACCTCGCCGATAGCGAAGAAACGTTACCGAACATTGTCTTCTGGCTGCTCGGCAGCTTCGCGACCGCCAACTGGCATAAGGTATTGCTCATGCTTTTGCCAATGACCGTGGCTGCCGGGCTGCTGTGGCAGCTGCGCTGGCGCATCAACCTGCTGGCGCTGGAGGAGCGGGATGCCCGCAGTCTTGGCGTTCCGGTGGCCGCGCTGCGTCGCGGCGTGCTGGTCTGCTGCGCGGTGCTGGTGGCCGCCCAGGTAGCGGTCAGCGGCAGCATCGCCTGGATGGGGCTGGTGGTCCCTCACCTCGCCCGCCTGCTGGTGGGGGCCGATCATCGTCGCCTGCTCCCCACCGCATTCTGGCTCGGCGCCGCCCTGATGCTGGTGGTGGACGATCTGGCGCGCACGCTGACCCAGGCGGAGATCCCGATTGGGATTATCACCGCCCTGCTGGGAGCGCCGCTGTTTACCTTTTTGCTGGTGCAGTCCCGACGCCGGAGGATGGCGCCATGAACATATCCTTATCGCTGGAAGCGCTACGCTACGGCCGCCGTCAACCGCTCTTCGACCCGCTGACACTGGCCTGCCGGTCCGGTGAGATCTGGGCGGTACTCGGCGCCAATGGCCGGGGAAAAAGTACTCTGCTGGACACCCTGAGCGGCGTATTGCCCCCGCTTGGCGGCCAGATGCAGTGCGAGGGCGGCGTGGCCCTTGTCCCGCAGTCGTTTCGCCCCGCTTTCAGCTGGCGAGTGAGCGATGTGGTGCTGATGGGCCGCGCCCGTCACGTGGATCTCTTTGCCCAGCCGGGCGAGGAGGACGCTCGACGGGTTGTGAAAGCCCTGGCGCAGCTGGGCATTGCCCCCCTGGCCCGACACGATTTTAGCTCTCTCTCCGGCGGCCAGCAGCAGCTGGTGCTCATCGCCCGCGCGCTGGTCAGCGCCAGCCAGAATATCCTGCTGGATGAACCCTGTTCTGCGCTGGACCTTGGTAACCAGCAGGTGGTGTTGCAGCTGATCGACGACCTCGCTCACCGTCAGGCGCGCACCGTCCTGTTCACCACCCATGACCCGAACCATGCCCTGCAGGTGGCCAGCCATACGCTCCTTCTCCTGCCGGAGGGCCAGTGGCTGGCGGGCGAGACGGCCGACGTGCTAAGTGAAACGCACCTCCGGCAAGCCTACGGCCTGCCGGTACGTTTGATCCACCATCCCGCGGCCGCTTATCCTCTGCTGGCCCCCGGGTTTACCCTGCGTCGCTGAAGGATAAAAACCCCGCCCGCCGGAGACAGGCCTGCCCGGCCTCGCCGAGGATAAAGCGATACAGGGCTGTGGCGGCGGGGTCGGCGCTAAGGCGCGCCAGCTGATAGTCGCAGCAAATGTTCCACGGCGCGGGGATGACCAGGGTGCGCAGATCATCGCAGGCGGCCAGCGCGGCCCCATAGTGCGCATAGCCGATAAACAGATCCGCCAGGTTCTGGCGAATAAGCCACGCGCCGGCTATCGCTCCCGGCGGCACGCTCAGCGAATCTCTGCCGCCGACCAGCGGCTGCGCCCGCCCGGACAACGCTTTGCCCAGCCCCGGATAGCGCGCCTCAAGGCGGGTAAACAGCTGCCAGGTATAATCTCCCGACGGATCGCAGCCCGGGGTGGAGGTCGCCAGCCGCAGGCGGGGCGCGCTGAGCAGCGCCAGCCAGTCCAGCGCGTCGTTCTCCGGCGACCGCCGGACGGTGAGCATCAACTGGTTACGGGCCAATCCCCGGCACTCCTGCGCCAGACCCACCTGCATCAGCGCCTGCGGGTGCGCCGCGTTGGCGGAAGCGAAAACCGCGCACGGCGTCCCGGACTCAATCCGCTCGCGCAGCAGGCCGGCGGGGCCAAACTGCACATCGACCGCCAGGCCGGTGTGCTGCTGGAACTGCGCCACCAGCGGCTGGAAAGCGCTTTTCAGGCTTCCCGCCGCCAGCAGCATGAGAGGAGGAGAGATCATCGTCATTCGCTATAAAACAGATAATATAACGCTATCTTACCCGAACTGACGCCGCGTCAGTAGCGAATTTCCGCCAGCGCCCGCAGCTGTTCGGGGGTGGCTACCGGCAGGTCGAAAAAGCGCAGATAGGCAGGGATCATTTCAAACAGCATGTCGGTCCCGCGCTGGATGTGGCACTGTCGCGCCTGGGCGGCTCTCAGCAGCGGAGTATACTCCTGGGTCATCACCACCTCCCCCACCCAGGTGCCTGGCGCCAGACGGTCAACGTCCAGCGGCAGCGGATCGCTGACCTTCATCCCCAGCGGCGTGGCGTTGACCACCAGCTCGTGTCCGGCAGGATCGTGCTGCATCAGAGTGATATCGAGCTGGGGATAGTGCTGATGCAGCCGTCCAGCGAGAGCGTGCGCCACCTCGAGACGGGTATCGTACAGGGTCAGGGCGCTGACCCCTGCAGCCGCAAGGGAGGCGGCGATAGCCGACCCCACCCCGCCGCTGCCGACCACCAGCGCCCGCGTCCCCTCAGGCTGAAATCCCTTACGGCGCAGGCCCAGCACAAAGCCGTCGCCATCGAACATGTCCCCGGAGAGGCTGCCGTCCGCCTCGCGACGGATGGCGTTGCAGGCGCCGGCGATAGCCGCCGTCGGGCTCAGGTGTTGCACCAGATCGCAGGTGGCGATTTTATGCGGCATCGTCACCAGCGCGCCGATGATATTGGTCATCGTAAACAGCGGCGGAATAAACGCGGCATAGTCCTCCGGCCTGACGCCCATTGGCACCACCTTCACGTCCACCTGCTGGTCGACAAACCACGGGTTGTAGATCATCGGCGCCTTAAAACTGGCGGTCGGATAGCCAAGATGCGCTATCAGCCGCGTATTCCCACTAATCACCATGCCTTGCTCCTTTGCTTACTGCGATAACTCGATACGTTTGACGTCGCCGAGGATAAACAGATAGGCCGCCACGCCCAGCAGCGCGGCGCCGCCGATGTAGATCAACGCGTAGAAGAAATTGCCGAACCCGGCGACGATAAAGCCGATCACCAGCGGGGTGAGGATCCCCGCGAGGTTGGCGCAAAAGTTGAACAGGCCGCCGGTGAGCCCGCCCAGCCCCTTCGGGGCGATGTCGGAGATCAGCGTCCAGCCGAGGCCCACCATCCCCTGGCCAAAAAAGGCAAACGACATCACCAGGATCACCGCCAGGTCGCTCTGCAGCCAGTTGGCGGAGATGATGCAGCTGGCCATCAGCAGGCCGGCGACGATCGGCAGCTTACGCCCCAGGTTGGCCGACCCGGTGGCTTTAAGCAGCTTGTCGGAGATCCAGCCGCCAAACATCACCCCGCCGGCGGCGGCGACAAACGGCAGGATGGAAAAGAAACCGACCTTCAGCCACGGCATATGGCGTTCGGTGGCCAGCCAGGTGGGAAACCAGGTGAGAAAGAACACCAGCACCGTATTGCCGGCAAACTGGCCGATACTGGCGCCGATGATCTGACGTTTGCTCAGCAGCTGGCGGACCAGCGGCCAGCTGAACGCCACCTGCTGGTCGGCTGGGGCGCTCAGGCCGCCGCCGTTTTCGATATGCTCGCGCTCCTGCTGGCTGAGACGAGGGTCTTCATGCGGTTCGCGATAGCAGCGCCACCACACCAGGGCGAACAGAATGCCCACCACGCCGACGCTGACGAACAGCGCCCGCCAGCCGAAGCCGTCCATGATCCAGAACAGCAGCGGGGCAAAGCAGGCCAGCCCGAGGTATTCCCCCACGGTGTACACCGCCGTGGCCTTCGCGCGCTCCTGCTGCGGGAACCAGGCGCTGACCACCCGGCTGTTCACCGGAAAGCACGGCGCTTCGCTGACGCCAAGCCCGAAACGGCACAGCAGCAGCGTCTTCAGCCCCACCGCCATGCCGTGGAACAGGGTAAACAGCGACCACAGGGTCAGCGACAGAAAATAGGTCACTTTGTTGCCAAAACGGTCGAGAAACAGCCCGCCGGGGATCTGCGCCAGAGCGTAGGTCCAGGCGAAAGCGGAGAAGAGGATCCCCATGAGCGCAGGGTCGATCCCCAGCTCACCGGTCAGCTTTGGGGCGGCGATCCCCAGCACGGTGCGATCGAGGTAGTTGATCATGGTGCCGATGGCCAGCAGCGCAAGAATGCCGATGCGCCGCCGGGAGCGGCGCGCGGTGACGGCTGGCTGGGCGGCGGCCGTCGGGTTAGGGCTATATGAGCTCATAGTCGGTTCCTGTCTCGGGTACAGAGGGTGTTGTTATTGTGTTTCAGGCATAATGAACCATTTGATTCAGGCTAACAATACTGCATCGCCGCCAGACGAACGGCCGCATTCGCCGCGCCATAGAGCGCGTAGCCTGCCCGTCGTTCGGTTAATTCAAAGAAGAAGCGCCCGGCGATGAAGGGCCGGGTATACAGATGCAGGAACGCTCCGCCCTGCGGATCGCGGTCGTAGAGGAGCTGCCGCCGCTGGAGCTGCCCGACGTCCAGCTCGCCGCCAAAGCGCGCCAGCAGATCGTCATAGTAATTGGCCGGGATCGGCAGCGCATGATCGGCAACCGCGGCGAGCTGGTCGCAGGTGGCCGGCAGATCGCGGCAGGCAAAGGCGGCATGCTGCAGCCCCGCCCCCTGGTAGCAGGCGACCGAGCGGGCGATCTGCGTCGCCCGGCTCTGGGAGATATTCAGCGCCAGGCGGATCTCCCCCTGCGGGCTGCGCACCACCAGACTACGCACCAGCCCATAGGGATCCGGCAGCGTCTGCTCATGTTCGAGCGTAAAACCAAACACCGTGCGGAAGAACATCACCCAGTTGTCGCGGCTGTCGGCTTCCATCCCCAGCGCCAGATGGTCGATGCCGAGGTAATCTTCGCGCACCGTCACGCCATCGCGCAGGAGAAAGTCGCGCTCGTAGATCGCCTCCCCGGCATCGATGAGATAGACCAGGCTGCCGTCAGGGGCGCAGATCGCCGGGATCGGCGTTTCGTTCGGCCCGGCGTCGCCCTGCCAGGTGGCATACCCCAGCGCGCGGGCGCGAGCGACAATCGGCGCGCTGCTGTCGACCCGCAGCGCCATCGCGCAGAGCGATACCCCGTGGCGTTGATAAAAGTGATCGGCCCAGCTGTGCGGCTGATGGTTTATCACGATCCGCGCCCCGCCGTTGCGCCACAGCGTGACCTGTTTGGAGCGGTGGCTTCCCTCGTGCTGAAAACCCAGCGCCTGCAGGTGCTGCCCCAGGCGCTGCGTCTCGGCGACGCTGGCGGCGAATTCGATAAACTCCAGCCCGTGACAGACCGGCGGTGGCGGCGGTGAAAACAGATCTGCATCGCACGCCGGGAGCCGGCGACGAGTCTGCTCCTCCAGCCACAGCAGCGAACGATAGCCATCTTTGGCCGTCGCGCCGTTCGGCGAGGCGCGAAAACCGTCATTAAAGATCTCCAGCGACCAGGGGCCGCGATAGCCGCAGCGGGTGATCTGCTCGGCAAACGCCTCCAGCGGCAGCTCCCCCTGCCCGGGGAAGCAGCGGAAATGGCGACTCCACTCCAGGAGATCCATTTTCATATACGGCGCATCGGCGAGCTGAACGAAGGTGATTTTCTCCACCGGCACCGATGGCAGCGCGTCGAGGGTGTCGCCCCGGGCCAGGATATGGAAGCTGTCGAGCACCAGGCCCAGCGCCGGGCTGTCCACCCGCTGCACCCGCTCCCAGGCCTGCTGCCAGCGGTTCACATGGGTTCCCCAGGCCAGCGCCTCATAGCCGATAGCGATCCCCTCCTCTTCCGCCAGCGTGGCCAGCGCCCGCAGGTCCGCCACCTGCAGTTCGCTATCCGCCGAGCAGTCCGGCTGCACATTGCTGCACAGCAGCAGCGTGTCGCAGCCCAGCTCGCGCATCAGCGCAAATTTGCGTCTGGCGCGGGCCATATTGGCCGCAAACTGCGCCCGGCTGGCGCCTTCAAAATCGCGAAAGGGTTGAAAAAGCGTGATTTTTAACCCTAAATCGGCGGCCAGCTGGCGGATTTCCGCCGGCGTCCCCGTATAATAGAGCAGATCGTTCTCGAAAATTTCCACACCCTGATACCCCGCCGCCGCAATAGCGTGCAGCTTCTCTGGCAGGGTGCCGGAAATCGAAACGGTGGCGATAGAGCGCAGCATAAGGTCCTCGGGTCAACAGCTGACGTGAGCCTTGAATATGTATCATTTGGTTCATTTGCGCCATACCAGGTTGCAAAATTGTGATCATTATGTGTATTTTTTGTCACCCAAGAAAAAGGAGTTGCCATGACCGCCGTTGCTCATGATGAAGCACAATCTCTGAAGGAGCGGATCTTCAGCGCCGCTATCGCCGTCTTTGCCGAACACGGGCTGTCAGGCGCCCGCATGGAGCAGATCGCCACCGAGGCGCAGACCACCAAGCGCATGGTGGTCTACTACTTCAAAAGCAAAGAGCAGCTCTATCAGGAGGTGCTGCAGCATGTGTATGCGCGGATCCGCGAAACCGAGCAGCAGCTGGGGCTGGAGAATGTGCCGCCGGTAGAGGCGCTGGTGCGGCTGGTGCGCTGGAGCGTGCGCTATCACGCCACCCACGCGGACTATATGCGGGTGATTTGCATGGAGAACATGCAGCGCGGCAAGTGGCTGAAGACCTCGGGAGAGCTGAAGCCGCTGAATCGTACCGCCCTGTCGATTCTGGAAGACATTTTGCAGCGCGGCCAGCAGCAGGGGGTCTTTCAGGCGGGGCTGGAAGCGCGCGATGTGCACCGGTTAATCAGCAGCTTTAGCTTTTATCAGGTGTCGAATTTCTACACCTTCAGCAGTCTGTACCTTGACGATCCGCTGCCCGCCATTGACGATGAAGCGATGGTGGCCCACCACTGCGACATTGCCGTCCGGGCGGTGGTCCGCTTCGTGATTTCCTGACCCGCCGGCGAAAGGCGTCAGTGTCCGGAGAGGGCGTGAATGACCTTCGCCATTGCCTCCTCGGTGAGCGGTGAACGCTGGATTTTGCTGTTCGCCAGCGAGGTGCGCAGCACGCCGGCGATGACAATGTGTTTCGGCTCCTGGCCAAGGTCACGCATCTCCAGCACCACTTTGCCCACCACGCGGCACATTTCCTGGTACAGCTCGTCGTCTTTCGCTTTATTTCCCATTGAGTCTGGCTCGCATTTTCTCATTATCAATCAAATCATTATTGATAGATTTTTCCGGCAACGCAAATCATCCTCCCGTTACCGGGTCAATGGCGCATTTTACCCCCTCATGACGGGAGAAAATTCCCTTTCCGCCGCCCCTTTTCATACCGCCTGATGGAAAAATGTGTTGCATAGTTTTATGCATAACGTGCCGGTTTTGTTACGCGTTTTGTCCATAATTTGAAACGAGGTTTTTATTTTCCTTTTTGATTTCGCCAGCGTATAATGCGCTTCGATTCTTTCTTGAATGGTTTCAGCGCATTGGACTGCATGATAAAACGCATAACACCTTGCCACATTTCATGGGCTGAACCGCCAGCACACATTCTTCTGCACGCTTCGGGGTTGTCACCTATCCTTAGGGCGTGGCTTAGCAACTTTCGTAATACAGGTTTGGCTCCCCGGCAGTGCGCCCGCGGAGCGAGAATTCCATATCCTTCACAACTTAAAGACTAAAACTGTCATGAAAAAGACCAAAATTGTTTGCACCATCGGTCCGAAAACCGAATCTGAAGAGATGCTGACCAAAATGCTGGAAGCCGGCATGAACGTGATGCGTCTGAACTTCTCCCACGGTGACTATGCGGAACACGGTCAGCGCATCCAGAACCTGCGCAATGTGATGAGCAAAACCGGTAAGAAAGCCGCTATTCTGCTGGACACCAAAGGACCGGAAATTCGTACCATCAAGCTGGAAGGCGGCAACGACGTCTCCCTGAAAGCGGGCCAGACTTTCACCTTCACCACCGATAAATCGGTCATCGGCAACAGCGAAATCGTTGCGGTAACCTATGAAGGCTTCACCTCTGACCTGAGCTCCGGCAACACCGTTCTGGTGGACGATGGCCTGATCGGCATGGAAGTGACCGCTATCGAAGGCAACAAAGTTATCTGTAAAGTGCTGAACAACGGCGACCTTGGCGAGAACAAAGGCGTGAACCTGCCGGGCGTCTCTATCGCCCTGCCGGCGCTGGCGGAAAAAGACAAACAGGACCTGATCTTCGGTTGCGAACAGGGCGTGGACTTCGTCGCGGCCTCCTTCATCCGTAAGCGTTCCGACGTCGTCGAGATCCGTGAGCACCTGAAAGCCCACGGCGGCGAAAACATCCAGATCATCTCCAAAATCGAAAACCAGGAAGGCCTGAACAACTTCGACGAAATCCTCGAAGCCTCTGACGGCATCATGGTTGCTCGTGGCGACATGGGCGTTGAGATCCCGGTTGAAGAAGTTATCTTCGCGCAGAAAATGATCATCGAAAAATGTATCCGCGCGCGCAAAGTGGTTATCACCGCGACCCAGATGCTGGACTCCATGATCAAAAACCCACGTCCGACCCGCGCTGAAGCCGGCGACGTGGCCAACGCCATCCTCGACGGCACCGATGCGGTAATGCTGTCCGGCGAATCGGCGAAAGGTAAATACCCGCTGGAAGCGGTCACCATCATGGCGACCATCTGCGAACGTACCGACCGCGTCATGACCAGCCGTCTGGATTTCAACAACGACAACCGTAAACTGCGCATCACCGAAGCGGTGTGCCGCGGCGCGGTAGAAACCGCTGAGAAACTGGAAGCGCCGCTGATCGTGGTCGCCACCCAGGGCGGTAAATCCGCACGCGCTGTGCGTAAATACTTCCCGGATGCCACCATCCTGGCGCTGACCACCAACGAAACCACTGCTCGCCAGCTGGTGCTGAGCAAGGGCGTTGTGCCGCAGCTGGTGGAAGAGATTGCCTCTACGGATGATTTCTATCACCTGGGTAAAGATCTGGCGCTGAAGAGCGGCCTCGCGCGCAAAGGCGACGTGGTGGTGATGGTCTCTGGCGCATTAGTCCCGAGCGGCACCACTAATACCGCTTCCGTGCACGTGCTGTAATAATTTACAGGTTAATTGGTTTTTTTTTAATAAAGCGCCTCTCGGGGCGCTTTTTTTTATTCATCGACTAGCTCTTCCTATTAAAAATGCAAATCGGAATTTACTATTTAATAAGAGATTATCTAAGATGAATCCGATGGAAGCGCGCTGTTTTCACTCGCCTTTTTCAGCGATTTTGACCAATTCGATGCTTCTTTGAGCGAACGATCAAAAATAAGTGCGTTCAGGTAAAAAAAATATTCTCATCCCAAAAAAGTTTGTGTAATACTTGTAACGCTACATGGAGATTAACTCAATCTAGAGGGTATTAATAATGAATCGTACTAAACTGGTACTGGGCGCGGTAATCCTGGGTTCTACTCTGCTGGCTGGTTGCTCCAGCAATGCTAAAATCGATCAGCTGTCTTCTGACGTTCAGACTCTGAACGCTAAAGTTGACCAGCTGAGCAACGACGTGAACGCAATGCGTTCCGACGTTCAGGCTGCTAAAGACGACGCAGCTCGCGCTAACCAGCGTCTGGACAACCAGGCTCACTCTTACCGTAAGTAAGAGTTCTGGTAATAAAAATGGCGCACTCTGTGCGCCATTTTTTTTGCCCTCGCGCTGAGGGCTACTGGGTGAGCAGGCCGTTGTCAGACGAACTGTTCTGCGCCGACAGCGACGTCGCCGCGCTACTCTCCCCCGTCGATACCACCACCGGATAGCCCGCCCTTCTCGACATCGCTTTTTTCAGCTGCAGGTCATCCACCGCTTTATCCTCTGCGAAGGCGTGAAACGCCGCTGGTAGCGTGTAAGCGATGGTCCGGGTGTTTTCCCCTTCCGTCTGCGACAGCGGCCTGTGGACCTCTACATAACGTTTACCATCCGGCTCGACGGCAAACTTCACCGGCTGATTGATGATCCGCACCGGCGTCCCGGTTTTCACCTGACTGAACAGCGCCTTGATGTCATCGGCGTTCATCCGCATACAGCCCGAGCTGACGCGCAGCCCAACGCTGTCCGGCGCGTTAGTCCCGTGGATGAGATATTCGCCGTTACCGTAGGCAAGACGCAGCGCATAGCGGCCCAGCGGGTTATTCGGCCCGGCCGGCACCACCGCCGGGAGCGTCACCCCTTTCTCCAGCGAGCGCGCGCGGATGCCGGCGGTGGGTGTCCAGGTCGGGTTAGGGATCTTCTGCCCGACGCGGGTGGTCATCTCCGGCGTTTCCAGCCCTAACTGGCCGATGCCCAGGGGATAAACCTGGACCTGATTCTCTCCCGGCGGGAAGTAGTACAGCCGCAGCTCCGCGAGGTTGACGACAATCCCCTCCCGCGGCACGTCGGGCAGCAGCATCTGAGAAGGGATCAGCACCTGGGTCCCGGGCTTCGGCTGCACCGGCGCGATGGTATCGTTGGCTTCAAGGATCAGCATCGCCGCGGTATCGAAATGGCGGGCAATCGCCTGCAGGTTGCGATCGCTCTCCTGAACCGTCCAGTACTGGTTCTGGCCAATCAGCCGGCTGTTGGCCGGAGGCAGCGGGTAATCGACGGCCCAGGCGGCCGGTGAGGCGCCAAGGGCGCCGAGAAGGGCTAAAGCGATCATCGTTTTGCGTTTCATACTGAGATTCCTTCTTTCGCTGATAAAACGCCAGGAGACTGAACGGCGGCAGGGGCAGCGCCCTGCCGGACGTAACAGAATGAAATCTACCTGTTTATTCTAGCTAATATTTGCGGCTTTCGCGCGTATCGCGCGGATCATGGCTTCGAGGCCCTGCGAGCGGGAGGGGGTAAGATGCTGGGTGAGGGCCATTTTTTCAAACCACGGGCGGACGTCGAACTCGGTAATGTCCTGGGCGGTCATCCGGTCATAAAGGATAAACACCACCGCAATCAGCCCTTTGACAATCGCCGCATCGCTGTCGCCGCGCAGGGTGACAACGCCGGAAGGATCCTGCGCCATCACGATCCACACCTGGCTTTGACAGCCCTGAATAATGTTCTGCGGGCTGTGCTCCTCGGCGCTCAGCGGCGGCAGCCGCTGGCCCAGCTCAATGATATAGAGATACTTCTCTTCCCAGTTGGCGCAACGGCTAAAATTGCGCAACAGTTTGTCTTTGTCCGGTAATGCCGCCATCGTCACGTCCTTTACCCTAATAGTTTGTGGATCCGCTGGAGGCCGGCCACCAGGCGGTCCACCTCTTCCGTGGTATTGTACATCGCCAGCGACGCCCGACACATGGCCGGTACCTGATAGCGGGCCATCAGCGGCATGGCGCAGTGATGCCCGGTCCGCACGGCGATCCCGTAGTTATCGAGGAAGCTGCCGACGTCATAGGCGTGATGCTGGCCGAGGTTAAAGGCAATCACCCCTTTACGCTGCGCCGGACCGTAGAGGATCAGATCCGGCACCGCGCGCAGGGCCTCCAGCGCGTAGCGCATCAGCGTCTGCTCGTATTCGGCGATCTGGGTCAGTCCCAGCTGGCTGACGTAGCTCAGCGCCGCGCCGAGGCCAATGATCCCCCCGGTATTCGGCGTGCCGGCCTCAAAGCGCCAGGGCGCCTGGTTCCAGGTGGTGCCCTCCGTCAGACTGACGGTGGCGATCATCGACCCGCCCCCTTCCCATGGCGCCATTGTCTGCAGCAGCTCGGCCCGGGCGTAGAGCACGCCGATCCCGGTCGGGCCGTACAGTTTATGGGCAGAGAAGACATAAAAATCGCAGCCCAGCGCCTGAACGTCCACCGGGTGGTGCATTACCGCCTGGGCGCCGTCCACCAGCACTTTCGCGCCATGCTGATGCGCAAGGGCAATCAGCGCCGACAGCGGGTTTTCCGTCCCCAGCACGTTGGAGACTTCGGTTATCGCCAGCAGGCGGGTTCGCTGGTCAAACAGCCCGGGAACCACGTCCAGTTGCAGGGTGCCGTCCGGGTTGAGGGGGATCACCCGCAGCTCAGCCCCTACCCTGGCGCAGAGCATCTGCCACGGTACGATGTTGGCGTGGTGCTCCATCTCGCTGATGATGATGTTATCCCCGGCGCCGACGTTGGCATTTCCCCAGCTGTTGGCCACCAGGTTAATGCCCTCGGTGGTGCCGCGCACGAATACCAGCTCCTCCGCCGAGCCGGCGTTAAGGAAGATGGCCGCCTGCTGGCGCACCGCCTCCATCCGCGCGGTGGCTTCCGCGCTGAGGGTATGGATCCCACGATGCACCGCCGCGTAGCCGTGGCGATAGAATTCCGCTTCGGCGCCAATCACCGCCTCCGGTTTCTGGGCGCTGGCGGCGCTGTCAAGATAGACCAGCGGCTGGCCGTTGACCTCCCGGCTCAGTACCGGAAAATCGGCGCGAACCCGTTCTACTGAAAATGTCATGCTGTGCCTCCCGGCAAACGCTCTCCAATCCGCGCCAGCACCTGCTCTCTGAGCGCGTCGCTGCGGATAGCTTCGGTAAGCTCGGCGGCGAAGGCGTAGAGGATCATCTGCTGCGCCGCCTGCTGTTCAATCCCGCGCGAGCGCAGATAGAACAGCTGTTCTTCGTCAATGCGCCCTACCGTCGCCCCGTGGCTGCATTTCACGTCATCGGCGTAAATCTCCAGCTGCGGTTTGGTGTCGACCTCCGCCAGCCGCCCGAGCAGCAGATTGTTGTTGGTCATCTGGCCGTCGGTTTTCAGCGCATGCGGCGCGACGTTGATCAGCCCGTTAAACACCGCCCGGCCCTTATCGCTGACAATGGTTTTGTGCAGCTGGCGGCTGGTGCAGTACCCCACCTGGTGGTCCAGCCAGGTGCGGCTGTCGCAGACCTCATTTTTCACCGGCATCGCCAGCGAGTTAAGACGCAGGTCGCTGTTTTCGCCGCCCAGACGCGTGCTGGTGTGATGACGCAGCACCTGACCGCCGAGCAGGAAACTGCTGCTGAAAGCCGAGGCGTCGCGGCCCAGCAGCAGGTCGTTATGGGCGAAGTGGTAGCTGTGCGCGTTCTCGAACGCCAGCTTGATGTGCTGCAGGCGCGCGTTGTCCGCCACCGTCATGGTCAGCCGCCCGCCGGTGAAGTGCGGTTGCTCATCAAGGCTAAGATAGTGCTCGACAATCGTCGCCTCCGCCCCGCTCTCCAGCGCCAGATGGTGACGATAGTGGGCGGTATTCAGCGCATCGCCAGCCAGGCCGCGGGTGATATGCATCAGCAGCAGCGGCTTATCCAGGCGGCGGTTGCGCGGCACGCGAAGGCGGGTCACCGTCTGCGCCAGGCTTTCGGTCAGATGGAGAAACACCTCCGGCTGGAGGGCATCCGGCAGATGCTGGCGCTGGTTATCGACACTGACCTCCACGCCACTGGCGGCGAGATCGTCGCTCAGCTCAGGATGATAGCGACCGTCGATAAACACCAGTCGCCAGGCGTCCAGCGGCAGCGCCAGCGCGTCACGCTGTTCGGCGCTGATCGACGCTCCCTCATCGGCGACGAAGCGGCCGTTAATCAGCGCGTCCAGCGGGGTGTATTTCCAGTCCTCCTGCTTGCGCGTCGGCAGACCCAGGCGCAACAGCTGCTGCAGATGCTGGCTGGCCTCCGGCGTACGCTGGTCGCCCTGCGCTTCAAACAGATGGTGCCACTGCTGCAGCGCATTACTGCTGTTCGGTAAGCCAGCCATAGCCCTGCTCCTCCAGCTGTTTGACGAGAGTGAAATCCCCCGACTTCACAATCCGCCCCTGATACAGCACATGGACATAGTCCGGCTTGATATAGTCAAGGATGCGCTGATAGTGAGTGACGATGATGAAGGCGCGTTTGCCGTCGCGCAGCGCGTTCACGCCCTGGGAGACGATTTTCAGGGCATCGATGTCGAGCCCGGAATCCGATTCATCGAGAATGCACAACTCCGGCTCAAGCACCGCCATCTGCAGAATGTCGTTGCGCTTTTTCTCGCCGCCGGAGAAACCCACGTTCACCGAACGGGTCAGCAGATCTTCCGGCATCTGCAGCAACCTGATTTTCTCTTCCATTAAATCCTGAAAGTCGAAGCGATCCAGCGGCTCCTGGCCGCGATAGCTGCGCACGGCATTCAGCGCGGTCTGCAGGAAGAACTGGTTGCTGACGCCGGGGATCTCCACCGGATACTGGAAGGCCATAAAGATGCCTTCCCCGGCGCGATCTTCCGGGGCGAGCTCCAGCAGGTTTTTGCCCTTAAATTCGACGCTGCCGCCGGTGACCTCGTAATCTTCGCGCCCGGCCAGGGTGGCCGAAAGCGTGCTTTTCCCCGAGCCGTTCGGCCCCATAATGGCGTGGACCTCCCCCGGACGCACCTCAAGGTTCAGCCCGCGCAGGATCGCTTTATCTTCGACGGCGACGTGTAAATCTTGAATACTTAACATCTTTTTTCCTTAATTATCAGCCGACGCTATGCTCAAGGCTAATGGCCAGCAATTTTTGCGCTTCGACGGCGAACTCCAGCGGCAGTTCGGAGAAGACGTCTTTACAGAAGCCGTTGACGATCATCGAGATGGCATCATCTTCGCTGATCCCGCGCTGCAGGCAGTAGAACAGCTGGTCCTCACCGATCCGCGAGGTGGTCGCTTCGTGCTCCAGCTGGGCGCTGTTGTTGCGACATTCCACATACGGGAAGGTATGCGCCCCGCAGTCCGGGCCGATCAGCATCGAATCGCACTGGGTGAAGTTGCGGGCGTTAGTCGCGGTCGGCATGATTTTGACCAGCCCGCGATAGCTGTTCTGGCTGTGTCCGGCGGAGATCCCTTTCGAGATAATGGTCGAGCGGGTGTTCTTGCCGATATGGATCATTTTGGTGCCGGTGTCCGCCTGCTGATGGCCGCTGGTCAGCGCCACCGAAAAGAATTCGCCGATTGAGTTATCGCCGCGCAGGATGCAGCTGGGGTATTTCCAGGTGATGGCCGAGCCGGTTTCCGACTGGGTCCATGACATTTTGCTGTTCTCCCCTTCGCACAGGGCGCGCTTGGTGACAAAGTTGAGGATCCCGCCGGTGTTGTTATCCCCCGGGAACCAGTTCTGCACCGTGGAGTATTTCACTTCCGCGTCTTTATGAATGATGACTTCCACCACCGCGGCGTGCAGCTGATAGCTGTCGCGCACCGGCGCCGAGCAGCCCTCAATGTAGCTGACGTAGCTGCCTTCATCGGCCACCAGAATGGTGCGTTCAAACTGGCCGGTCTTTTCGGCGTTGATGCGGAAATAGGTCGACAGCTCCATCGGACAGCGGACGCCCTTCGGCACATAGATAAAGGTGCCATCCGAAGCCACCGCGGCGTTCAGCGCGGCAAAGAAGTTGTCATTGCCCGGCACCACGGTCCCCAGATACTTTTTCACCAGTTCCGGATGGTCGTGGATCGCCTCGCCGAAAGAGCAGAAGATGATCCCCTGCTCCGCCAGCTTTTCACGGTAGGTGGTCGCCACCGACACCGAGTCGAAAATCGCGTCCACCGCCACCTCGCGCCCTTCGCGCACCGGCACGCCCAGCTGGTTAAAGGCTTCTTCCACCTCGCTGGTCAGGAAGGTGTTGGCCCCGGTCTGCTGCACCGCGCCGGGCTCGGAGGCGCAGGTCTCATCGCAGTTGCCGCAGGAGGGGGCGGAATAGTAGCTGTAATCCTGATAATTCAGCTTATCGTAATGCGCCTTCAGCCAGTGCGGCTCTTCCATCTCCAGCCACGCCCGGTAGGCATTGAGCCGGAACTCCAGCATCCACTGCGGCTCATTGCGACGGGCGGAGATGGCGCGAACCACCTCTTCATTAATGCCTTTGGCCAGCTCATCGGTCTGCAGGCGAGTGAAAAAGCCCTCTTTATAATTGAGCGGGCCGCCGGTCCAGGTTTTGACATCGTCTGTTGCTTCAGTATTACGCGACATAGTTACTCCGCCTGCACCCCAAAACTTTCGCCGCAGCCGCACTCGTGCTGCGCTTTCGGGTTATGAAATTTAAAGATTTCATTTAAACCTTCCCGGACGTAATCCAGCTCCGTGCCGTCAATGAACGGCATCGCCTGCAGCGGCGCAAACAGCTTCGCCCCGTCAGATTCAAAGAGCAGATCGTCTGGCGCCGGCTCGGCAATCATTTCGAGCACATAGCCAAAACCGGCGCAGCCGCTGGTTTTGATACCCAGCCGTAGCCCCTTTTTATCCGGCTGCTTACGCATCAGATCGCGAATATGCGCGGCAGCGGCCGGCGTCATGGTCAGTCCCTGCCAGCTGAAATCGGCGGGATTAAAGGTTCCTGCTTGTACTTCCATCGATAGACCTCCAGGTTGGCGCCATCAAGGCATACCGCCATGTTAGTGATAATGATTATCACTTCAACCCTTCTCCAGCAGGGGTATTGCCTCATTTAGCGCTTTTTATAAGCATAGACCCTTGCCCGGGGATTATCAGGGTACGCAAGTGGAACCTAATCATATGATTTATAATATGTTATTCTGATATTGTTCTGTTACCGCACGCAATGGCAAAGATGTATCGAAAATACCGATTTTTGAGATAGGAGATGAAAAAAGCCACCTTTCAGTGACTTATCGGATATTCAATGGGTTACACTATTACACACACGGACAATCAAGGCCGTGAAAGGACATTCTGATGTCCCCAAAAGTGTCCCCATCAACTCTGTTGCCCCCGTTATGCCCCGAAAAACAGCCTGATTGACGCCCACTTTCTCTTCTACCGGGGATGGGATTCCGTCATTAACAGCTGCTGTACTGTCCGACTCTATTCCAACCTCTATACTTTCAGTCTGAAGACTGGAGGTAACCATGTGCGGACGATTTGCCCAATCACAGACATGCGAAGAATACCCGGCTTATCTTGCCGAAGAAGCTGAGCGGGATATCGCCTATGATCCAGAACCAATCGGCCGGTACAACGTGGCGCCAGGGACTAAAGTATTGCTCCTGAGCGTACGTAATGAAGAGCCACATCCAACGCCGTTCATGGCACTATGTGCAGTGGTTAAGGGAAAAACCGGTGCTCATATAAGCCCATGTTGAAACCTCCGCGACAAGTCGGATGTATAGACCTTTATGGCAACATGGCTTGCTGCACTGATGAATGGTGTAAGTGAGTAAAACTAAACGTTAGCCCCACTCCTTCCATTTTAAAATGTCAAGAAGTTATTTGCTTATCATGTAAAATAATCAGTTCGTGCTGATGACTTGCCACCAAATCCTACGTGAAAACTGCAGACATCTTATCATTAGTAGCAGGCTAAATATTTTTGATAATTTCCTCGGATTTTAGAGCATAAGTCTGCTAATCTCTGTTTAAACACCATCGCGAGAACTGAGATGCTTACAACTATCATTTACCGTAGTCATGCCCATAGTAGCATTTCAAGAACCTCAATCATGGAAATGATTGAGCTCGCAAATGCCCATAATATCAAAAGTGATGTTACTGGAATATTGATTTTTAATGGGATTCACTTTCTACAACTGCTGGAAGGCCCTGAAGCTCAGGTTAACGAAATTTACACCAGGATCTGCAGTGATACTCGTCACTTTAATATTGTTGAGCTCTTAAATGACGTTGCACCTTTCCGACGATTTGGTAATGCCGGGATGGAACTAATTGATATAGATTTACACAGTCATGAAGATTGCCTAAGAACAATTCTGAACCGTGGAACAGCAAAACATCAACTTCTTTATAATGATAGAGCATTGCGTTTTTTTAGGACATTCATAGAGTCCATACAACAAGAAAAATACTATGAATTACCGTCTGCTACTGAATGGTTTTTTTCCAGGGAACCTTTAATCACTGAAAGCCCTTATGTTGCTAACTCCTTCATTATAAATCCAGTGGTAGACCCTCTCGCGAGAAAGGTCCATTCGTTCCAGTTCAGTAACCCCGTGACGACTGGTTTGTATGGAATGGGCTTGTTACAGCATGATCTGGAATCAAAACGTGTTGCTCTTCTTGAAGCTGGTAGTTTCCTTCACTCTGGACAAAGGGTTTCAATTAGCCTATTACCACTGACTGTAATCAAGATTAGTGATGCCCCTTGTACGCTGCTTAAGTATATTGAGCAAAGTGGTCTTATCCCTGAACAAATCATCATCGAATTTTTAGAAAAAGATCTGTTCGCCAATATTGATGAATTTTTACATGCGCTACGAACACTTAAAAGTGCTGGAATAAGCGTTGCTATCAATGACTTTGGGTCTGGACATGCAGGATTACTCCTTCTAACAAAATTCCAGCCTGAAAAAATCAAAATTCATAGTGAGCTCATAAGAAACATTCACAGGGATGGCGCGAAACAAGCCGTAGTTCAAAGCATAATAAATTGCTGTGATACTCTCGAGATAAGAATATGCGCTACAGGAATCGAAAAAGCTGAAGAATGGATGTGGTTGGAGTCAGCAGGTATCGCTTACTTCCAGGGCCCCCTTTTTTCTGGCTACTCAGATGACGGCTTACCATTTGTAAGCTGGCCGGATCCTGTGGAGATCTAGTAACAGCAGAAAGCGGTGATGAATTTTAAGGCGTTTTACAGACGTTGAATTTGAGACCAATAGACGCCTGATTGACTTTGACCACCTATGCCCGCTAGCCATGGAACCGTAGCCGCGCGCGAATGGATGAGGCGGGATATCGCAGGGAAGGAGGCGGGGGAAATTGCCGCTGACGGTTCGGTTTCAGCAGACCATTTTACATGGCATCCTGTCTCACGCGCCGTCAGTAATGTAAAAAATCAAAGTTCCGATTTAATTAAACCCTATTAAAAACCCATTTTTTATTCATCATCAAGCATAGAATCTATTTGACTTGATGAAATTATACAAGGCAAAGTTGCATAATAGTCGTCAGGGTAAATCCTTTCTCTTTTGAGGGAAAACTTATCACCGCGGTTAACAATTTTCCAAAATTTTAAATCTCGGCCTTCGGTCATCATCGCTTTCATAACTGTATAAATGGTTACATCATCACATTTCAAACCAAATATTATCGATTTTACTGGAGGTATTGAATCGCCTAATCCAACTCGACTAAAAATCCTCCACTCTGACTCATAGCGCCATTCTTCAGACTTTGTTAACAAGCATACCTGCTTTAATCTGCTAGAATTTGAAGGGTTATATAACCATTCATTTATTTCACTTGTAACTATCAATCTTGAACCTCCGTAAACCACTTTATGGACCTTATCATCTTTGACATCCGTCATATCATACTCAATGCATATTCCACGATGTTGGGAAGCGTAATGTGACCACATTAAAGGACTGTCAAATTTTGAACTCAGGCACAGCACTCCGGTTTTAAAGGAATTTACTATTTCTTTCTGAATGGCCGATACGTAATTTAACTCAAGATAACCATTCTGATTTTTAATCATTGGATCAGTAGATTGATATTCTAAAGAGTTAATAATCCCTTTAACCTCACTCTCTGCAAGTTTAAACGCTCTCTCATTTGTTTTTTCACCTGAAAACCTTAAGTTTTTCAAACTCTGCGAGAACTGTTTTTCAGATTTCTTTAGCATTATCTGTATGAAAATCTCTTTGAGTTCGTGCAAAGTTAAATCATTACGTACTATAGGTTGGCAATCCAATGGGTCATTAAAAAAGGCAGGATCAGAATAATATACTTGTAACGTACACAATAGTTTTAATGTATTTTCATTAAATGTAAGGTATTTATATAAATTTTTTGGCTTCAATGACATATTGAATCCTTTTCAGACGAAGTTTAAATAAACATAAAATATTTATCTTACACATAGAAGGTCTGAAAATCGAGTTGTATATCTAGGAGAAAGCATTTCACGCTTCATCTGCCAGGCTGTCTGGATACCCTGACCTGCAAAATACAGCGTACCCCTTCCATCCTTCGCATTGAGATGATCGAGAACTTCCATTAGCTTTTCACTGTTCTTCCGTGGTGCGTTATCATCGAAGAGGTTGAGTTGCGCGACGCCCTGGCTGTAGAAATCCCCAAGCATAACGCCTGCTTTCTGATAGCGATGCCCGTCTCGCCAGATTGCATCGAGGCATTTCGTCGCCGCGGTGATGATGTCCCTGCTGTCTTGGGTTGTAGTTAGCAGCTTTACTGATGCGCTGTTCCCGTAGTACGGTTCATTCAACGCAAAGGGGCTGGTTTTAACGAACGCTGAGATGAACCGACAATACTGATGCTCGCCACGGAGTTTCTCCGCGGCACGGGATGCGTATAAGCATATCGCCTGGCGCATCTCTTCGTAGGAGGAAATCCGCTGCCCAAAGCTGCGACTACAGACAATCTCCTGCTTTACCGGCGCGAACTCCTCCAGACCAAGGCAAGGCTCCCCGCGCAATTCCCGCACGGTTCTTTCCAACACAACATTAAAATGTTTTCGGATAAAACGGATATCGGTATCCGCCAGCTGCAGCACAGTTTTAATCCCCATGGCCTCCAGTTTTTTACTGATGCGACGCCCGACGCCCCAGACCTCATCCACCGGAAGCAAAGCCATCAACTTCCTCTGTCTTTCCAGATTAGACAGATCCACCACTCCTCCGGTCTGCCGCTGCCACTGTTTCGCCGCGTGATTGGCCAACTTTGCCAGGGTTTTAGTCTGGGCTATGCCGACACCGACCTTGAGGTGCGTCCTGCGCAGAACCGTCTCGCGAATTTCCCTGCCAAAGTCGGTAAGGTCGCGACAGTTATGAACACCAGTCAGATCGCAAAATGCCTCATCAATACTGTAAATTTCGCAGCGTGGAGAGAGTTCCTCCAGCGTTGTCATCACTCGGTTGGACATATCGGCATAAAGCTCATAGTTGCTGCTAAACGCGATAATACCGTGCCGGCGAAACATGTCCTTTTGCTTGAAATAAGGCTCACCCATTTTGACGAAGGGCTTGGCCTCTGGCGAGCGAGCGATCACACAGCCGTCGTTGTTTGACA
Source organism: Klebsiella sp. JB_Kp004 (assembly GCF_040065795.1). NCBI lineage: Bacteria > Pseudomonadati > Pseudomonadota > Gammaproteobacteria > Enterobacterales > Enterobacteriaceae > Klebsiella > Klebsiella sp. JB_Kp004. The sequence goes on along the minus strand of NZ_JBEAKW010000005.1, from coordinate 130,718 downwards.
GGACGACCACCGGACGCCCTTTGAGGTCAGGACGAAATACGGTCTCGCACGATGCATAAAATGAATTCACATCACAAAGCGCAAACATCTTAGCCAGCTGATTTAATGATGTAAGTTACGACGCCGAACACATCGAGAGTATCCTCACTACCGACGACTATTGGGGAATACGCGCTATTCATTGGGTTAAGCTGAACCCGCGGATGCAACTGCAGCTTCTTAACCGTGAATTCCCCATCTACAGCGGCAATGACAATATCACCATGGACTGCGGTCCTTGAACTATCCACGACCAGAAGATCCCCCTCACCAATGCCCGCATCTTTCATGCTATCACCAGCAGCTTTGACAAAATACGTCGCGCTGGGGTGGTTAACCAGCAGCTCGTTCAGGTCGATACGCTGCTCAACATAATCCTGCGCTGGACTAGGAAAGCCGCACTGCACAAGGTCACTGTACAACGGGAGCAGCATGATCTGGCGTAACTCAACGGGCGTGTAGAACTGCATAATAAACTCGCTCACAAAATACTGTATTTATATACAGTAGTTTTATTCGCTAATCTGATCAATAGAGGTTTCAACTATCAATCAGGAACACAGAGGGGAAAACCAGTCACCTTTGAGCCCCTGATATTGGTTTCACTTAGTGATTATGTTGTCTTTGTGCCCGCTTTGAACTATCTTTTCTCGAAACCTGCTACTGCGAAATGGATATAAGATGTCACAGACGGACTTGCTGATTGTTGTTTTTACGCTGGGCATTTTAGCCTTTGGCTATTCCATATGGTTCATTTCGCACAGAATACTCTGCTCAATATTTCATAGGTTTACAAAGAATGTATGAATTGGGATGGTATAGACCCAAATTCATGATCCTTGTTCCTCGACTTCGGAAGGTACTTACAGACCGTCTTCGCTCTTAACCTATCACATCGGCACCCCCTCCATGATGTAACAATTCAGACCAGAAATATCTGGAAGCTTTGGGCGCCTTCTTAGAAGATAGGCGTGTGCGAAGACGCACACAGCAATGATGTTATGTAGTATTTTCCCCTTGAGTGTGCCTGCTCAAGGGGATTTTTTATCGCCGTATTGTACTGGCAAATATTTGTAAATCGTCTTCACTCCCACGCCTGTCACATCGGCCACACGCTACTGGACAGGCGCTTAGTCCGGTATGTTTCTCGCGCTACTACTGCTTACGTTAACGTCTGGTAATGATCTAGCGGCGCGACGTAAAGCGGCGTTGAAAGCAATTATAGTGACCGGCCGGCGATGGTACTTCACACGGTTAGAATGACTCTGAAATAAATAAACATCTTCTGGATAGCGTTCTCTTCTACGAGCAATCATCGCCTCTACTGGAGGGGTTGATTTAACACGTAGCTCCTTCAGGTGACCCTGTTTTCGTATCAGTATCAAGTCACCATCAATATCATCATATCGAATACTCAGCAGCCTTCCAGCGCTTAAACCCGTGTGAAAAATTAACGCCCACAAGTCAGCCCATGTATCTGAGATGGAAACAAGATTGCTGTTAATAGTTAAAAATTGCTCAAAACTTATTGTTTTCTTACCGTTCACGAACAAACCAAACTGTTTTCAAAGCAGAATGAATTGATTAAGCCAAACGTAACATATCAGGAAAAGTAGTGAAATCTTTGTCTTCAAGTCGCCGGGAGGTACTTGTAGATTGTTTTCACGTCCACGCCTGTACATCAGCCACCTGCTGCCGGGTGGCGCCGTTCGCAAGCATTCGTCGCGCCCGTTCGACAATCTCCGGGGTCATCACTCTGCGACGACCGCCGACTATCCCCTGCTCCTTGGCCGCGGCTGTAGGAACCTGGTTGCTCTGTAATCTACTCATCGTCAACCCATGACTGTCAAACTGGTACGTTCACATCTTCCTCTTTCTTGGAAAGGTTAAATTTTCGTCATCTGAATTTATACACACTATGCCGTTTCTGATGTATGTTTTACTTTCACCTATCCTATGAACAGGACTAGTAATCATGGAGCAACATTTTCATTCATGTGTTCGAGTGGGATTTTGTTACTATCGCGTACATCTGATTTCAGGATATCGTAGACGTCAGATTAAAAAAATAAAATACATGTAGGGGTTAATTATGCAGAATAAACTACTCATCCAGCAAAACATTTCTTTCGGAGCACCAGAAACAATAGCATTGAACATTGGTAATGGTATAGATAATTTAGTTAATAAAATATTGTATTGGGATTCAATTGTTAATCTAAAGCCGGGGATATTCGGATTCCCTATTAACCAAGACATTGAAAAATTGAAGGGTGAAGGAGTCTTCGAAGAAATAACTGTAGATGTAGTTGGTCGGGGGGGGGGGTCAATGATGGTTGCAGAGGCAACCAAGTCAAAAATACTTAATCTTTTAGATGATAAAGGCATAAACTACATCCCAGACGGGTTATCTCCAAGAGTCCTGGTAAACGATGGGGTTGCTCAAAATACTGGTGGTACACTGTTCCACTTGGTCAATGTCATGCCATTTATTGATGTTAATACTCCTTTAGATGAAGTTCTTGAATTTAGACAATCAAGGAAAGAACAATTAAAACACCTTACAACAACTTTAAACTCCATGGAATTAAGAGTATCAGAAGCAGAAAATCAAGCTATGGAGCTTAAAAAGGTCTTGAATGAAATTGACATTGCATGCTTAGAGTTACACCGCCTGTATAATGAGAAAAAATTCTCTTTAACATCATCAGACATAAAACTAAACTTTAATATGAAGAATATTCTTGCAATAAGTGCTTCCGTGTATGCAGGTGCCAGTTGGTTTTTTCCACAAACAGGAGCTGCTCTGGCAGCGTTGGTTGGTGGAGCAGCGTCAGTCATCAGTTGGGAAGGGTCAGTAAAAATAAAAGGGTCTTACAATACCAATCCTTTTAGCTATACTGCAGAGGTAAGAAAACACTTCAAATGATCTTCAGCCCGGCATTTTGCTGGGTCTTTTATTTATCGTTTAAATTTTAAAGCTGAAAAAAAAGACAATGCAACATATGGCAAGACTGAATCAGAAAAATGAAGGTTAATAACCGCCCCCATAACTACCAGTATGAATATGAAACAAAACCTCCTCCCGCACCAGGAAATCGTCATGCTGCCCCTTTGTTTTGGTATAAATATTTGAACCTTGATTATTCTTAGAGTAATTGCCCCACCATCACTGAACGCCAAATAATTTAGTGATGGTGGTTTTCCTATAAAACGACAACCGTGTAATGCTTCAGTGTCGTGTCGATGAAATCATCGCCGCCTGCACTATCGGTTGTTGATGGGGTTTCCTGGTCTCTTTTCTGTGTAATATACCAGTCGGCCGTTTCGACGATATGAGCGGTGTTATCGGTGCTGAATGACACGTATTCTTCATCATCACGCTTTGCGGTGGTGACTTCATAAAGCCCATCCCTGACCAGATAAACGTAATACATATTTTATTTCCTCATGTATTGGGATGCAGGTTATCGAACCAGTACACCGGTAGCTCCAGCTCAATTTCCCCGGTAAACCCGTAGATTTTAAATCCGGCGTTAGATGTCACGGAGCCCAGAAAATAGTTCGGCACCTTGAGTGGTGGCGTTGAGACAAAATCATCTTTAGTCAGTGAGATATAACTTTTGGTCAGTATCGTATTCAGTACATCAATCTCATCGCCGAGCACTGAGCCGCGAACGGTTTCAGTTTGCGTTACAACAGACCCGCTAACAGCTATTGTAGGATTACTCAGTGGACGGAGAGCAGCCTGCACCTTCACCTCACCCACCGCGTTTTTGCACTTAATCGCACACATCGCTGACAGATAGTTGGTGTTTCTCGGGAACTGAATTTCGGTCGCCTGATATAGATAGAGGACGTCCGTAGTCGAGGTCATTCTGATTTTGACCGGGATTAATCCGTCCGTATCTGCGTCACCAAATACCGCTGTTGCTCCTCCCTGAGTGAAAGTCCAGTGGTAAGCGCTGGCAGCACTGGCGGTGGCTTTCGTCGTCGGCAGAGATACCCCCGATGTTCCGGTGAATTTGTACACCGAATTCAGGGCGTATTTACCCACACCATAGCCATAACCCGGCAACCATTTATAGGTGTCGCTGTTTTTGTGCTGAATAATAACAACAGCAGGATTCTCGGCCCCGGTCCACGACCCATACTTGCTGTTACACATGTAACCGGCGGGGCCTGCGCCCATATCCACATCACGAAACTCAGCAATAACGCCGCGATATGTCGCCCCGTAAATAACATCCCTGATGCCGCGATACGTCACGCCGGTACGCCGGGAGTCCGTTAACCCACCAATCATCAGAAAACGACACTGACCGCCAGAGCCTTCTTTGACCGGCTGGTTAATAAGTTTCTCGTCATAGCCTTCGAAATGGCTGTTGGTAAACAGGAAAGAACCGGCTGCATTAGGGCCAAAGCGGAACGCATCACGGCGTGCGTAATCATTACTGACGTTGTCAAAATAAATCGCCGGCCCGTTGCTGTTTATGTAGATGTTGTCTTCGGTGCTGTTAGACAGGACGCAGTTATTCAGCCACCACCGCTCACCGGCATTCACTGCCGTTGCAGTTGGCTGAGACAGGCCACGAGTATTTGCATAGGCATTGCAGTTTTCGAAACCAACCACATAGGTATCGTAATTGCCAAATGTCAGTCCATCTGCGCAGTTGAACACCCGGACGTTGCGAATAACGGTATCTCTGACGTTGAGATAGGCTGTCCCATCCGGACGGCGCGACCGGTTCCCCAGAATTACTCCGTGGGGCGTATAATCCTCGCCGCCGCCTTTGATATAGAGAAAGCTGCGCGGGTTGATAGCGAAGCCGCCCTGGTCAGCCGCTCCCCCGTTGTAGCTGTTACCCATCCCGCCGCGTAATCCCTCGAATTCATTGCTGCACAGTATCGGCACGTCAACGGAACTCGAAAAATCCCAGAACTGAAGCGTAAGTGGGACCAGCTCGACCAGCGCAGCACAGAAATGCACATCTTCCGTCATCGTGTAAACGGTAGCGCCACCAGAATCAATCAGACCGGGAATAAGAATGGTCGCCTTCCTGTCATTAATCCGGTTGGCAGCGATAGCCTTAGCAACTATCCAGGCGTTTATTTTATGAATGCACTGCGCGAGGTTATTTTCTGAAGGAGAAAACCCCGCCAGAAATACGTTATACCCCTCGGATACATCCGCTTTCCATCTTGCACCGTTCGGCGTTACAAATACCGAAAATCCATTTTCTTCCGATGTGGTATCCGTCGCATCGTAATACAGCCTCTCATTCAGCACAGGGCCATCGGCAGCCGCACGAAACAGGATTATTTCCTGCCCGTGATAGTCCGGCTCTGTGGTTCTGAGTGCATCCAGAGTGGCGCACTTTCCCACCAGTTTTTGGCCGTCGCCTGAACCCAGGTTTGAGCGAAGAGCCGCATCACCAATATTCGACCATTTCCCCGTTGGGTTTTCAGCCGACCACACTCCACCATCATTCTCTGGAGAATCTCCGGTAATGACGTGCTCAAGCTCTCCAAGGTATTTGTACCAGGAGCCATTGTAGTAAACGATTTGCTGGCGATTATCGACCGTGAGGCCAGTCGCCCAGTTTCCCAGCTCCTGCCAGCCAATGGCACCTACCGCCTGTTCGCCACGTCCCGTGATATACGTGATGAAGCGATTGAAGATCATCTCCATACCGTACCAGGTGCGGCGAAGTACAGCGAAACGATCCGGCAATGACTCTGATTCGCGGCCATTGACTAACTTATCCAGATTGGTTGCGTTCTTCAGCAATATCTGTGGTGATGTCGAGCCAAGCTTTTCGTTGTCGGCCATACATTGTGCTCCAAAAATGAAAAACCCGCCGAATGAGGCGGGTGAATGGGTGCTTTTTAAAAAGTTAAGCGACGTCGCCGGGGTATGTGGCGTCGTCGTACTGGTAGAACGATTCGAGGTATTCTTTAGCGGTGACCTGACAGGTTCCGTCAGACTGCGGGGCGATCTCCTCTACAATGGCGTCGTAGACATGGCGCGTTGAGCCGCAGAACACTAGGCGGATCGGCTCGATGGTTGCCGACGACAGGTCAACCCGCATGGGATCATCAAACTCGCTCAGGTGCGGGACTGACAGCTGAAAATCACCCACCCTGCTCGCCACCATCAGCCCGGATGCAGAGCCATCCTGATAACGGATCAGCGCGCGGGGATTTTCGAAAGACCAGTCCAGCGGCTCCGTGACGGTGAACGTTGTCACGCCACCAGCCGTTGTCATCGCCTCCACCAGACAGGAAATCGTGTTGTTGCCCGGAATATCATCCGTGAGCACTATGCGATCGCCCGTGTTGTAGCACAGCGCGTCCAGCTCGGTAGTGGTCTGGAACGTCACCCGCTGCTGCAGGTATTTCATCAGGCGACGCATCCCGATTTGGTAGGCGTGATCCTGATTCAGTACCCCATCGAGTTTGTAATTCTCTATTTTCACCGGCGTAGGGTTATCAGGCGTCCGGCATTTAACGGTCTCCTCTGCCCAGGTAGTCCCGTTGATGTACGTCACGTCGACACCATCAAAATCATCATCTGAGGGCACGGTAAATCCGCTCTGCAGCTCCTCCACCATCTCATGCGGAGTGATCACGCCAGTCCATGGCTTAATCCCCTCACGGTTGACCGTCGCCAGGCCATCGCTTAACAGAAAGCGGGACTTCCCGGCATTGGCTATCTTCTGCAGCATTTCCAGCGCTGAGATACTGTCTCCGGTAGCAAAATCGAAATTTTCCCCCCGTGGCGTCCAGTACGCGGACTCCAGCGCGTTGATGGTGTCGACATCCATCTCCAGCCCCAGCGAGTTTCCGACATGCAGCAGAGCACCCGAGATAGTTCTGGCCGTTCCTGAGTCATAGGCGCGCGTGGCCACAACGTTTACGCGGCGGTCCGACTGAGCCGCCAATTTGCCCCCCGTCTCAACGGTCGCTGCCATCAGCGACACGCCGGGATAGGATGAAGGGCGCGTCAGCAGTCGCCCGCGCAGTGCCTGCCAGTACATCGAATCCCTGGCGTTGTTTGAGCCCTGCTCATTGCGCCGACGGCAGCGAACCTCTACCAGTCCCGGAGAACTGAGGGTGATCCGCTCAGTGAAACCTAACCCGTTGATGTTTTTAAGCGCGTACTCGCCCTGGTGACTCACCCACCCCGAACCGGAACCGTAGACGCGATACTGAATCTCCCACTCAACGTGGCGGATCCGTTTTTTGCCCTTACTGTCAAAGCCACAGATGCCGTTCGGGAAGGAGAAATTCACCTCGAATGCATCCACCACTTCATTCTCAGGGCATACGAGGAAAGGCCCAAGCCAGCTCAGCGTGTCGTTAAGACCAGTGGCCTCATAGTCGATCATCGTCCTGGCGGTGAATCCCTGCCATGACTCATCAACGGCACCATTAACCAGGCGCGCCACCGTCGCCGTCGTGCCGTCGGTCGAGACAATGCGGTACTCATTCCCGCGGTGAGCAAGTGAAAGCCGTTGCACCCCCTCCGGCATGCCGGAAAAGGCTGTTCCCGTGGCGCTGTTATAGGCAAGCGTCACATTCGCCGTTACCGCCGGGCTGCCGCCGGTTGATGCCGTACCGGAGGTGTAAACCGGAGCATCACCGAAAACAGCTGCAGGCAGCGAAGAGGACGTAATCGCCCCACCCGCGAACGGACTGGCCGACTCGGTTATCAGTACGGTGCCGCCGTTGTCCTGTGCAACCAGCCCGGAGCCAGTGAGTTCCTCGGTGATGGCCGCCAGCAGTCCCGACATCGAGACATAGTTAGCCACCAGCGACACCGGGTAGGTAACCCCCTGCCAGGTGATCGTGAACGTGCTGGAGCTGGTCGAAAAATCGTAGGTGGTCGGGGCCGCACTGGCCTGGACTTTTGCCGCACTCCCCCCGGTGCCGGGCACTGCAGCCTGACCGGGGGTATATGACGCGATAAACAGATCGTAATCGACAGAGTTAAATCCCAGCGTCACCGGCATTCCAACCACCGGCGCGATCTCCGTCAGCAGCGGGCTTGCGATAACGCTGTATCCGGCCGCCGTGGTGATCTGGTAGTTCGCCGGGGCTTTCAGTTCGACCACGGCGCCAGCGACCCAGCTGGGCGGTAGCGCGTTTTCGTTCTCGTCATTATCGTCATCATCATCCGTATCCAGCCCGGTAAACGTTACGCTCGAACCGGATACGGTCATGCTGTCTGCGATAATATCGTCGGCATCCGGCGAGGTCTGGGCCATATCCAGCCCGGTACCGTATGATGTCCCGCCGACCTCCGTACTGTTGACCCAGTTTTCACTGCGCTCATCGCCGGAAACGTCCGCGCCTGGCGGGTAATGGATGCTGCTGAAACCAAGCAGCGTCGATGCAGGAGTGCTGCCTACCCGGATATCGCCATTGGTATAAATCAGATCACCGACACCGAGACACAGCAGCATCTGGACGCGCATTTTCGTAGGATCGGCGGCATCAAACCGGGTAACCGGCTGCACCACATAATCAGGGTAGATACGCACCCGGCCAAATACCTCACGAATGGCATCACCGAGTTTTGCGGTATTCGCCTTTGCCGGGTTCAGGTCGAGACTCCGCCCTGTGGATGAGGTATAGCCCCCCGTATCGATGTTGCTCATCATAAAGTACGAATAGGCTGCAGCGGCAACGGAGATACCGACGCCGATCCACGCGATTGTGGCGGCCTCCAGCCCGAAGGGAACCGGATAAAGCCTGACATCACTATCAGGGCGAATCACACACTTAGCCCACTCGCCTGGCGGAATTAACAGCCCCTCAACCTCAACGGTCAGCGGTGGGACATCCCGATCCTCGTAGCCTTCAACATTTGCCACCAGCCACTTGCGAATACTGGTTACACCATGCTCATGCGTTTCGAGTGGTTCACCGGGAAGCCGGGACGGGTAAAAACGAATGGTCATTGCCAGAACTCCACTTTGACAAATCGCCGCTTAAACCGCGGCAACGGCAGAAAGGTGACGTTCGTTCCCGGATTGCATTCCGCCACATGCAGCAGACCATCGATACTGACCACGATCCCTACGTGGGTGACAGTCGACCCGGAATAACAGGCCACCCCGGCCCCTTCGCAGGGTTCGCAGCGCTCAAGGGTAAGCATCATCCTGCGCGCTTCCCGGTCGAGGCCGCCGTCGTCTTTGGTGACCCCAGAAAAATCGGGCCAGACGGGTAAATTCAGATCGCGACGTATCTCGTTCACAATGCCGAAGCAGTCAAGTAGCGGGTAGGCTCTACCGCCCTTCTGCCATTTAACAGAACGGTATTTATCAGGGTTGAACATTGGGATTCCTTAGCTGATATAACGCAGTCCGGGGAATACAGGTAGCGTGTAGCGGTAACGTGGCCAGGCTGTATCAAGGATATTCATATAACCCGCGGTAATCTGCGCCTCTGTCGCCGTCCAGGAGCCCGACTTGATTTTCAGCGTATACGGCACTTCCGCAGGGGCCGCAAAATCCGTGGAGATATAACGCCGGTACGTCAGCGATGCAGGCAATCTGTTAGCCAGGGCATTGCGGATCGCCGTGGACACAACACCATCGATATTGCACAAGGCAAATTTGAGGTCCTGCGTGCCGTCCGCATTGCGCGCCGGCAGCGCAATGTCTATCGCACAGGCTGAAAACGTTACGGTATCGCCGTTCTCCGTCGTCGCCGTGATGTTGTCGTAACCCTGGCAAAGGTAGTGAACATCAGAGCCAATGGTGATCTGCAGCGTTTCAATGATCACCTCCGGTCCGCTGCTGGCGTAGAGGCGGTTGAGTCTTGTCATGATTTATACCCAATAAAAAAGGCCACCCGAAGGTGACCTTAAAAATTGGTGTCGAATGTGGGTGTACCCTCACCGGCAGGATCGCTATTCCGCGCTTTATTTCACGCTCCGGCTACGGAGCGGCATGAAGGACTTTCCCACAAATCGACACAAGTGATTATGAAGGTGAAACGGTTTTAATCAAGCCTTGGGCCACTCCTTATTCAGCGCAATATCCAGCAGTGAGCTGCCGACGATCCATTCCGGGTAATTACCCCATGGGGCAGGAGCAAGGGGGCGCTCCCATAATTCAAGCGTTGCCGTGTACTTCCAGTAAATCGGGGCCACCAGCACCGGTCCCTGATAAATATCTGTGAAGCGGCATTTGTAAAACTTAATGCCCGCCGGCGTCTGCAGCTTCATCATGAACCACGCTGCCCCGTCAGATAACGCATCACGGAACCAGGACTCAAACGCCAGGCCCTGCGCATCGGTTTCCATAAACCAGGTGATGCTGGCCTGCGTCGGCGTGGACGTATAAGCTCGCCTTTGCCGCGCGCGGCCGGTGGTTAACTGGGTTCGTTTTAACGGGCTGACAGGCTGGAATCCGTACCCTTCCTGTAATGGCATAGGGAGGCTGTCATGTGGGTAGTAGATATCAGTCATGCAGTCTCCCGGTAAAGTATCTCGAATAAAATTTCACCATTAACCTCAGGAGGGTATTCATTTCAGAATAAAGCACGATGGAATCGAAGAAATCTCTGATTTTTTGGTTCAGATTAACGAAGATAAAAATCTTATTAAATCGACACAAACACACAAGGCGATATATTTATCAACTCATTTCAAGAGCCAAAAGAAATAAAAAAGCAGCATTATCAATATATTAGTTTCATTGACTTTAATGTGACATTAAATTATTTCGGCACAGCCCATGCCAAAATAAAAAAGGGCGATGTGCCGACAGGCAATATACGTCAATGTGACTGCTTGTTTAAAAGCAACTCCTGAAGAAGAAGCGCAATAGAAACAAAGATCAAACCCCCACAAAAAACAATTTTTGCAAAATCATAGTTAAACACGGTTGTAAGCGTATCATTATTATATAAGTGATTATGCCTATAGGAATAAGTTGTGTAGATATCATCGCATATTTCAAGAATTCCACCGACTATCAAAACAAGCCAAAGAAATGAAAACTTCACTCGGACCTCCTTACGTTTACGTCTCCTATTGAAGATAAGTCCGCCAATAAAAAGAGGAATCATAAAAGCTATAAAGTCTTTAAATGTAAATGTTAACAACGCTTCCATTAATAAGATCCTTGTGTTTTCTTGCACCTACTCAGATTGTTAGACTTACCTACCTAATCAAGTCTCAGCTAATGCAGTTTAGCTTACCTAGGACCGTGTCGTGTATAGTTTCCTTTTAGAGCGTTGCCAAAAGCTCCTTGTGGCATGGTAACCTCCTTTGTGAGTTCACCTTTTAACTGCCTGGAAAGCTGTCGATTATTCTGATTGAGTGTAGCGCTCAACTGCTCCGGAGTAATACCCTGGAGATGAAACTCCTGATTAATCGGCGCGTGTACAGTTGTTTGCCTACGGTTATCGCTGTTAACGTTCTGAACACCAGTACCAAACCCTGTACGCCCCAGAGTTGCATCAAGCGGTTGGCCATTTCGAAGTGCCTCAAGCTGAGACACGCCGATCCGGTTCGTTGATGCCTGGTCGAAGACGTACTCTCCTTTGTGAACAATACCCGCTGGCTGATACTTACCACCGGGGCCTGTGTAACCGCCGGAGGCGAAGCCAACACCTGAAACAGCCTGGATATTTGAGACGATACTGGCAGTCTGCGCAGCGATTGAGGCCATAGCGATGATGTTGGCCGGATAAGGCGCGCTAACTGCACCGCTTGCTATAGCCTGCTGGATTTTCACCATTGAGTCCGCGATAGCGAATGCCTTGCTCGCAGCAAAAGCGACCTTGTAGATTGCCGATTGCTCACCAAACCCCGTTCGCATGATTTCAGCGGTGCTATCAAACAAGGACTGCGTGGCCGCAGATATGATGGTGTTTTTCTGAGCCTCTATGACCTGATTTGCATCCGCTGCACGCTGACGAATAGAGGTCATTCTGGCCTCACCCTCGGCAGTTATTTCACCGGCCTTCGCATAAGCTTCCTCCTGAGCTGCCAGCCAGCGCTGGAGCTCTTGCTGAGCCTGTCCATATTCGTTGATTTGCCCCTGCATCCCCTCAAAAGTTCCTGAGAGTCGCCCTCCTGTGGGTGTCAGGTTTCCTACAACATTACGAACCGTCGAGGGCAGTTGCATATCGGTGTTTTGATAAATATCTGCCCGCGTTTTTTCATATTCACCGGGTTTTAGTTGCCCGGTTGCTTTGGCCTTCTCCAGCAGTTCAAGACGGGTTTTAAGCAGATCGTTGGTCCGCTCATCCTTCGTCTTTACCTGTTCCTGCATCTTCCGATAATCGTCCAGGGTTTTTACGGAATTTTGCAGTGCCTCCTGCTGCTTATATGCCTGGAGGATTTCATCTGAACGGGAAAGGATCGACTTCTGGTCAGCGGTGAGCTGCGTTTTAGATTTGAGGTCAGCAATCTGCTGCTCGAACTTGATACGAGCCTGTGTCGCGCTGTTAAGCTTGTCACTGGCATCCAGCTGGGACTGCATGGCAGCAGTCTGCTGGTTTATCTGATCAAGCAGCCGGGTTGCTGCGTCCTCTGTATAGGCTTTTTCTTTGTGGGTCTTAGGCTGTCCAGCTTTTTTGGCCTGCTCAAGTTCCTTTTCTCTTACAGCAATTAGCGCATTGGCCTGTTCGATTGCTTCTTTATTTCCTGAGAAAGCAATTTTTCTGGACTGTGCTCTTGCCTCCTTTAACCGAGCTTCTGCACCGGCAACCCTGTCTGCCGCCAGATACTCCTTATTAATCCAGTCAACGGAATTTTTTACCGCCTTATTACCTTCAATGGTAAGTGTGTTCATCGTGGTTTGCAGATCTAATGCCTGGCCGATAAACCTCATCGTAGGGTCAATTGCGCCACCAAGCGCTACGTTTTGCCTACCCTTATCCGCTGCTGTGTAATAATTTTTGACCTCAATAGCTGCAGCTGTCCACGAATCACCTATTTTCAGGATCTCCCGTCGATGCTTATCAATATCAGCATTCAAGGCGGTGAAATTAGCAGAATCCTTGTATTGGGCTACCTTTGTCCTTGCCTCGTCATAACTAAAACCAACGTCGATAAGCTTATTTATTGCTTCGCTCGCACCGTCATTAGTCGTTATAAACATACTACCGACTTCATCGATCGTCTGACCCGTCTTATCAGATATAGCAACCATATTGAGTGCAAGTCGCTCAGCAGCATCTCCATTAGCGCCAAGGGACGTTGTGGCTATTTTTGTCGCAGCATCAATTTCCTGTCGGTTCTGATAGACAGCATAAGTTAGCAACCCAACTGAAGCAGCTGCTACGCTATAGGGATTAACCAGACCCATGACATATGTGCCAACGCCCTTGATCGCTGGCCCAATGCCGCCGAACATATCTTTGAGCTGACCGCCCTGCTGCATGAGAACCATAAACGGTGACTGCCCGGTAGAAAGACCGACAACAATATCTGTCATCTGAGCAGGGATCATGCGCATAGCGTTGGCAGTCTGAGCTGCAGATTGGCTTGTTTTACCCAATTGCGCCTGGGTTTTTTCCAAGGCATCGCGGGATTCTGCAAGTTTGCTGTTGAGGCGATCGTAAGCTAGGGGCGACAGCATTCCGGATGTTTTAGCTGTATCCAGCTGGCGCTGCTGCTCGTTCAGGCGGCGGTATGCTTCACCTACGGGATCTATTTGGGCTTCAAGACGACGCAGTGCATTTACCTGTTCATCATGTGCTTTTGCAGCGTCGCGCTCGGCTTGGGCTTCGCCGGTGACTTCCCGACGAGTCTCCTGAAGTTTTTTGCTGTAGGCATCATATTGGGAAGTATTAATTGCCCCCGATTTAAAGGCGGTATCGAGTTCACTTTGCTGTTGTTCGAGATTGCGAAGCGCAGCTGCCAGAGGGTCGATTTTATCGAGCATTCTCTGGAATGCATCAGCCTGCGCCTCCTGCTGCACAGCAGCCAGTTTGCTGGCCTTTTCTGCTTCTCGTTGAGCTTGTGCAACACCACTTAGTTCCTCAGTGGTGTCATTCAGCATCTTAGACAGCGAACGAAACTCTTCCTCGTCAATTAGCCCCTTATCGAAGTATTTTTTCAGCTCACTATAGCGGCGACCGACGGTATCAATTGCTGCACCAACCGGATCAATAGCTGCTCGCAATTTATTGAGAGCATCTTTTTCCTCGTCAGTCGCTTTTGTCACTTTGAATATGCTGGTTACAGCCTTATCACCAGACTGAGTCATCTTATCAAGCGCAACGGTAAGGCTGTCAGCCTGCTTCTCTGCCCCGGAGCTATCAAGAACGATCGCAAGGCGGGATGTTTGTTCAGTCATTTACCTTTCTCCGGGCAATAAAAAACCCCGCCGAAGCGAGGTTAGAGCTTTTGAAACTGTTACGCTTTTAATTCATTGACGGTGAAAAATTATTGCGCCGATAATCGCCGCAAAGACCGCCAGCACAACCCCTGCGATCAACTTTACATTGACGTCAGCCAACCTATCACTGGCCTCAGCATCGTCAGCGCTAACTATTGTCTTCGAAGGGGTGACGTCGCTCCCGCAATGTTTGCACTTCACCGCTTCAGCGCTTATTAATTCTGCGCAGTATGGACATTTGACTGAGTTTGCGGATGGTTTGAACTTCTCACCGACCAAAACGATGATGATTCCTGCAATCGCTACGAATCCGCCAAATATCATGTAATTTTGTCGTGAAGACATTAAACCAAGGTTGTTAACTCTGTAGCCATCATCTGTTGATACTGTTACATCCATAAATAGCGCAAAAACAGCGAAGATCACACCTATTAAGATGGCTAGATAACCAAGAATCCTCACACTCCCACCTCATGAAAAAACAGCCCAAATTATGGGCCGGAGTTATTAATTTGTATTAAAATTCCTAGTCAATTTAAAGGTTATTGACTGATTATTTGCATCCATGATATCCAGCACAGCCCCTTTATAACGTATCGTTTTGGACTCAGAAAGGTCGTACTCTACCTCATTAGAAAAAGCGGCCCGAGCCATACCTCCTTGAAATTCTCTATAACCAATATTAATTTTGTTGCCGACCTTCCCATTGTAGATAAGAGTTTGCTGGAAGGAAGATTGTTGCTCGGTCTGGAATTTTACTTTCGTAAATGGCTTGCCTGTATCACACTTGGTTCCACCATAAATCGTGACAATACAAATTTCGCCGTTCTTCATGAGCTGTATGCTTTGTGTGGGATCATTAACCATGAAGCGGTTAGGAACAACTGCACCTGATGTTCTTTCTACATTAGAGTAAAACTCTGATTTTGAATCCTCTCCAATTTTTACGTAGTCTCCTGCCGGGATCGTATAGACACCGATTGAGCCTATAACCACAGCCTGATTGAAATGAATGGCATCAATGCTAGCATCAATTCCCTGCCTAACCATATCCTCGCCAACGTAGGTTGTTGTTACTGTATTTAGCGGCGGAATACTGATTTGCTTTGTTTGAGGCACATAGTTACGAGCCGGCGTTGTACACCCAGTTAAAAGCACTGCCCCCAGTGCCACTATCAATAATTTCTTCATTTTATGTTTCCTGTGATTACAATCAGAAACATCCTAACATATAGAGACAGCTAAACAATGATAAGGCTATTTCACTATCGCCCGCCTTTTTTGCTCTTCCGCCCACTCAGCCCTCCAGACATCATCAAGGGCCAGTATTGCTGCATCAAACTCAATGCGGTCGATCAGGATGGTGCGCGATGCCAGGTAAAGCTCAATATCGTTCAGGGATAGAGGGAGCGGCACTCCGGCCATGCCGGCATACTTTCTGCCGCGCGATATCATGGCGTAAGCGTTGAGGATCTCTCCAGTGACTGCATCGATTTCAGGCTCTGGAATGGGCGGGAGATTTAGCTTCTCCCTGCGCCACTTTGCTTTCTCGCCCTGTTCGCCGGCGAATTCCTTTAGCCACTTTTGGGCCTCTATAGCTTTTTTACGGTTTCCTGAGTCTGCTGCTCCTTACCCTGAGCAATGTTTGCCGCCTCAGCCAGTATCAGCCAGTATAGCGCCGGGTGCTGTTTCAGCATGGCGGCCCCAAGTTCTGGGGTGTAGTCGAGAGCAACCTCTATGCCGTCGACTAACTGACCTACTCCCTCCCAGCCTTTCAGCAGGAACCGAGCGGCGTTATCGATCAGCAGGTCATCAACAGAGTCGATATCGTCCACGCTGGCGAGATTAAAATCCGTTGTCCCCACCTTATAACCTGCGTCCATCTTATCGATGTGGCGACGCACCAGCGCGTTACGAGAGCGATATTGCGGATTCTCGCTGCTGGCCACCAGCAGGCGAAGTTTGAACAGCGATTCTTCTTCCGGCGAGAATTCCTTTTTGCTGCCTTCTGGCTTTTTGTAGGGATAAAACCAGCGCTCGCCATTTAAATCAATTTTCGGGGTAACAATCAGCATAAAAACTCCATAAAAAACCCTCCAAAGAGGGCCAATGTTAATCACCACCGCCAGAAGTGGCAGGAACGCGGGTAATAGTTGGCGGCGTATTGGCCGCGGTGATATCCAGCTGAACCTGAACAATGTCAGTGCTCCCCGCATCCGGCCAGTCGCCGGAGATCTGCACTTCCGGGAAATCGAAGGTATAGGCGCCTTCAGCATTCTCCAGCGTGAAGCTAAACGGCACCGTTTCGCCGGTGAACGTTTTTTTGTAAACCTCCCAGGCAGCCTTTGACCATGACAGCGTGATTTGACCTGACGGGGTAAAGGTTGTCGGAATGTTTGCGCCGGCGAACGCCGAACCGGTACCGATGCAGCGCTGAGTCTGCATATTGTTGTTGAACTGAATGTTAAAGGTGTCGACGCAGAAGCCTGTCCCGCCATCAACACCATTTAGCCGGATGTTCGTGACCTCTTTGAAGGAGTAACGCAGCGCCCCCGCTAAATCCACCGGCGCGGTGAAATAGCTGGTATCGTCCCCCTTCGTCTCCCAGTCCAGCCCTGCAAACGTAATGGTTGCAGTGATATCACCATCGGCCGGGATTTCCATCTGGAAGGTGCCAACCTGGCAACCGCGGGCAATCTGGGCGATCCCCACATCACTGGCAAAAGTCGCCACGGAGAACGTAATGCGACCATTACCCATCGTCAGCACGTTATTTACCCATTCGGAACCGAAGCAGCTGGCAAGAAAATCATCATGCTGGTTCCAGCGAAACCGCGTGCCGACATCGCCGCCGACATCCACTGTGCCGCGTGAAACACCCTGCGCCATGCGGTCACCAGCGATTTCGTCATTGTCATTGGTGTTCTGCGTTGGTTTCAGACCAAATGAAGAACGACGCAGCAGGTTCCACGCCCCTGCTGTTGGCGTGATTCCTGGCGTTGTCTCGCGAATAAACGCGGCTACTACTTTTGCACCTGAGCTCACAGGAGCCTCCTGTTTTTTGTGCGCTACAGAGCGCGATAAGGAATTTGAAGATTGAGCTGTAACCAGCCATCGGTCTCACCTGCCGGCACAGCAGAAACGGCGAAATAACTCAGCTTTCCGTCGTCCTTAAACTCGAATAGCTCCGTTAGCTGATCGGCCGTTCGGGAGATAAGCAACGTCCCGGAACCGACCGGAACAAACAGCTGAATGATGAGTAAGCCCGTCCTATGGACTACCGGCCCGTCCCCGATCTCGGTTGCGCCAGCCTGCCCAGCAATGTTGGTTAGGCGGGCCCAGATATCGCGGTTACTGGGGTCAAATACCGGGCCATTGGGATAATCCACCGCATCAGAGGCAATAGCGGTCTGTGCCGCCATTCGGGAAATGACAGCGTTTCTGATTTCTGTAAAGGTCATTTGTAGGCCTGAATCACGCCATTAAACGAGACGGCATAGACGCCTGTCGGCGCCTGTGTTGAGTGGCCATTCTCCAGAGGCACGGAGTAAGGCAGGTTCGACTGGATGTAAATCACCGAGTAGGCTGGCGCCTGGTCAATAATATTTTTGCCATTAAGAAACGTCATTGCCCCGCGCGGATCCGGTTCGGTCGGGACGGAGTGATCGGGTTCGCCGATGCTGACAAAATGCGATGCCCTGAAGGTTCCTGCGCGATACTCAGCCGGCCGCCTGATATCCATGCTGTCATTAACACGGACTTTCTTCCTGAGCCTTCCGGTTTTGGTCAGGTTAGCAGGATCGGCATAAAGAGATTCGTTCCATTCACCTACCGCTTTGTTGTATTGAACCGCGGTCGCGTTGATGGCCCACAGCTCCGGGTTTCCTACCGGCGAACGTTGAACAATTTCATTCAGCAGTTGAATGGCGATTGTCCGCTGGCGTAGTTTGACATCTTCGGCCACCAGCCCGGCGAATGCCGCCGGGTCAATGTTCCAGCCCTTAGCCATATCACACCCTCCGCAGTTGAATGGAGTACGCAGCGCCAGCAGAGTCGGCAGAAGCGGTTATGATGTCGTAATGCTGAAGCGCACCCGTAATCGGATCCGGTGCGATGATGATATGCCCGACGGCCGGCTTATCAGTCACCTCGTTAACCAGGGCGGTTAGCTTCACATCACCATGCAGAATGTTAACGCCATCGATACGGCGCAGTTTATAACGCGCCAGTACTCCACGCCCCGAGTAAGTCACCTGCGTTTCAGTGCCGGTTTCCGTCACAGGATCCCAGGCACCTCGAACGGTGTAGCTTCCGGCAAACTCGTTGACCGCATCCTGCAGATCGGTATCGAATGCTGCGGCGACCTCGGTCTGCAACTCGTCACGAATGCCCATATCACCCCCTCACCAGCCGCACCTTTGACTGACTAACGCCATAGGGCTTAAGCATGGCCAGCGCCAGCTGCAGGTCCGAATCAAGCAATGCCGAACTGTTGGTACCGAGTTCTGCGAAGGTCTTTGAAACAGAAACGTCGTCAGCGTCAACCGCCTTACTCAGCAATACCCCCGAATCAGTTTTCTGCTGATACAGCCCGCCATTTGCCGCCGACAGCGCCGCATAGGCGCCAGCTTGTTTCACATCGTCAGGAATGATGATTTCGTGAGTTGTCTTATCGCACGGCAGTTTCAGGTTAAGTCCATTCATCCAGGTATTGGCCATCAGCACAGATTTGGCTTTTTTGCTTTCATCTGTCCAGGTGGCACCGAGAATCGAATTGACAACTTCAACGGTGATGAAAGTGATCATGTATCACTCCATTTCTTTCCAGCCGTGCGCCTTCCAATTCTCCACTTCATCAGGGTGAACGTTGGCGGTATTGGGCGCACCCGGGAATGCCGGGAAATCGGTAACCATCACCACCAGTTGCGATGTGGTCGATACGGGTTCGTTGTTATCAGCCTGCGTAGACGCAGTTTGCTCAGCAGCTCGTTGGGCGCGCTGCTCTTTTGTTAATCCGGCCATTAGCCCTCCACTAAAAAAAGGGGCCGAAGCCCCTGTTTATCAGCCCAGCAACAACGCTGAGTGCGCCGACTTAACTGCCGCTACGCCCCAGGACAAACCGACTTCGTAACGCACCTGGCGATACTGGCGGTACAGTGCTACCTGGTAAGTAATGCCAGATACGGGGTCAGTAACGTTCATCACATCATCCGCAGTATCGCCGCCCTGCGGCATTGCCGGGGTTCGGGATGCAAGCAGGAATGCATTACGATCAAACGCCATGTTTGCGGTGTAGGCGCCACCAGCGGTAATAGCGGTGTTGTCGGCCAGTGCCTGACGTAAGCCAGGAGCAGCCAGGGTGATTGCTGTGGCCGTCGCAGCAGCAACAAGGTATTTATTGCTGTCCCCGTCAAACGTCACGATGTCACCCGCTGCAAAAGCACCTGTACCGGTATCAATCGCAATCAGAATATCGCCTTCAGCTTTTGCTCCATTCACCAGGTATCCGGCAGCCGGAGATGCAGCGCGTTTCTTAACATGTGCGGATTCGTGGATATTGAAACCTTCCAGTCGCCCCACGATACCTTCGCGCAGAAGCGCATCAGTACCGGATTCGTTTACTTTGAACAGAACAGACTGTTTACCGCGGAGGTTTGCGATAGCCGAAGAACCGAGAACCATCTGCAGATCAGTTGTCGGCGAACCGTTGTCAGAGAGAACCTGGCGCGCATTTGCCGCATCCGACAAATCACCTGCAATTCCGAAAGGAGCGGTGCCGGCCGTACCAACAGCACGAGAGGATGCGAAATACAAAGCCGCGAGATCTGCATCCATCTCATTAGCCAGCGCGCGAAAAGCCTGTTTAAACTGATCGGCAAGGATGGTGTTGTATGTCCCTGCGGGCCCCAGCGCCAGTTGTTCCTCACCGTTCCATTTGACCGGGGCCATTTTGGATTTGGTGATTTTGACATCAACGGTGCCGATCGTTTGGTCGCCGTCATTTGGCGCAGTAGCCCCCGGGGTAATATCAACAGTGGTTGCCGGTGGCGCAACCGGCGCAGTAACAGTCTGGTCCTTCGCCGCCGCATCAGCTTTAGCATTGCGCGATACAGCCGGGATAAAACCGACCTGTTCGCGAGATACGGTATCCAGAGCCGTGAAGATAGTCGGGATCAACCCGGTAAGCGTATTAGCCATGTGTATAGATTCCTTGGAGATTAAAATATAGGGTTGGTTGAGCTATCCAGCTCTGGCACCAGCAGCCATCCGGCGGCGGGCAAAGAATTAATCGACGATGGTGATACCGTCTTTGAGAGTTGATTGCTGATCTGTTGGACTCAAACTGGTAAACGCATCGCGTTTCATCGTTTTCTGCCCGAGTGAATGCTGAGACTGCCGTGAGCCGCCTCCCTGGTTGCCGCTGGCCTTCAGAATGTGGTCTTTCTGTGGGTACTGCTCCACCAGGAACTCCAGCGCCTCATCAAAGGCCGCTAGCTCGCCCGGTTTAGAGCGGGAATAAATTTTGTTGCCGGAGCCGTCATAGGCAACGACTTTCCCGTCCTCGACTTTGAAGGACTGACCGAACCGCGCCTGAAGCATATCTGCCGGGATTGCCACTTTATCTGCGATGAATTTCGAGCCAGAGAAACGGCCGCCGATCATTTCCTGATAAAGCTGGCCTTCAAGAGTCGTCGCACGCTGAGTAGCTTCATCAAGCTGCGCCTGGAAGGATTTGGTGATATCCGCTTTAACCTGATCAACCGCGCCTGCGTCGATCAGTTTTTTCTGGTCGATTTTAGTCATCATCTCCAGCGCTTCGAGCGCCTTAGCCGGATCACCGATTTTGGCAAACTTAGCCAGGCTGGCTTCAGCTGCTTCTTTGGCTTCACGATGAGATTTCGCCTCACCGTTCAGAGAAGAGATTTTTCCAACGGCCTGCACAGCATCAAACCCAACTTCCTGGCCGTCATCGTGGACGTAGACGGGTAAACCGCTGGAATCGACTTCTGCATAGCTTTTGCCGTTAACTTCGACTGTTTTCAGTTTCATGTGGTTACCTTTTTGTGGGCCATCCGACCGTTGCACCGCTCACCATCCGGATCACGGCAATAAAAAAGGCCGCCCGGAGGCAGCCTGTTGTGAAATTTAGATAATAAAAAAAGGCCGCCTTAGCGACCTTGATAGCGGTATTCGTAGTGATGCAGTTTCCCGTCTATTACTATCCTTTCTAGCGTATATATCAGAATATCCTGTTCGAGATCACAGGCATCAAATCCGTTATTAAACAATGGGGATGCATCAGAAACAGGCTGAGGAAATTGCACTCGCTCTAATGGCACTCCGTAGTCATCCGTGTGAAGGGGTACGGACTCACCATCTCGAGGCCCGCCTTTTAAGAAAATCTTCATGCTAAAGGTCTCCTGATCGATCATAAGCAAGTGTGGTGGCCGGTGCTGCCACGGCATTCTGATTCTTCAGAACGGCGGGGACTCACCGAGGTGAGTCTGGTTTCCGGCTTGCCCGTTTCTCACGGGACGCTTTGGCGCGCAGGTCAGCATCCTGCATTCACCACGAATTTACCCTATCACACTCTGGCATCCTTAAACGCCTGCGCGTCACGGTTGCGCAATTGGTCAAGCGTCAGCCACTCGCCCCTGTCGTTGTAGAACTCATCGGGCGACATGCCGCCGTCACGAATCAGCCGGGCCCGGGTTACGCCAACAATCTGGGTCTGTCGCGTGAACGACTGGCGCGAGAACCAGCCCTGATAATCGGTATCCGAAGGCACCTGCCCGTCCATGCTGGCGCGCGAGCTATCTGATACTTGCCCAACAGCAATACCCAGCTCATCAGACGATTTCAGGATGTAAGTTTCGACGCTGCGGCAGCAGAAATGGATTTTCCCGGGTCCCTGCAGATACGGCACCTTATGGCCGATCGGCTTGTTATCGAGTGTGTACTTGAGGCGGTCGCGAATCCGACAGTCTTTTGATGTACGGTTATCCAAAGTGGATAACCACTGCTTACCCTTCAAAATGTCATCATTCGCATCTGCAAAGCTTTTCCTGGCCGTAGAAGCAAGATGCCCCACAGCCGTTTTTGCAATACTGCTGGCATTGGTTCGGCTCATCTGCAGCGCGCCATCCTGATAACCACGGTTAGCATGACCTCGGACCTTTCTGGCGATTTGCTCATGCGTATCGCCCAGGAGAAAACCCTGCCGCACTGTATTGGAAATTCTTGCCATCCTGTCAGCTTCAAGGTTATCTGCCCACTCCGAAAGCAGGCGCCCCTGAAACGGCTGTGCCATCGCAGTTGCGTAAACGGCATCCGGTGAAATGCCCACCAGCGGGTGAAGCGATAGCACATCATCGGGGATCGCAAACTGGAACAGGCTCAGCTGAAAGCCTGCTTCGTACTGAGCGAGTTGCTGCAGCTCATCAGATAGTCCCGCGTACATTGACTGAACAGCCTCGCGATTGAGAGCTCTGACACTAACGAGCAACGCTTCCAGTCGCGACACGGTAAAGCTGTCAGCATCCAGGCTATCCATCGCCACCAGCAATCTGGCTGTCAGTTCCGCATCACTGTCATTCAGGATTTTTATCATCCTGTTTGCAACGCTGGTGCTGTACCGCGCTATCCATATCGCATGCGCTATCGATTCATCCTGAAGCTTGTCATTCGCCGTTGCCATATGCACCACCCGGGTTACTCAGTCCGCCGGCCAGCGTGACCTGCTGATTCCGCAACTCGTCGATTACTTCTTCGGGCTTCGCGTCCGGATCGATAAATTTGAGGGCCTGCAAAACGCGAACAGCATCGACCTGACGTATATCACCACCCTGACGGAGCGACTGAACAGCTGTTGCAGCTGCGGCATCAAACGTCTGGGCTGAAACATCCAGTTCGGTGCGTACATCAACATTGCCGCCTTCTTTCTCGCCCAGCCATTCCGCCATAATCTGCAGGATATTATCGAGCGCATCCTCAAGCGAGCTTGCCATGGTGTAGAGAGGTGAATTCTCCTGCATCCGCTCTTCGTGAGTCTGATCTAAGGATTTAGTCGATGTGTTTTCCGCGCGCAGCAGTTTTGCGCCGGCCTGACGCATCTGGTTTTCCAGATCCTCAAGGGAAATCTTACCGGCTTCAATCGCAGCCCCGGTATGCTCGACATATTCCAGTCCCTGCCGCTGGCGGTCATCGAAACGAGTCGCAGAGGAAGAACCTATCGTCAACGTTTCGCCATCAGCCAGACCGTAAGCCACCAGCAACGGCACGCGAGCGACATGAAGGATGTTGTCCTGTTCACTCTGACTCTGCCAGTGCTTGATATTCAGTAAGGCGAGATTAAGCAGTGGCGGTGAACCGCGCATAAAGCCTGTGCGTTTCGTGTAAAGCGTCACCAGGGGAATGTCATCGCGACTGGTTTCCCACTCGTCGTGAATCTTCCACTGGCTTTCGCCGTTATCACCTTTATTTCGGCGATAAATTTCAACCTTGCCCGGCATGATATGGCGTATTTGCTCAACTTTCGTTTGCCCGTAATCATCGCCATCAATAATGATGACCTCTCTGATACGCAGATCGGTCAACACCACTTTCCCTTTATCCACTTTCGATTTCCAGCCGATGACCTGGCGAGGATTTAACATCGTGGCATACGGGCGGGATCCCGCGGCTTTTTCGTCGGCTTTAGTTTTTACTGCCTCCCGGTCAATTTTCGGGAAATCCACCAGCGCATGTACCAGACCATACTGGAATCCGATGCTGAAAAACTGCTGCGCCCAGACATCGAGCCGGTTTCCTTCCATATCAATATCTGGCGACAGCTCCCGTATTTGTTCAGGAGAATCCTCACTCAATACCGTCGGCTCAGCAAACACTCGCCCGATGTTTTGTTTAATGGCCTCTTCATAGGCAGGGAGTAACGTTGCCGAAGCCAAACGCTCCTTATAACTTTCAGGATCTTCGTTCGGCCATTTCGGGAGATACTTCCTACCCTGCCGGCGCATTTCCAGCGTACCGCCCATCAGCGCATCATTAATATCCCATGCCTCAACCATGTCGTTATAGTCGAGGTTGGGCGTTGAAATATCAGGCATGGTTTTACATCCGCAGTTGGGTGACTTTTCCAGTCGGTTTGATGATCGGGAATTGCTTCACAATGAAATACCCACCGGCATCGTTGGGGTGATCGTTATCCGCCGTTTTATCCGGCTCACCGTTTTCGCCCCAAACCTGTTGCTCAAGCGATTCTGTGTACACCGGGCACCGCTTTACATTCACTTTGTAGCGACGTTCACCGTTACCATTGCAGAACATGGCATTCATCGCGTTGATGCGGTCTTTCACTGGCGGGTTTGATGCATTAACAACCACATTGAAGCCGGCCTGCTTAAGCTGAGCGATATCCGTGGCGCTGGCATTGCTGGATTTGCGGGAATCGCCGGAAGCGTCCGGGTAAATATAGATTTCCCGCACCTTGCGATAATCGTTGCCGTCGTACAGCCAGAACCGTTCTTTGATGATGCGGATCATGTCAGGGGTGTCGTAAGCCTTCACGATTTCATTAACCGCAAATGGAAGCCCCAGACGTAATACATGAACAATCCCGGCCATCTTCCCGACGTTGAAATCCATACCGATATACAGGGGCTCACCGGGTTGCTCTTCCTCCCTGCAGTTATTCAGCTTACGGTCAAACTGATGGTAAATCGTCCCGCTGGTCAGGTTGGTGAACTGGCCACGGAGATAAGCCTTGATCAGCTCCGGCGGGTATGACTCCATCAGCGACGGGATATAGTCCGGCGGCAGATTCTTTTCGTTGTCGAACGTCGATGCCTGCACCAGGCCGTAGAGCGTTGAGAGCGAAGGCTTATCGCGTACAGCCTTTGCGAACTGCTGATAAACGAATTTAAAGCCTTCCGGTGTCGTGGTGACGTCGATCCCGTTACGAAGACCGGCCACGTTGTAACGCATACGGGCAATGATTTTTCGCCAGGCTAACTGCGCCTTTTTGGCGGGCATTACGTCCAGCTCATCAATCAGCGCATTACCGATTTTAAAACCAACGATGGTTTGCGGTTTCTCCATCGAGCGGCAAATCGTCGTTCCGCGATACTGGCGCCCGGCGTAGAAGTGAACCTCTTTGTTTCCCTCGTTGATTTTGACATTCAGCCCCCAGTCGTGGGCCACCTCCTCAACAGTGGGATAAAAGATGTCACGGATCTGCGGATACGTTGGCGCAAAGTAACCCTGGTTGATTTTGGGGTGTTCCCACATCCCTTTGCAGATTCCACCACAACCGACCCACGTCTTACCGGAACCAAACCCGGCCACATAGGCCTTAAACTTGTACTGCATTGCAAGGAATTTGGCCTGAGGGATGTTAAGCGTCGGTGCTATCGCCATCCTCTTCCCTCACTCGTGCATCGACTACGTTGATATTGATTGCAACTGGCGTTGGTTCGTCATCCTCCGGATCAGCAGCCAGCTCTTTGCGTAATTTTTCGACCTCCAGCTGCCGGCGCTCAATTTCAATCAGCTGCAGACGCTGGGCGAACTCGCTATCAGCCAGGCCGAGCCGTTTCATCACCGCCTCGTACATTCGCTCGCGACTAATAGCGGTAATCTCTACGCCATTCTTCCCAAGCTTCACACCGGAATAGGCAAGCGCAGCATCCGGCGCCAGCTTACGCGTATCGGCGAAGAAAGGCTGGCCTACACCATCACCATTGCAGCGGGGGCATTCCGGGTTAGGTGCGCTGGTGTGGTCGTAACCGTAGCCGCCATCATCCAAAGGCTCTCGACGTTTTCGCTCAAGCGCTTCGAGTCGCTTCTCTTCGTACTCAACAGCGTCACGCCATTGATACTGGTGACCGAAGCCCCAGCAGTAACGACAGCTTCCGCGACGATACTGCGATAGCTGGTTGGCATCGAAGGTGGCCAGGCGCCACATCTGCTCAAGCACTTCATCAGCGCTGCCAAGCGTGCGCACAATGGATGCTTTCTGCTGCTGCGCAATGGCCTGCGCAATACTAACTTTTGCTAACAGCCTTGCTCCCTGTTCATTCGCTGTCTTCTTGCTGTACCCGACACGGATAGCGGCCTGTGTGGCGTTGTTGTCCTTCAGGTATTCCGCGACAAATAAACGTTGTTGATCGGTGAGGCCATCATCATCCACCAGCTCTTCTGCGCACTTTTCCTTTTGCGCAGTGCGCAATTTCTTCTGCGCAGGTTTTTGCGCAGTGGGTTTCTTGATGTATCGGCGGGCAGTAGCGTAATTCAGTCCCTGCGCTTCACACCAATCCTTCGGTGATACGCCGGTTGCGGCATGATCGGACAGGAACCGTTGCTGAAGCTCGCCCCAGTCCGGTTTTGCCATGGATTATTCCTATTTAACGTGAGGGAGAAAAAGGAATTACTGATTCTCCATAAAATATTCACTTTTATGTTTTGGAATTAAGGCTCTTTAGTTCAGGAGTTATTATGAAAAGAATTATGCTTGCTGTTTTTGTGATCTGTGGTGCGCTGTCACTTTCAGGATGTATCCTTCCCCCTGGTCCCCATGGAGGCGGACATGGTGGAGATCACTTCCATGGTCCTGAGCATCGTTAATCGCCTGAGGGCTTTCATTTTACAAATGATGAAAAAGGCCGCAAAAATATGCGGCCTTTAGTTACTACCAGCTAGCGTATAAAGAATCTCTCAGGAGCCACCCGGGAGAGGTTCATCTATACGGCTAACTGACCTCTGCCGTTCTGGTGTTGGCAGGCAGAGACGTTATGAGAGTAGTAAGTATTTCAAAATTCACCGGGATAAACAGACAATGATGTCAGTTACCCCGTGTAACTGGTAATTGGTGATTGATTGAACTGTCAGCTCAGACGATTTGTCTGATGGTCATTATCACATGCACTCTATGAACGCCTGCTGTAATGCCTTAGCTGACCTGCTCAGCGGCAGTATCAAACAGCGCCAGCGCTTCGGTCGCTTCCTGGATTGCCTTACGGGTCTTCGAGACAATCTCACTTTCCGTGAAAACACGATCGAAAGAGTCAGCGAATAGCTCAGACTTCAGATAGCTGTCGCCTACCCAGTCAATGGCTAACTTCGCCGCTGCAGTGTCGTAATTCACTTTCTTGATAATATCCAGGCGGATTTGCTCAGATGCGGTGATCTCTGACATGTCTTACCTCTTTGATAAATAATACATACAGAAAGGCCCTGTATTAACAGGGCCTTTTATCGTCAAACTTTAGGGAACCAACGCTACAAGCCAGGTAAAGCAATGACACCCTGACTTTATACTAAAAAGTGACTCATATTAGAGCTTATGGTGATCATCCATAAAACCAGCCTGCGACACCAAGGAACATAGCTGACAGAAAACAACAAATTGCAGTTTTATGCATCAATACACCGTAAAAGGCGCAAGATATCACGACAAGAAGTACAATAAGGACAGGCCACATACTAAACAAAAGAATAGCATATGACTCTGAATTATTATAAATATTATTTTGCACTAGCATCATAATCCTTCTACGGTGTTTGAAAGCATTGCAATGATGCTAATTTTAAATTCCAACAGCGAATTTATAATAAATAGAAACCACCAAACCAACGAAAAATCACTTTTACCAAACAAAAATCATTATCAAGAAGATTCAACTACAACCCAAATATTCAACCCGTGTATATAACGCTGCACCGGAACACAAACAAATACACCTTCATTTAAACTTACTGACTTTATTATACTACCCGCAGGAGGAAAAACATCCCCACTCCCAGGCAACTTGTTAATTTGTTCAGTACCATATCGATAATACTCTGGAAGTTGTGGAAGTTTGCACTCAGTCATAATTAGCAGCTCATTTTATAAGAACTCAATGTAGCATACATGATGAACTAAAAAACCCACATTGCAAACAATATATTTCGTTAAAGTGAAAAACATTGCTTCGCGAGGAGATTTTTTTGTTCACAGCTTCTCTTACCCTCTAAATTCCCTAAGGTTTTACCTAATATCTTAATTTTGAAATGGTAGAAATATTATGAAAGTTACAGACGTACAATCCATGAAGCATACACTCGCTACGCTTGTTATATCCGAAATGTTATCTAAACTAACTTATGACTTTGCTCTGCCATGACAAAGTCCACTGTTCTACCCGTGAGCTCAGGGATGAGCCACTTCCTATAGTGTCATACCATCCATTTTTTCTCAAAACCAGTAGAAAAACACCTCGAAATCTGACTAAACTCCGACATTGGCTGCCCCTGCAGCGCCCCGTCAATTTGTCGGATTTACTCCACGGGTTTTTTTATCACCTGAAGCTGCTGGGCAAAGGCTCCAAGAATCCAGCCCACCAGCGGTACACATTCCCGGCATCCAGAAGCAGGATACCTGAGAGATGTTATATCCTTCGAACATATGAGGAATGTATCGTAAGTAGTTCTATTCAAAGGTGAGTTCATCAAGCCTTAATGGTTTTCTTATAAAAGCCTTTTGGCATTCGATTATGAGTATCTGCCCCTCGCACAATGAGCAAAACACAGGAGAGGATTTACCGGAATCACCATTTCCACAGGTGAGCTCCTAACCCCATAAATAGTGCGCCCAACCGTGTTATCTCTGATAAATTACATAAAAGGCCTTGCGTTTACTTACCCGTGGACCTCAAAGATGAGGCCATTTATTTAACTCAATGAGCAGGGGTAATGCTACGGCAGTTGGCTTGCACTGCTTTGTTGTGCGCCAGAATGTCGCGCTTGGTCTGCATATCCAGCACGTCGATATCGTGGTCGGTCAAGTAGATGACCCTCACCCAGTTGCACGCCGTATCAACGACTACCGGGGCGGGTGAAGTGCTCGCGCAGCTCCCGATCAACATTGTTATCAGGCATATAGCTAACAGTCTGCTGTACATCAATGGCCCCTTTCACAACTTCCGCCTTACGTTCTGCCGCGGCGACGGTGGCGGCGGCATTCTCTTCGGTACGCTGCAGATCGGCTTTGGCTTCTGCCTTACTGGTACCGCGAGCATGACCAATACCGAACGCGCCAGCTATAGCGCCCAGGATGACGACCACCAGCCCAGCAATAATTTCGAAGCTCACTGCTGCGGCTCCTTCAGTTCTTCGGCCTTAGCTTTCAATGCTGGCTGGCGTACGTATTGCGAAAGCACCGCCAGCACCACCAGCGCAGGGCTAATCAACGCAACAATGTTTGGAGGCAGAATGTTTTTGATATCCGGCGGCAGCATCGCCCAGGCGTGCAGCGCAGCATCCGGGAACGACTGCGCCCACATGCCAACCAGCGCACCGATAGCCCCCAGCTTTACAGACCACGTTTTCAGCAGCAGGCTGGCATGGGCAACGAACTCCAGCCGGGTATATTTGCGCAGCAGTAACAGAACGAGCACAGCCACCACCACGAGCAAAGCGAAGATGATCATATTCATAGCACGCGCTCCTTAACCCAGCCGTAGAGGAAATCCTCGTTGGCTTCGCGGCCCTCCGCCAGTTCGAGGTATCTGGCGCCCTGGCTGCAGTTCAGCGCACGTAACAGAACCTGTTCCCCCTCTTTCCCGCGGGCTGAAAGATATCCCTTAAGCGCAGTGATGGTTCGGGGGCCAATTGCGCCATCCGGGATCAGATCGGGATACAACTTCCCACGCATGTTAAGGGCAGTGAGCCAGCGCTGGAAAAACTTACTTGCAACCGATGGCCCCATGTTCACGCCAGTGTCGCAAAGCTCATCTGCCAGTAACGTAGATAAACTTGCCACCTGATCGAATCGGGGGCCGGTCCAGTAATCGCTGAGCAGAATTTGCTTTGCTGTTTCCCTGGGCAGGTTTCTCATATCACCGGTGTAACCATGTGCTCGAGCTGTGGTCTGCGTGATGCCCCAGCGGGTCGGCCCGCCTTTATCCGACGGATGATCGACATAACCACCCTCTTTGCCGAGGATCCCCTCGATAGTCTTGTCTGCTGTCATTGTGCTTTCACTCCGGTGATTCGTTCCCAGAAATACGTGAGCGCTACGGAACCCATAGCACCACTGATACCGGCAGTGGCCAATATCATGTAAATACTCAGGCCACCTTCAATGCTGATGAGCCCACCAATAACCCCGGTAAAAGCCGAAACCACAATCTGCGCAAAAGCATTTATCCAGCTCCATTTTGCTTTGCCCTGCTTTACATCCATCAGGAATCGGACAAGGCCGCCCCAACCAGCAATGATCAGCAGAGCCAGCCAGGTGATTCCGGCCATGCTCTCTTTGTCTTGCATATGCTTTGCCATAGGTTCACCTCCGGGTTAACGGGGTGCTGTGAGTTTGATAAGGATCAGGACCGGCGGGAGGAATACTCATCAATGGTGATTCCGGGTACCTGAAAGAAAAAAACCACCTGTGCGAGGTGGTTGGGAAATTCAATACGAGCTATGTATCAGTGGATAGTGTATGGTTGCGGACCATTCATCAGGAAATGTCATATGCAACAACGCAAAAACTCAAAAAACAATCGCAACTACCTCATCAAATGTACCTGCCCTAACTGCATCAACCAATCAGAACATAGTTACACCCGAGTCCAAAAAGGTTCTGCGCTGATGTGCCCCCACTGCAGTAAGATTTTCACTCAAGACAAACTCCCTCTAGCTTAGGCTTTACGTAATCATAGTATCGGTAAAGCATCCACTGTTGTGCCCGTCTTGATTAGAAAAGTGAGTCCGTTAGCTAAATTCCGCCAAGACTGGTATAGGCCTACAGACTGAACTTTTGACGTGCAGGGCCCCAGAAGACAGCAGGCCTACCGTAATGGAAGGCCATAAGGGGTTATGCTGCATGTGGGGTGCCAGATAACGACAGGTAATTCTTCGGTCAGTCATCATGGCTCGCGCTGAGGATTCACATCTTAGTGTTTACCCCTTCGCCAGCCAGATGAAGGTATAGCTTTTTTTGATTTTTTCTTTTAGCTGTTACGAGGAAAAAAAGAAGCCCGCTGAGAGAGGCGGGCTGAAGTTGGCATTTCAAGGAGCAACGGTAAGAGCGCGCCTGATTGTCCGAGCTACCGATTTACCAGGATGCATTTGTTTTTACCGTTACGTTCTTTAAACATAGAAGGGTAACTGTAAACAGTAAACCCAACATGAATCTTAAATATGTTTAGTGGCAGTGTGGTGCCGGGTGCCTCCCGGTGAGCATGCCCCAGTCGGCATGGCCCGCGCTGCATTTACAGGTTTCTGTAACTGACTGGTCGCCCCTCCGCATAGGGGGATTCACCACATCAATACGTTATGTTGCAAACGTAGCTAGCGTCAATACACTCTGCATACATTGCTATCGAAGAGCGACTAATCACAGGCATAAAAAACCCGCAGTTTATGCGGGTTTATGACTTCGCAGCTTAGATTATCTGAATGCTGAATTCAGAGAAACTTCAGCATCCGGTTCGTGCGTAATTCTGTTTCTCAGATCCCGGCGAATTATCTCAATGGACCAGAACCACACCAGGTGTCCAAATATTTCAGAAACGTTTTCATACCATGGTAGTTCGAACAACGGTGGGGTTAGGCCCATAAGCGGAAACGAAATCATATGGACAAACAGTTGTGCGAGTGCACCAGCAAGCAAACCCTGCCACAGCTTAATTTTTGGAAACACCTCGGCAACTACACAATACCCAACCGCGAACACGATGGAGAATATGATATGTGTTACGCCTACCCAGTTAAACACATGTCCGGCGAAGGTATAGACAGCCGCATTTGGATCGGTCAGCCCTAACCAATCACGCAGAAAAATATAAGGAGGGTTAAGGAAGTTTCTGGAGCAATCAATCTGCCCGACAGCTCGAATTAATGACTCTGGTCCACAGGCACTGGTAAACATATCGACAGGACTACGCGGTGGTAATGGTACTTCAGCACCCCATTTAACAAATGCTGAAACCACCCCAGAAATAAGCCCGATAAACAATGCAACACCATAATGCCGTCTGCGAGGTTCGGTTCGCACAAAAATATCTTTTAACGCCATAAAGCCATCACTTATAAAGAATATTTACAGTTCCTTAATATTCCTTAAGTTTGGCGCATGACATTTTGATTCAGATCACACTTTATAGCCGATTTCAGGCATTTGTTTTCAAAAACATAAAACCCTGCAGTAGCAGGGTTTATATGAATGTTTTCGTTCAGGCGTTTTATTCCACGATTTAAAATATACACGACAAATTCGGACAAAATCAAGCATTGTGCGCTTAAAATGCAAAATAATGCGCCCATTTACTCAATCAGCTGTTGCTCGTTGAAACTCTTTATCTGCCCTCTCCTCTTCCTTCCAGCACAGGTCCACCAGCGCATCGCAGAAAGGTTTCCAGTTGCGTGTCCATGTTCTGATGTGCAGGTCTGGGATAAGCGTCAGAATCGCTTTATAAGCAGCCGTAGACGGCATCGTTGAAAAGCCATTCCCCGAACAGCGCTCACAGATTTTATAAACCGGTGCTCCCTGCTCTTTTGTCGCTTTGCGGTCCAGAACCCGGCCAGAACCACCACAGCGGCAGCGAGCATTTATTTTCCCCTTACCGTCACAGGCTTCACATTTAGCGCTTATGCTGGCTGTTACTTCAGTCCACTTATCCCAGTCGGAAGGACGGACAGCACGGGATTTTTTAGCCCAATATGGTGCTTTGCCCCACGGATTAGAAACTTTGCGTTCCGTGGTAGTGGTTTTAATCTTTCCGTTGCCATTGCATACCCGGCAGGCACCCGTTGTTTCCGCGGACCGGGAATAATCCGCAAAAGCAAACTGCGCCAAAATCAGGCAGCAGTGCCCCAGCTCTTTACCCGCGGTTTTGCGTACGTTCTTCGGTGCAGTTTCAATCGCATACCGCGCTAGCACCTGGACGGCCAATTGCTCATCTGTCCTACTAATGCCAGTCTTTCCAAAGAACGCTGCCAGCCCGAACCTTGCCCTGCTGCTTGTCACACCAATACCAGCCATAACATCCGTACCGTTGAGGCGATCAGGTGATGTGCCTTTCACATCTTCGCCGATGTGCATACCCTGGGGGCTGAAATGTTTTAAGGATGCTTCGAGTTTCATGCTTTCAGTAACCCCTCTTTTTTCCATATAGCCAATGTTCTGATCACACCTTCAGCATGCATCAGGCGCAGTTCGTCGCGTGTGTAATCGGTGGTTCTCTTTCTGCCATCGATGAGATCGTGGCAAGCACTGCAGGCAATTGCCCCCTGAGTGTCGTCCGGCTTACATCCAGTACCGCACGTCCCTGCCAGTCGGTAATGCGCCAGCACACTGGTTTCCGGGTTGCCGTTGCAGTAACCAGGGATCCGCACTGTGCATTCGCGGCCTCGAGCCGCTTTGCGAAGGTTCGCCATACTCACCCCCACATCCTGTTGCGCCAGCGAGAGTCTGGGCGCGGCGGATTTTTGTCCTCCACCAGCTGCGCTCTGACGGTCCATGTCATAAAGTCAGGGTTTAAGCTTCGTTCAACCTTTACGCCCCGCTGACGATATCTCGCTACCAATTCTTCGGCCTGCTGCGTTGTGCATTCGAGATGGTGAAACCATGAGCGTTTCATCGGCCTCCCCCCGCGAAGCTTAAAAGCTGGTTGGCGGCGTTCTCAGCTTCCTGCAGGCTGTTGAACGAACGAGAGAGGATCCACCGCCAGAGAACATCCAGCGATGCTTTATACAGTTCCTGGAACTCGCATTCGTCCATACTGGCGAAAGAAATGCTGTGAGGGTGTTTTTTCAGCGTGCCGTCCGGCAGCTGTATGGCGTCATAGTGGCCGGCTTCAACGATGACCCACGCCCGGTAAGCATCGAAAGATTTGCAAATACTGATATAGCCGGATCGCTTCTCGGCTATTCGGTCGAGATATTGCCCGGCGGCATCAAGTAACGCCGATTCACTCCCGCCATATGCAGCAAGGTATTTGGCGTAACCTGTGATAAGCCTGCGCTCATTAGACGAAATCGCCCCGCCGGTAGGTTCCCAATATTCAAAACCGAGATTGAGTAAAGCAAAGTAACGGCGATGAAACGCCGGATTACGGACAAGTTTAAAGTCGGCCTCCAGAACGGCGCCGAGCTTGCATTTTGATTGTAGAAATTCGCTGGTCTCCTGCGTGGCAGGGATCAGTAAACCTTGTGACTGCTTTATTAAGTGCAATTGCGCCATGGTTTCTCTCCGTGGCGCAGTAGGTTAACGGTTGTTCAGGCCGTTGATTTCATATTATCAGAAGGTGGGATAACTCGGTAGCCGAGGCGATGCAGAAAACTGGTCATTGTGTTGAGATTAAATATTCCCTCGTCCTCAAGTAGCGGTCGCATAGAAGTAATCCCGCTAGCCGTGTACACCAGGGCTCGGCCAGCGGCCCTGATACTGCCCACAATTTCACCTGTAGAACGTTTAACCAGATCGTAATACTCGTCACTCTCACTGCGCATCCCTACCTCCCGGAAGCAAAATCATATACTGTGCTTTTATACAGTATAAATTAATGTTGAATCACTTACATGTGAAAATTACACGGTATGAGGGATATGATGGCAGATGAAGATCACCCTACAAGCCACTATTTTCAAAAGAGATTATCACAATTGAAAGTTTGGGAATTTTGTTTAACTTTCATGGCTAACGGAGTGAAAAGTTTTGCGCGGTTGTCGACGGCATATTTTGTGTATCGTATAAGCCCCTATTTACCAGTGCAAAAAAGAAAACCCGCCGAAGCGGGTTTTCTCATGCTGCCTTACCATTTCTCTCTGTCAACTTTGGCAAAATTGAAAGTAGAAGGCTATCCAGTTGTATAGTCTGGCAGTTTAGAAGAGACGACTACCACTGGGTAAGTTGCATTGACGCCATACTCAAGTAGTGAGCTAACCCGCCAGGCATTAACTAACCACTTTATTATGGCTACATCGAACATTTATTTCAGAAACTTGTTATACACGAAGAACTCAGTATCTCGCACAAATCCATTACGCTCATACAACGCCTGTGCACGGATGTTATCTGTAGCGGTACTAAGCATAATAAATGCCGAATCGCTCTCCTTCGCCAGTTGCTCAGCACGTGAGATTAGTTTGTGTGCCACACCATGCTTCCGAGCTGACTCATCAACGAAAAGGTCATAAAGCAACCAAATACGTTTCATCTCAAGAGAGCAAAATAAAGGATAGAGCTGCGTAAAGCCTACCGCTTTGCCATCAACCTCGGCGTAAAAGATCACGGACTCATTAAGCTGAAGGCGCTTGAGAATAAAATCTCTGGCCTGCGAGGCATTTTCTTCGACCTCGTAGAAACGACGGTACCCGAGATACAGGGGAAGGATAGTATCCACATCATGTGGTTGAGCCTGGTAAATCTTCATACAAAAACCTCATAACTAATGAGTGTATAATTGTATTACAAATAATTTTTCCGATTTGTCCTTTTGTGGGCTTAAGTTCACTTTTCGCCCCCCCATTCTCCTGTTGGATTAATTTTTCGCCATAAAAGATAAAACCCGCCGAAGCGGGCTTTATCATGCTGCAATGTCTTTTTTCAGGCACATCTCCGGCAAATTAGCCCTCACCAGCGCCTCAGCGAATGGGGGCGGAACGGCATTGCCGCAGCGTGCAACCTGCTTATCCTTCGCATACTTCACACCGCGGTAATCCTGATCGATGATGTACCACTCCGGGAATCCCTGAGCGCGATAAAGTTCATGTGGCTGCAGCATGCGCATTCCGATGTCAACAATGCGGTAAACGATGCCCTTAATCGTCACCAATTCGCTGACGCCAAAAGAATTTAGGAACTCTTTAACTTGATCCGCACGCAGCTCATCGTAATCATTGGCCGCCAATAACGCGCTAACTTCTCCAACATGCTGACCTCCAGCAGTGATTGTCGGCATCGGTTCATCGGTTCGCTGGCCATCGCGGCAGGTTCCGCGTAGTTTTACCAGATGCGATGTCACAAGAGCGTGATGATCTACTGTAGTCACTGAGTGAGCTGGCTCATCAAGCGCAACGCCCGGACCGGTGTAGTTCCCGCCATAGTGTTTCGCCAGGAAAGCAGTTGTTACGGCAAACTTATTGCCCCCAGCTGTAACAGTACCCAACGGTTTACCAAGATTGAGAACCCGCGGCGATTGCCCCACCCGTTCGCCATACCCCATCTGAATAAGCGTGGCCGTGACTAACTGAGACTTACCCCCACCACCAGCGGTAATCGTGGCGCAAGGCTCATCTGCCCGGTGGCCAATGCTGGTGCCGAACTGGCGGGCGATAACCGGGGCAACCACACATGCTCGGGAGTGTTTTAGGATGGTATGAACTGGTTTGTTGAGTGGACGCGGTTTAGCTTGATACTGGCTACCACCATTTCCAGCCATAAATGGTGCCAGAGTAGGTACTGCCAACGCGTAACCATGAGTTTTGGTGATTGTCTGTATTGGTGAATACAACCCCCGCCCACGGAAACAATCATATTTACCGCGTGTCGTAGTGTGGTTGCATTTAACGATGAATGGGTTATCGCTATCGACCACAAATCTCTGGATACCCCGTGCTATACGCTTCAACGTGTTAACTGCAAGCGGCTTTTTGCGGTCAAATATCGATGGTGCAGGAATGGACCAGTCGATGCATTCAGCAGCTGTCCGCCATGGCGTCAATTTTCCAGCCTGCACCGCCGGTGATTTCGGATCCCCGTGAGTAGCTTCTGGCCAGACTATCGGTTTCCCGTCCCTTCGCGTCACCATGAAAAAGCGCTTACGAATAGTTGGTGCACCATAGTCGCAGGCGCGCAGCTCGCGATAATCGACGTCATAGCCCAGCCCGGTAATCAAGCGCCTCGCCTGTTCGCTATCCGGCGACAACTCCAGAAACTCGCAGCATTCCAACAACGCAGGGTGATCCGCAGGAACTCCGGATGTCAGCATGCCGACGAATGCCAGGAACGTTTCGCCAACACGGTCCGGATCCGGACGCATTTCCGATGCCAGTAGTGGACCCCACGTTTTAAACTCTTCAACGTTCTCCAGCATCATTACCCGCGGACCAACATCCAGCGCCCAGCGGATAACGATCCACGCCAGCCCACGAATCGCCTTTTCAACTGGTTTAGACCCTTTCGCTTTGGAAAAGTGGCGGCAGTCCGGTGAGAACCAGGCCAAACCAACACGGCGGCCAGCGGTCGCGACCTTTGGTCTGACTTCGTAAACCGACTCGCAA
Source organism: Klebsiella sp. JB_Kp004 (assembly GCF_040065795.1). Classification (NCBI taxonomy): domain Bacteria; kingdom Pseudomonadati; phylum Pseudomonadota; class Gammaproteobacteria; order Enterobacterales; family Enterobacteriaceae; genus Klebsiella; species Klebsiella sp. JB_Kp004. The sequence continues at coordinate 93,051 of NZ_JBEAKW010000005.1, read as the reverse complement.
TAGTGCAGCGTGTCCGGGTGATTAGTAGTATGCATCGCTACAGCGTTCGGGTCATGATTAATCGCAATATCCACACTGCGCCCAATCGCCAGCTCGATGCCCGTTGAGGCGCCGCCGCCGCCAGCAAAGTTATCAACGATGATTTCGCTCTCTCTCACGCATATTTCTCCATGGCGCAGGCCAGCGAACCAGCCGCGGCGATAATTGACGGTACCGGCATTTTTTCCAGCCACATACGATTGATATGGTGCTGCAGTCGGCGCTGGTGGTGCGCCGGAAGTGTCCCGGCGTTTTCGATCTGAGAGAAGACCATACTGACTTCCGCTGGCCATACTGTTTCAGGTATATCCACCAGCAGTAAGCTTTCCAACTCCAGAAATCTCTTGGTTGTATATTCCAGAAGTGGATCGGCCATTCTTATCTCGCGTCCACTTTTGACGAACAATATCCAGTGGGTTTTGTCATTCCTTCCAGTGCGCTGAGAAATTGCTGGTTTCTCATCGGTAAGAGCTAGAATTTCGCGCACAGGGATCTGAACTTCGTTCCACTTAAAAATTAAAACGCCATGAGGCCGCAGCACGCGAAAAGCCTCTTCAAAACCTGCGCGCAGGTCATCGCGCCAGGTGTCTTTGTTCAGGCGACCGTATTTCTTACTCATCCAGGCGTTTTCGCCCACTCGTTCAAGATGCGGCGGGTCAAACACGACTATGGGGAAAGAGGCGTCAGCGAACGGCAGCGCGCGGAAGTCGGCGATAATGTCCGGGCTGATAACCAGGCTGCGCCCGTCGCACAGGGTGTGCTGCTCGGAGCGAATGTCGGCGAACAATGCACGCGGGTCCTGTTTGTCGAACCAGAACATGCGAGAGCCACAGCACATGTCGAGAATGGTTTGCTCGGTCATTTGGCACCCTCGCGCAGCCGATTGACAAAAGCGACGATCGCATCATGAAACTCAATTGCTCCTGACGTACGTTTTTCGGCTTCTTCGTAGCTGATATCAAGCCTGTCCATAACACAGTCAGTTTCAAGATAGTCAGAGCAAGCATCCAAAGAAGCGGTAATTGCATCAGCCTTAATCCCGGCCAGGTAGGCATCGGTGGCGGGGGTTTCAGGCTTAAGGGCATCCAGAACGGCGTGGATAACCTCTGTTTCGTTTTCAACCCATGACCACTCGGAGGTTTCATTCCAGTCATGATCCATTACTGCGGTTTCCAAGAATGCATCGACTGCTTCGGATGGGATTTTCTTCTGGATAAAAACATTCTTCAGCGCCACATTCTCAACAGCCAGCGCCTTAATCACCGCCGCGAACGACGCCGGGCCATCCTCGCCGCAGACTTCCATCATGGTTTTTTCCCATACGCGCTCTTCATTCAATGACGCGTCGCGTTCGGCACGTAATTTTTCGACTTCCGTAACCAACTCAGCGTTACGTTCTGCAAGCTGACTCAGTGTTAATCCGTTTTCAAATTGAGTTGCCATGAATAGCCTCCTGAACATCTAACACTCGCTGAAAAACGGGGCTGCCAAGCAGGCTGTAATTCATCCCAACAGCAACTTTCGGCACCAGGCCAAAACGCTTCATGTCAAAGTCGATGACGGCCCGCTGATCGCGGAAAAGCCCCAAACGACCATGCCGGACAACCTCGCCGGTCGCTTCTGCTTCGGAAAAATACCGTTGGACAGTAGCGCGGCTCAGGCCCAGTTTGTTCATTGCCTCGGCGGTCGTGAGGCGCCCCTGATGCCTGGTGATCCGAATCACTGCGTAGACGTACTCTCTGCGCTCAACTGCTGACAATGCTCTTGCCATACATACCTCACTTAACAACGCGCAAATGGCGCACGTTTTTGCGATAGCTGTCCCATTCAAAATTCACCCACATACCGCCGTCCATCTGGAGACGGTCAAGGATCCGCATACCCAGTGTTTCCTTCAGCGATTCATAGTTCAGGTTGGTTAGGATGCCGACAGGTCGCATGGAGGACAGCCGGCGATCGATAACCTGATTCAGGATGACTTTTTCACCGCTGCTGCCGCGCTGAATTCCCACTTCATCCAGAATGAGCAGGTCCACCTGGCATAAATCGTCCAGTAATGACGCCTCTGACTGTCCGCCGTCATAACATTCCCGAACACGCAGCATGAGATCCGGAATGGTTACCACCAGCACAGAGCGGCCACCAGCCAGCAGGTGATTTCCGATTGCCGCCGCCAGATGGTTTTTACCGGTGCCCGGCGCTCCGCTGAATACGAAACTCGCAAATCCAGAGCCGAAATGCTGCGCGTAACTTTTCGCCATCGAGAGCGCCCGACGCTGACCATCCGACTCAACCTGATAGTTAGCGAATGTGCAGCCGCGGTGCAGATCCTGGATTCCAGCACGTCCAAAGATTTTCTCTGCACGTGCTCGCTGGTTTTGTTTATCCAGTTCCTCGCAATGCTTTCGCCCCTCCTCGGCTTGCCAGGCACGCCATTCATCAACGCTGCCGAATTTTGGCTGAACGCCAGGGGGAATGAGTTTTTTCAGTCGCTCCAGTGCATTCCCGGTACCAATCATGTTTTTCATCGCTACCCCCTGAATCCCGATGGGATGGTTTTGTCAGGTTCCGAAATCTGATTGGGATCTCGTGCGCCTGGCGCCTGCTGAATCGCCCACGGTTCGCTGAAATGCATACCAGGGCCAAAAAACGTTTTCGCCTGTTTCACGTACTGTGTGTTGAGGATTCCCTCGGCTTTAACGAAAGCCGCGTAACGCTCCACACCTGCGAGGATTTCCGCCGTAGTGGTTCCGTCCCTGATTCGGGCATTCCAGGCTTTGAAGGCATCGGATTTGCTGTTACCCCCTGCCCGCCTGGGATAAACCGACCAGACCTGCTCGAAATCATTCGGGTATATTTTTTGGGGATCAGGTTTATCGCCTTCGTCCTGGGTCTGATGGTCTGGGGGTGTGGCGAAGCCATGCCCCGAACTATCTTCTTCCTGATCCTGTTCCTGCTCCTGATCCTGTTCCTGGTTAAGGAACGGTTCGAGAACCCTTTCGGAACCCTTTAGTTTTGCGATGCCGATGTGGGATATTGCCGAGGCTAAAACCCGCGCCAGCTCTGGCTTAACCGTAGATGTGTCCGGGACCTGAACAAACAAACGCAGTGCTGCAATTCCCTGGTTTGGGTTTTCAACTGAATTCCAGGTCAGAAAGTTACGAATTAGCACCCATTTCGATGACGAATCACGCGTTGCGAAACCGTTAGCCGATAGCTCATCAAACCCTTTCGAAACCCTTTCAGGAGTCCAGGCAAGGTCTTCCGAAACGTATCCATCAGGCAGCCGGAAGCATCCGATCATGTTTGTGTGTTGCCCGGTGAGCAGGTACAGCGCCAGCAACCTGGCATCATCCGATACCCGGCGCATTCCATCGCTTATCCAAAATGATGTATGCACCTTGCCGTAATCACGCATAGAGACCCCGTTGTTGCTTAAACTGGTGTGTTTTCATCACCAAGCACCCACCGCAAAGCTTCAGCGTATTCGCCACTGGCGGTTTGAAGTTGCTGGGTGATTTCCTTACGGGATTTGAGACGCGGCTTTGTGTCGCCGAGGACAGCGCGCTGACGGCGAGCTTTCTCGTGGCCAGTTACACCCTCTGCAGCTGCCTCTAACTGTTTGACCGTTTCCCGTTGCTTTTCAGGTGGCATATCGACCATCTGACGCGCTTGAGTGACAGTGACTGTTCCAGCCTCAACCGCCGCCTGGACTGCCTGCGTAGCATCCAATAGAGCCACGGTTGCCAGGACCGTTTTTACGCTGCAGCCAAAAAGCAGGGCAATGTCATTTTCGTCATGACCGTATTCCATCTGCTGCACCATTTTTTTGGCCCGGCCCAGTGGGGTATCTGGTTGCGTTACCTCGTTTTCGCTGACCATGTACTTGGCCATTTGAATTGCCGAGCCGCGCTTAGCTATACCGGGTACCGGCCAAGGTTCCAGCCCTGCCCGTTTTCTCCTGGCGTTTGCTTCCTTAGCGTTCTTTACGCGCTGCCGACCTGCAACCACGCAGGTTTTCCCTGTCTCCGGGTCCTTCCACACGATAATCGGTTCGAGTACCCCAAGCTCCATGATGTTGAGGATCACAGCTTCATTAAGCGGTAGGTGTACTCGTTCGTCGTACAGCGGGTGTGTTGTATCGGTAACCAGATGCAAACTTTCCGGTTCGAAAAACAGAACATTGCTTTTGCCGCTGGCGCCATAAGCGTCGATAGAATTTTTAGCCATGGGCGCCCTCGTTATTGATATTCAGTTGGTTCGTGTTCATAATTTCCCCTGTGAATTGATCCAGTAAACTCGCAACGAAAGCCGTAGGTGTTGCAGCACCGCGGCTTTCTCCTTTCTGAACTCCAGCATCACGTCACCCCCAGCATTGAAGTGACAATGGCCATCAGTGGCGCTGTTAACTCCGGATCTATCCGGAACATCTCGACTATTCCCTCGCTCAGTTCTTTCAGCTTCTGATGGCGTGGTGCCCCCATAGCAACGGCAACCTTCGCTTCGCTGGTTTCTTTCTCCAGACGAGCCAGTCGGGACATAAAACTCTCTTCGGGCAATAGGCGGTGACGGTATTCCAGAGGAAGAACGGACATGATCGCCGGTGTAAGAAGGCGAACGTACTCGCGATACCGCTCAGATTCAGCCGGATTATCCAGGTAACGAAAAAGCTTCTGCCGGGCACGGCTGATGTCATCAGGAAAGTCGATCTCATCGCCGCCCTGCCGCCGCCATTCCTCGACGATGTACGCCGATACAACATCCTGCCCAGCATCTGCAGCCCAGGCACGAACGGCGGAGCGAATGTTGTCGTGCTCTGCCACTATCAACTGATTTCGCTTTATCAAAGCGCCGGTGTTGAATCCGGTATTTTGTTGAAAAGGAAGTGTTTGCATGTTCAGCCTTCCTGTTTCGGCAGGCCGTCAGTTGGGTTTGGGTAGAGATCCGGGCGCAGCTCATGCGGGGTAACGCCGGTGATGTTGAATATCGGCAATACCCGATCGTGAGGAACAACGCCTTTGTAGCGATTCTTCCAGCGGCTTACCGACATGGGTTTAATGCCCAGTAGGGTTGCCAGATTGCTAGCTGTACCTGCTTTTTTGATGGCCTTTTCTAATCCGTTCATAGTCTTCTCCGGTGAGTACATACAACAATTAAGCCTAAGACTTAATAACAAATCAAGCCTTGGGCTAATTTAAATTTATAAGCAAAAGGCTTACTCTTCTGATATGACTGAGAAAAAATTACTTAACCCGATTCTCGTAGAGCGCCTAACAGAACTAACTCGCCGCGGGATGACAAAATCTGATATGGCCAGGGTTGCGGGAATTACGCCGCAGTCCGTGAACGGCTGGTTCAAGAAAGGCGCGATGAGTAAGGAATCTGCGCTTGCGGTCGCAGATGCCGCCGGGGTGTCAGTGCCTTGGTTGCTGGGAGAAGAAGTTAATGAAGAAAGTGGGCTAAAGCCCGACGAACAACGCCTGCTGGAGCTTTATCGCCAGTTACCCGAGGAAGAGCAACAGAATATGCTGCGGATCGTGTCACTGCGGCTGAAGGAACTCGACGAACTGTATGCCAAGTACATGGGGCGGCGGATTAAGGGTGATGGCGAGTGACAGTTAAGGGTGGTCTTATGAGAATCGGTATAGCATTTCCGGTGATCGTGTTCATCGTTGCAGTAGCGTTCCTAGCGTGGTTCATTCTGGGTGGTTATGCCAATCCAGGCGCGTAAGTAGGAAACTATGCCGCAGACATACGGGAAGCATGGGTGGTAGGTTTGTGGTCTGATGAGACTTTGAGTGATTTTGATACGACGCCTGGACAAAAACACAGATTCCCTTTTTGGGAAATAAATCTATAATTCCCAAAGAGGGAACCTAATTGGTTTATGAAGGTCTTAAACGTAGAGAAACTTCACAGTTTTAGCCGGAAGCACAATCAGGCTAAGGGTGCTTTAGACTCTTGGTATGATGAAGTGACCAGGGAGAAATGGACGACATCCCAAGATATACGGAATAGATATAATTCCGTTGACTTCCTGCATGATAACAGAGTGATTTTTAACATAAAAGGTAATAACTACCGCCTTGTTGTCGAGGTTATTTACCAGGCAGGAATGGTCATAATCGAAAGGGTCGGCACCCATGCAGAGTACGACAGATGGAGGCTTAAATGAATCGAACTAACTGGCGCATCATTAAAAGTAGTGAAGAACATGCTGCAGCTATGGCAAGACTCATTGAACTGGCATCTGGAGACTTGCAGCCCGGCACCGAAGATTTTGATGAACTCGAGCTGCTTGGCCTGCTCATCGAGCACTATGAATCACGAGAGTTTCCTATGGATAAACCTGACCCAATCGAGGCCATAAAGTTTCGCATGGATCAGCAGGGGCTCTCATATGCCGACATGAAACAATACATTGGCTCAGCATCCAAAGTTTCTGAGGTGTTAAATCGTAAACGCCCACTGAGTTTATCAATGATTCGCAGAATACACGATGGATTGGGCATTCCTGCTGATATTCTAATTCAAGATATGAGCGCATTAGAATGGAGTCTAGTTGATGTCGAGGAAGACGAAACGACAATGACCAGTGTCATTGTTGAATACAATGTGGTCACAGATCATGAGTATCCTGCTTTTTCAAGCAAGGCGGCAGGGTCTTACCTTTCCCAGATGTGGTCTTGGCTAAGCAGAAGCGGAGATAAAAACGAAGAAAAATGCAACAGAGTTGCAGGAGATTTTTCTTTAAACCGCGAATTGTCATCAAGTCTAACTGCTGTAAACAGCATGAGCGACGGGATTACTTCAGACAGGAACTATGCTCCAGTATCATGAAAATTGAACTCATTAACAAAAAAGTTGAAAGCCTAGTTATGACCCCCTTAGAGGGTGCTTCCTCTGGGAAAAAGACAATGAAGGCTACTGTCACGTTGAATAACGAACTGTATTCAAATGTAAAAGATGCAAAGCTTTTTAGAGTTAGATATTTTGCATACGTGACCATTGAGGAAAGGCTTAAAATGGAGATTACTTATGATTTCGACTTCAGATCTGAAGAAGATTTCTCGGATGACACAGCAAAGTCGCCAGAAGTGAGATCCTTAGTACCATCAATAGCTTACCCATACATTAAGGGCTATGCAGAGCAAATTATTCACATGTCAAATCTTGGAAGTTTCAATCTTCCGTATTTTGATTTTTTCACTAGTCCGATGGAACCGAACAATAGTAAATAAATTCACCCGGCCACCGCGCCGGGTTTTTATTGCCCCTACTCTTTTGGTAGCGACAGAACGTCAATTGCCAACTCCACATACAGATCGACCTAGTCTTCCTGCCACAGCAATTGAACCATCTCTATCAGAGCCTCTCTTGACGGCTCACGTTTCTCAACCAGCAGTTGCATAACCGCTATCCCGACAACCTGCGCTATCTGCGGGTGTATCTCGGCGAAAAACTCGTCATCGTACCACATACCCACAGCCCTGCTTGGTGATTTTGTGAGCATAACACATTGCCACCCCCCATAAAAATTAAGGCACAAACTTAATGTCAAATCAGCTCAAGACTTGACATAATTTAAGTCTAAGGCTTAATATCAACTCACACAAGAATACACCCAGGCATGGAGCCCACGAAGTAGCTGCCGGCGGCATACGAAACACCGGATGAGGTGGAGAGATCAACGCGCAGTAGGTTTAAACGTTCCGCTGGCCGGCGACAAGGCAATGAGGGTGAGATGAGTAAGGTAAAGGTGGCGCCTATTGAACTCGAAATAGACGCCACGGAAGTAATCAATCAGGTCGAGGAACTACTGGGGTTACTTGAGCTTCCAGCCCGTTCCCTTGAAGGCATCCCTGAGGATGTCGTCAACCTGCTTTTTGACAACATCCGTCCCTTGCTTAACGACATCGTCCTTAGTGATTTCTCGACCACAGTTGGCACAACTGACGCCAACAAAATTTGTATCAAAGTCGAAATCATCGGGACGCTTGAGCATCTCGCTTCCGCAATCAGGGCAAGCAACTTTCATCGTTGTCAGTTTTGACATTTTTATTTCCTTGCTGGCTGTGTGAGAACTACCAGCATACCACCGAGCCTGAAGTGGTTAAAAGACAGGCATACATGAGGAGTTGGAATGAGCAAGCAAGGCATCAGAGCCCTGGTCATTTCGGCAGTTATCGGGCTCTTCATCTGGATCGCGCTCTTCAGCGCGCTGTGGGAGTTATTTCTATGAATGATTTCGCACGCAAACCCGCTCGTCAGCAGGCTGTTCGCTTAAGTCCGCTGTCAGCTTTCATCCGCCGGGTGTGCTACATGCTCGCGCAAAAAGGAGACCCTTCATGAGCACGATGTTTGCCCTGGTTCTCACCGTCAGCATGCTGACGGGCGGTAATCAGGATGTCCTGCTCGGCGTTTACGATACTGAGAATGACTGCAAGGCAGCCGCAGAAGAGCAACACGTGAAAGCTGAATGTTATCCGCTGAAAGGTGTACTGGACGAGCATCCGGCCGGGTTCACGGTGCAAATGTAGGGGGAAGAATGCAGAAGAAATGCGGTTACTGCCGTAAAGCAATCGAGGGAAAACCAGTGGTAAGCACCCTGTTGTACCTCCAGGGGAACCAGCTCGCACGGAAAGAAAAAGAGTATTGCTCAGAACGTTGCGCCTCTCACGACCAGATGGCTCACGAGGGCTAACGTAAACCCGCCGAAGCGGGCTGTACGTCCGGTGCCACCGACCAAAGTTACACCGGAAATTACCAAAACCAATGACCACCCTGAATGGGCGCTACCAATGGCCCGGGGGATTCTACATCCAAAATAGAGGCTATCACATGGAATATTTTTATCTGATAAAAGCGACTCAAAAATCGGGTAAAGCTGATGCCGTAATCTGGCGCACTAATAAATCAGAAGCTCGCGCCCTTCTGCAGCTGGACGTCGATCTGGAAGACGCTGGGATCGAAACAGGCCGCGGCAAAGACTATCAAAAACCAATTCGCACCGATTTCCCGGTATTCAATGACCTTCCGGCGGAAGGTGTTCTCGATTACTCATGGTGCGAACGCTACCAGCTCGGCGATGATGGTCGCACCTGGGCTCTGAAGCCAGGTCAGGTGCCTGCGGATCATCACATCGATGATGCCGGAGTAACCTCTGAGGCCGTTACTGGCGAGCTGGTTGATGCCAATACCACTATCGACGCGGTACAAGATGAGACCGTGGAAACTTTCGGTAGTGATGAATACCAGGACGATTCCAGCGTGCTTTTTAACGTGGCCGAACTCCCCTTTCGCGCGCAGCTGCTGGCGCAGTACATGGCCGAAGAACGTCACGTTTATCATATCAGCATGCCTCACCGGCAGGAGCTGTCAGTTCTTGAGATGGACACTGATAATGCGGCCGTCCAGGATCTGATTCTGGCCGCCGAGAATATCCCTGAAATCAAAAAATACGATATGCCGGCGCTCTGGAAATTCACCAGTGCCAATAAAAAAGTCTTCCCGGAAGGGAAGCGGCATGAGCTCGGCAAGCGTATCCAGTTTGCAAAGCTGTGGTTCGCCACGAACGCAATCGACCGCGGCATTCTCACCAGGGAATGGGCTGCCGGTAACTGTATTTCTTCAGTTATGAAAACTGATGCAGGTACGAATGCTGGCGGCGGCAATAAAACCGATCGCAATCCTGACTACACCCATACCCTTGATACGCTCGATGTAGAAATAGCCCTGGCCACAATGCCAATGGATTTCGATATCTACAATTTCCCGGCATCAATTCACCGCCGGGCCAAAGAGATCGTCCAGAAGAAAGAAAGTCCGTTCAAGGAATGGTCTGCAGCGCTGCGCAAGGTCGCAGGCATCCTGGATTATTCCCGCGCAGCCATTTTTGCCCTTATCCGTGGCGCCACCAGCGATATTCACCATTTCCCGGTAAGTCTGCAGACCTATATCAATGCGAACCTGACCGAGCATAAGCATGACGCCCCTTCTGCTGAGACGCTTGAAAAAGCTGGTCATGTTTCTTCTGCCGCCGTCACTCTGGACGCTGTGAAAAAGGCTATCGATGGAGATGAAGGTGTGCCTGACCTGGAAACTCTCTCCACTGACTTTCAGGTAATTGGCACCGAACTGGTGAACGAAGCTCAAAAGAAACGTCCTGACGCTAATCAGGTTCTGGCCGCCGAACGTGGTGAATATGTCGAAGGCATCAGTGACCCCACGGATCCGAAGTGGATAACCGAAGACCTGACCAAACCCAGGGCCCCGGAAATTGCCAATCTTGGCGGCGGAATGTTTTCAATTGAAGGCCTTATGACTTCACCGGCTACTAATGCCACCGAAGAAGGAACCACCAGCAATGTGCAGATGGAAGCGGATCAGTCAGTCAAAAACGAAATTGATAGTTCGGTATCAACAAGCGAAGGCGCTGATGAACCTCCTGCGCAAACAACTGCCGTGAACATGAGAGAAATACTGGCTGAACGCTGCCCGGATCTTACAGCCGCAGTGCTGAATAGCCAGGTTTCCGAGAGTGCTCACAGTGATGATGAGGAAGAGGCTGAACAAATAGCGCCAGCATGGCCGGAGTATTTCGAGCCGGGCCGATATGAAGACGTGCCAAATGAGATCTACCACGCCGCTAACGGCATCAGCTCCACGATGGTTAAAGATGCGCGGGTATCGCTGATGTATTTCGAGGCGCGCCACGTATCCAAGACCATCCAGAAGGTACGCTCCCCTGTTCTGGATATGGGAAATCTGGTGCATGCACTGGCGCTGCAGCCTGATCAGCTGGAAAAAGAATTCAGTATCGAGCCGGAAATCCCGGAAGGCGCCTTCACCACTACGGCGACGATCCGCGCATTTATCGACGAATACAACAACGGGCTTCCGGTTTTACTCAGCGCAGATGACATCAAAAGATTCCTGGAGGAATACAACGCGAACCTGCCCGCCCAGGTTCCCTTGGGTACATCAGTTGAAGAAACCGGCCAGGGTTATATGTCTTTACCTGTTGAGTTCCAGCGCATTGAAGACGGTCAGAAGCAAACCGCCACCGCAATGAAGGCCTGCATCAAAGAATACAACGCCACCCTGCCCGCCCAGGTGAAAACCAGCGGTGGCCGCGATGCCTTACTGGAACAGCTGGCGCTTATTAATCCTGGCATGGTTGCTCAGGAAGCACAGAAGGCGCAGCCGCTGAAAGTCTCTGGCACAAAGGCCGATCTGATTCAGGCTGTGAAATCGGTAAAACCGGATGCCGTGTTTGCCGACGAGCTGCTGGATGCATGGCGCGAGAACCCGGAAGGAAAAGTGCTGGTTACCCGCCAGCAGCTGGCTACGGCACTGGCCATTCAGAAAGCGCTGTTGAATCACCCGACCGCCGGCAAGTTATTGACGCACCCGAGCCGTGCCGTCGAGGTGAGCTATTTCGGCATTGATGAGGAAACCGGGCTGGAAGTTCGCGTGCGTCCTGACCTTGAGATAGACATGGGCGGCCTGCGCATCGGTGCGGACCTTAAAACCATCAGCATGTGGAACATCAAGCAGGAAGGCCTGCGCGCCAAATTGCACCGGGAAATCATCGAGCGCGATTACCACCTGAGCGCGGCTATGTACTGCGAAACCGCAGCCCTTGACCAGTTCTTCTGGATATTCGTCAACAAAGACGAGAACTACCACTGGATCGCCATCATCGAGGCATCCGAAGAACTGCTGGAACTCGGCATGCTGGAATACCGCAAAGCTATGCGCGCGATCGCGAACGGTTTCGACACTGGCGAATGGCCGGCGCCAATCACTGAGGATTACGCCGAAGAACTTAACGATTTTGATGTGCGCCGTCTCGAAGCGCTGCGCGTACAGGCATAAGGGGGAACAACAATGTCCAATTTAGTCGCAACTACTGAAAACCAGACCCAGAAGATCGACAACGTTTCTATCCTGACGAACGGTGAATTGTTCAACCGCCTGCGCACGCTCTCGGAAGTAATGGCCAATAGTGGCAACTTCGTGCCTGAGCATTATCGTGGGAAACCAGATGCGTGCATGGCTGTTGTGATGCAGGCCGCGCGCTGGGGAATGGATCCTTTCGCTGTAGCGCAAAAGACTTTCATCGTTGGTAATTCAGGTGTTCTTGGTTATGAAGCGCAACTGGTTAACGCTGTGATCAATACCATGGCTCCGACAAAAGACCGTATTCACTTTGAATGGTTTGGGGCATGGGAAAACATCGTTGGACGCTTCGTGGAGAAGACAAGCAGCCAGAACAAAAAGTACATCGCACCAGGCTGGAATTTGAAAGATGAAGCTGGCGTGGGCGTTCGCGCCTGGGCAACCCTCAAAGGAGAATCAGAACCTCGCGAGCTTGTGCTGATGCTTTCGCAGGCACAAGTCCGCAACTCTACACTGTGGGCGAGCGACCCCCGCCAGCAACTGGCCTATCTCGCCGTTAAACGTTGGGCGCGACTGTACTGCCCGGATGTGATCCTCGGTGTCTATACCGCCGATGAAATTGATGAGCGTGAGGAGAAGGTGATCAACCCCTCGTCTGTTGAAAGGGTCACCATTGATGAGATTGCCAGCAGTGCGGGAACATCAGCCAGTGCACAGGAATCAACCAAAAATATCGATCAGTTAGCCGACGATTTGCGTGACCGCATTGAAAAAGCAGTGACAGTCGACCAGGCAAGCGCAATCCGTGGCGACATCGAAACCCAAAAACCAACACTTGGTACCGCGCTATACACGGAACTGAAAAATAAAGCCGTTCGTCAATATCACCTGGCTGATCACCGTAACCGGGTGGAAGCGGCTATCAATTCACTGCCAAATCCTGGAGATCCGGAAGCCGCAGAATCGTTTGCTAAAGCCGAAGGTGTTCTCAATACCGCCAAACGTTACCTGGGCGATGAACTGTATGACCAGTTCCGCATCACCCTGGACGACATGAAACCGGAATACGTGGGCTAAGGGAGGCGGGAGGGTTCGCCCTCCCGGTAACTATATGAGCAAATCACTTAACGCGCGATGCATACGCCGCTGGAAAGTTGAATTCAAAGGGCGCTGCGATTCGAAATATAGCCCCTACTGGCACAAGCGCGATCTCCGCGGTTACATCCGTGAGGCGGCACTGACTACGGCGTATTGCATGGTTGAAAACTTGGCCTACAACAACGCAATGCACGATTTTTTCGCTGATGTGGGTGACAGGAATGGCTGGTCGCCAGAGTTCTCAGCATGGTACGACTGGCGTCGAGAGCATTATCTCAAAGAAGCTCGCGACTACCTGAATGAAGAAGCCACCAACGACGAAATAGACGACGAAATAGAGAACGAGCTGGAGGCCTGGAATGACTGATATCGCCACCTTCACTAATGAGCAATTAATCGCCGTGTGCCGTGCTGACGTGGCGGAAATGTCGAGGTTTTTAAAAGAGGGTGAATTCAGCAATCCGTCCCGCGCAGCCATGTATTTGCGTATTACTGAAATCGCATTGGCAGCGCTGATGGGGGAGTTCTCATTTGCTCGCAATCAGGTTCGCGGAGAACACGCTGAATGGTCACATGCCACCTTCGGCAATGTTGGTCCGGCTGGCCCACTGAAACACCTCAGCATAGAAGCGCTTGAAGCTGCCGCGGAACCTAACGACCACAGCGAATGGGCTGATATGCAGTTCCTGATGTGGGATGCCCAGCGCAGAGCGGGAATCACTGACGAGCAGATTACCCAAGCGATGATCGATAAGCTCGCGGTAAATAAGGCGCGCCATTGGCCCGAGCCAAAGGACGGGGAACCTCGGATGCATTTACGAAGCGAAGACGAATCACTCAACGCCAGGCGCCGCCGTAATCGTGAATCAAATGCGCGCGCTCGCGAACGTGAAACGCCCGCACAACGCAAAGCCAGACTGGAGAAAAACAGATTGAGAATGGCTCTTCGTCGTAAGGGAGGTGCCAAATGAGCCTGAAAAACCGCCTGCCCGAGCTGGAAGCCAGCATCGACCCGGCAGCATTGCGCGCAGCCGCCGACGAATATTCGGATCTGCTTCTGACATTGTGCTTGTGCATGAAGATGGCCGGCCCCACCCGGGCGAACGTGCGTGCCTGCGCCACCGAGCTTAAAAAACGCCTGACAACCTGGCACAGTCAGAAAGAACTTAATGCAATCCTGTCCTGTTGGGATCCCGTTGGCTATGTTCTCGGCCTCCGCCGGGAAGCGAACGACAACGCGCGCGCAGCTGGCGACCCAGTTGATGTTTTTGTGTGAGGTGAATATGCGACTGATTAACCGAAGCAAACAATCACCGCTGGGCCGCCAGGCGTGCGATGCCGCGCTGGCAAAACATGTTGAGCTCTATGGCGATTATGGCAGGCAGAAAATGAAGCGGACCTATACCGTCGTGGTTCAGGGCACAAAAATCACTGTTGAGGTCGTTAATAGGAATTGCAGCTACGTGGCCACGGCCATGAACTGCGCCCGGCGGCTCCGGCATTTACCCGGTCAGGTTTCCTGATATCGAATTATCAATTCGACGCGGCAGGCCAGCTTAAACTCGGTCTGCCGCCTGTGAGGTGTTTATGGCACAGGTCGTTTTTAATGAAGAATGGATCGTTGAATCTCGCCTGACCGAGAGAACTGGACTCACGCAAAGGCAGATAAAAAGTTATCGACTTGGATCATGGATCGAAGGCGTCCATTTCAAAAGGCTTCCCCAGACAGAAGGCGCATGCAAAGAGCGCGCTGTCATTTGGTACAACTTACCCAAGATAAATCAGCTCGTACAGGACGCATGATGACGGCATTACCTACTGGTGTAGAAATTCACAATGGAAAAATCAGGATTTGGTTTCTCTTTCGCGGCAAACGCTGCAGGGAAACACTCAAGGGATGGACTGTTAACAATGCCAACATCAAAAAAGCAGGAAATCTTAGAGCTGCAATAACTGGCGAGATACAAATGGGGACTTTCGAATATGCAAGTCGGTTCCCTGAGTCGAAATCGAAGACATTTGGCGGGGAGGTTCAATCGGTAGAAACATTTGACGACCTCTGCAATCTTTTCCTTGAAAATAAAAGGCTTGAGATTGCAGAGTCATCCTACTTCAATCTCAAATCAATGCTGAGGGTCCTCACTCGGATCATCGGTAAAAACACGCTGATTAAGGATATCCAGCATCACGACATCCTGGCCTGCCGTAGAGAGCTTCTTTACGGCGCTGTTATCCACGATGATTCCCCTTGGCTGAACAAGACTGGCAGAGCCGTTAGTACGGTAAATTTTCGCATTAATGCGCTATGTCTGATGCTCAAGTTTGCCCACCAGAGCAAGTTTGTATCCCATGCGGCTTACGAGAATATTCGTCCATTAAAAAAGGAAAAAACCGTTCCGGATCCATTGCTTCAAGATGAGTATGAGCTATTTATTAACGCAATTACGGAATATCACGCAAGAATTTGGCGGGTTGCGATTTTTACAGGACTCCGTCACGGTGAAATTTGTGCGCTCGCCTGGGAGGATGTAGACCTCCAAAACGGGAAGATTTACGTAAGCCGCAACGTCACGCAAAAGGGAACGTTTTGCCCGCCAAAGACTAAGGCTGGTGTCCGTACAATCACTCTCCTAAAACCAGCGCTCGAAGCATTACGGGAACAATTTGAGCTAACTGGTCATCTTGACGCGACTAATATCGTTTTCCATCACAGGGAGATAGGAAAATCTGAGCAGCAGGCTCTTCGCTTCGTGTTTCGCCCAAAACCTCAATCGAAGAGTAAGGCCGGGTTCTATTCCCGAGGTTCAATATCTTACAGCTGGAAAAGAGGGATGATGCTTGCGAATTTGAGAAGCCGCGACCCTTATCAGTCAAGGCATACCTATGCATGCTGGTCTTTATCTGCCGGAGCAAATCCCTCGTTCATTGCCAGCCAAATGGGGCATGAAAATGCCAAAATGGTTTATACCGTTTATTCAAAATGGATTGGCGATATGGACGAAGATCAGGTCGGGCTACTCGATAGCAAATTCGCAAAGATGTCCCTATAATGCCCCCAAGACTAAAAACATGATAAAATTTTAAAATAATATCAATAACTTAAAACAAACCAGTAAAGTTAATACCGATTTATGCGATAGCAGCAGACCACCTTCCTAATTCACCCTGGTGCAGAAACGGAAAAAGTGACGGCGTCACTAAGCGGCCATGCGCGCTGAACAGGCGCTGGTCTGCGAAATGAGAAAGCGTGAGAAGAAAGCGTCAAGGCGCGACGCTTTCGAAAGGGGCGGTCGCGGCCTGGCGGGGACGTGGCCGCGATCGGGGGGGATGTAAACCGCGATGAAACGGGTAGTCAGGAAGGCTATCGGTTGGCTAGGTCCCTTTTCTCACCAGGCGGGCGGCCTGGACAAAGACCTCATCCTCCACCCCATCCCCCTTCTGTCTGCCCAGCCGCACCAGCTCATCCACGATACTCCCCTGATTAATCTGCTTTTGGGTCGCCACTAAGCTAATGACCGCCGCGCCGATAGCCATGCCAATCAATGCCGTTTGTTCATCTTTATCTTTCATGGTGTCGCTCCGTCTGTCCTCCTCAGAAAGGCTAGCAAAAGATAGCCACTGCTCCATTTCATATTTACCTGATTGGCATATGCCGGAAAACATGCGAACAACATCGCCATTCGGGCGATATCAAATAACCTGATGATTATAAAGAGGTAACGCTAATGCATAATTAACAGGCTTAAAACGCAGGCGGTCCTTCATGCCGCCCGAAAATGGTGTCCTGACGAAGGCGTGGAGGCGAAGACGGCCGATATGTCTCGCATGGCCGGGTACACCGGGTAGATGCTGCAGGGGATGATCGCCGCCGGTGGTGGACGAGGAGGAATTATTTCTGCGCGCTTTTCCCGGCCACCATGCGCTCTCGTCAGGTTTGCGTCTATGTTTTGTAAAACGTCTTATACTGGCGCGCCCACGCAGGATGGGGGACTTTTCAAACCAATCATATATCATTTTGCATCCTATTTTATTATCCCTGATAATGCCCCAAAAAACTCATATTCCACAGGGGCATCATTAATATTACATAATATCGCAACAAGTGCTTTTTAGAAATAAAAGAAAGACGCCTATAAATACCATAATTACTTTTCATTCCAAAAAAACACATACCCCAAAGCAACCACAAAAAGAATATTTTGGGGTGATTAACCATAATTAACACCATTTTTTCTAGATTAGATTTACGCCTGAGCCCTTCAAACACTTGGTGGCGTCGTTTTCCAGGCATAGCGCAATGCTTATGACTAATAGTAAGGCCATAATGGCATCGTCTTCTATTTTCTGCGAACAATTGCACTACCTGTGACATCACCTAACACCATGATGAACGAGCGAAAACACTACTCAGAGGAGGAGCCCATCATGATAGTTAGCAATGCAAATTATATCATATTAATATAATTACAAAAAAAAACATGATAGTTTTTTTTCAAATGTTGTGGCAATGTAACGAAGTTGTGCAATATTATACCTCGTGAGCAATTTATCCAGGTACTGAATGTAGGGTTCTGAGGATGAAAACGACGCTTTGCTTCGTCCGCGGCGTTTATCATGGAGGCATCTGGTGCCCTTTTAGTGAATTGGCCACTTTTCATATGTGGGTATTTCAATGGTTTATTAAAAAATTATTTCATCACATGTTAATGCTATGAGGTCGATATGAATCGTAAAAGTCTTGTTGTCTTTGCGTTAGGCTCGGCGGGATTATTATGCAGTGCTTTTGCTAATGCGGCCACCACCGCTACGGCAAACCTTGATGTTACCCTGACAGTAGAATCATCCTGTATTCTTGCCGTTGATCCCCTCGATTTTGGTACGCATGCTATCGGCGATACCAACATTGAAGGCCAGACCAATGCCTCCGTCACCTGTACCGCTGGCACCCCCTATATTTTGACCTCTGACAGCGCACATACCTATGAATTAACAAATGCTTCTGGCACCGCGGGTACCAATACTGCAGCGTATGTGCTCTACCTGGATAATGCCGGTTCACAACCTCTGGCCCAACAGCTCCCTTCAGATTCTGAGGTTAGCGCCTCTGCTTCAACCGGAACGGGTGCCGCTCAGGTCATTCCAATCTACGGGAAAATACGAAACGCGGCGCTAAGTAATGTTGCTGCAGGCACGTATACCGATACCGTTACTTTGCAAGTTACTTACTAAGACTCAGGCTGCGCATATGAAATTTGGTTTTTTATCTTCATTTTCCGTTTTTTTTGGTTGCTCGTTGAGTGTATTTTCATATGCCGCAAGTTTACAGATGTACCCCGTCACCGTGAACTTCTGCCAGGGTCAAGCGGCGCGGCCGATATATATCAAAAATACCGGTCCTGCGCCAATTGGTACCCAGATGCGCCTCTATCTCTGGCAGCAAAAAAACAATAATGATGTACTTACCCCGACCCAGGACATAATCAGCAGCCCCCCTATTGCCGCTATTCCTGCAGGTAAGCAACAACTTGTCAGACTCATTATACCTGGCAACAGCAAGGGGCATGAACAGGCTTATCGTTTAATTGTCGATGAATTACCTGACACTAAATCAAATACTTCAACCAGTCAGGTAAAATTTTTGCTGCGTTACTCCATACCGGTCTTTTTGTCATGTTCGGAGACAAAAACTGACATCAGCAAAATTCGTGCATCATTAGATACCAGTGGGGCGACACCGCGTCTGTTCATAAAAAACACCAATGCTCAGCATATCAAATTAAGTAATGTTTCCCTGATATCAGCAGAAAAAAAACTTGTCATTAATCCAGGACTAATGGGATATGTTCTCCCCGGAAGTGAAATGTCGTGGTTCCTGCCTAAAGGGATGAATAAAGGGACGTCTTTATCCGTGACTATAAATGATAATGAGACTAATAAAACAATTAACCTTACACGGTAACTTCTTCTTTTCCGCGCTGCTGTTTTCCCCCCTTGTCTGCGGAGCATCTACAGACGAGGGGTTGCTGTACCTCACAATCAGTGTGAATGGTTCACCTGTTACTGGCCTGATCCCGGTAAAAAAACAGGGAGAACGTCTGAGCATTATGGCATCCGATGCGCAAGGCATACCTATACGGACCGACGATCTTCCTGTTTCGGGAGAATATATTGAACTCCAGCAAAAACATGGGCTAAGTTACCGCTATGATGATTTAAACCAGGCCCTGCTCATCACTGCCGACAGCACTCGTTTGACCGGCTTTCAGCACCTCAGCGCGCGTCAGGATGCACAATTTATCCATGAAGATCAGCTGTCCAGAGAGGTCAGCGGTGTGGCGCTTAATTATAATCTTTTCGCCAGCCATAATAGCGACAATCAATACCTGACGGCGTATTCAGAATTTCGTACGTTTGGTCTGAGTCCGGGCCACTTTTCCAGTTCATTCAACAGTCGCTTTGCCAGCCAAAGCTATTCCGGAGAGGACACCGGCACAACACGATTAATGACCAGCTGGACCTGGGAAAATATTGATAAATTACTCAGCCTGACCGTCGGGGATAATTACACGGCCAGCCAGACCTGGTCTAACAGCGTGCGGTTCGGTGGCATTAGCCTGACTCGCAACTATACCCTGCAGCCCAGCGTCAATACTTCCACTCGAGATATTTTAACCGACTCCGTTACCATGCCGTCAACGGTGGATCTGTATATTCAGGGGATTAGAACATCCTCTCAGCAGGTTACGCCCGGTCAGTTTACGTTGAATACTGCGCCGGTTCTCTCCGGCAATGGAAGCGCGCAGGTGGTTATTACCGATATCAACGGCCAGCAACGTGTGGTGGACCTTGCACTTTACGGAACCAACCGCCTGCTGACTCAGGGATTGCATACGTGGGGATTAAACGCCGGTTGGGTGAGAAAAGACTACAGCGTCCGTTCATTCAGTTATGACACTGAATTTATTGGCGTCGGCGACTGGCGGTATGGCGCTACGAACCAGCTCACCTTCGAATCACATACTGAACAGGGCGCTAATCTGAATAATCTCGGCGCCGGCGCTAATTATTTGTTATCCCCGACGCTGGGTCTGGTTCATCTCGACCTTTCCTGGGGACGCTATCGGAATGATGACGGGCTGCAGTGGGGAGCAGGATGGCAATGGAACGATCGTTATTTCAATGTTTCACTCAATCATACCCAGCGGGAGAGAACTTTTCGCGATATTACTGCTCTGGCGGATACGACACTGGCCACGCGGCAAGACAGCGCCTTTCTCAGCTGGGCATTTCCTTCCCTTGGCACGCTCGGCGCAAGCTGGATCAACCAGCAATATACCGATCAGCGCTCCCGCTATGTGGGCGTTTCATGGTCAAAGTCATTTTCAGAACGCGTGATCTTAGCCACAAGTTTTACCCAGTCACTGGAAGAAGAGCGTGATAAAACCTTTTACGTCAATCTCACCATTCCTTTGTTTACCAGTCGGGATTATCTGACGCTGCAGCATAACCATGATAATCACAGCAATAGCGAGCAGGTCAGCCTCAGCCGTAGCCTGGAGTCAAACCGTCCGGGATGGGGATGGAATGCTTCTGTGCGTAATGGGCAAAATGATAACCAGCATGCCAGCGTTCAGCGCAGGAATACCTGGAGCGATATGGAAGCTGGCATCAATAATTACGGTCAGGAGACTGACTACTACGCATCAATGTCCGGTGCGGTAGGCCTGTTTATGGGTGGGCTTTATGCGACCCGCGATCTTGGCGAGGCTTTCCTGATGGTAGATACCGAAGGGGTGGCAGATATTCCTGTCCGCCTGGAACACAGACTGGTGGGTAAAACAGACAGTAATGGTCGGTTGTTCCTGACCAACCTGCTCGCGTATCAAAAGAACAATGTTGATATAGATGCTTTAAATCTGCCGCCGGATTACCGGGCTCCTTACACCAGTCAGATTGCCATCCCCCGCAGAAAAGGGGGGGCGTTGACAACCTTTGAGGTATATCAGACGAAGGCGATACTGCTGCTGGCCCATGATGCCCAGGGCAAACCGGTGCCCTTCTCGGCCCAGGTACAGATCAAGGATAGCGAGAGCCATACGCCGCGCCGGGGAACAACCGAGACGATTGTCGGTTATGACGGCAATATCTATCTGGAAGATCCACCGCAAAAGGGGAAAGCCATTGTGAGCTGGGACAGCGGACAGTGCCAGATCCGTTTACCCGAGGCTGTCGGCAGTCAGACTATTATC
This sequence comes from Klebsiella sp. JB_Kp004, assembly GCF_040065795.1. NCBI lineage: Bacteria > Pseudomonadati > Pseudomonadota > Gammaproteobacteria > Enterobacterales > Enterobacteriaceae > Klebsiella > Klebsiella sp. JB_Kp004. Next base: position 71,761 of record NZ_JBEAKW010000005.1, on the reverse strand, counting down.
AAAAGGAAAGTTCTATGCCAGTAGTGCGTGTCATTCTGTTTGCCTGTGCGGGATTCTTGCTGGTATCTCACTATTCCCCCCGCGCTTATGCCGCAGAGTGTCGGTCCATAAGCCCGGCGAAATTTAGTTTCGGTACGGTAACAGCGGGAGAGATGGCTCAGACCAACCAGGCGCACGAATTCCAGTGTAATAATTACGATTCAACACCGAGGTATGTACGCCTGTGTATGAATCTGACGAATACCGCCCCCCCCCAGATGAATACGGTGCCATCAGGGGCCCCGCTGTCTTATCTCGTCTACTCAGCTGACGATCTGAGTACCGATATTGGCGCAAACAGTGGTGCGTTTGCTGAACGGAACATCTTTCTGGATGGCGGGCAAACCAACTACACGTTTTACATCAACCTGGTTGCTAAAATACCGTCTGGACAAAGCGGACTTCAGGCCGGCGACTATTACGACGCCGGCACACCTGCAACGGTAAAGTACAGCGATAACGCCGATAACAATGCTCTGCCATCCTGCTCAACCATGAGCGGTACCATTCTGTCATCAAGCATTGAGGCCCAGGCGACCGTCAAAAATGGCTGTGAACTGGTCAGTGTGGATCCACTTGATTTTGGGAGCAAAAGCCCGGCTACCAGCAGTCAGTTACGTGGTGATGCCACCGCTAATATCGCCATCCGATGCCCGGTGAATACTAATTTTACCGTCGCGCTTGGTGAAGGTATGCATAATAACGGCACAAGCAGACAGGTGTGCCAGGGTTCCAGTTGCGTCAGCTACAATCTTTATCAGGATGCGGGCCATACGACACCCTGGAATGACAGCGACAGGGTGCAGAACCAGACATCAACCACCGGTAACGATCAGTTACTCACGGTTTACGGTAATATTCCTGCGCAAAACTGGCCTGCGGCAGGAACCTATACCGACACGGTGGTGGTTACTCTGAGCTATTAAGATTTCTCGTTACGAGTCGATAGCAGAAAACCGACATTATCTATTGAGCCTTTTAATGGTTTCTGGACCGTATCCAGCAAGACACCTCTCTTCCCCTACATGGCGATGACGAAGGGTGGGTTTATTGCGCACCCTGCCTGGCGTAAAAAATAACGCGAACGCCGAAGGGTAAAAAAAAGAAATAACCCTTTAAGCGACAAATCAAGATTATTCCATTAGGGAATGGCTGAGATGCTAATATTTCATTTCCCCAACGATTTTAAGAAGCCTATAGTTTTTTTGCCTGCAGAACATCCACTTAGGTTAAAAGACGTAAGGATATAATTATGATTGTTTCAGCCCCCAGCGATTATCGCGAAGCCGCTCGTCGCCGTCTGCCCCGTTTCCTTTTTGACTATATTGACGGTGGCGCGGTGGCGGAAAATACCATGAACGCCAATGCCGCCGAGCTTGCCTCTGTCGCCCTTCGCCAGCGCGTGCTGTGCGGGGCGGGTGAACCGACGCTGGCCACCACCATCCTTGATGCCCCGTGGGCGATGCCCGTGGCGCTGGGGCCGGTCGGCGCCACCGGCATGTATGCCCGCCGCGGCGAAGTCCAGGCGGCCCGCGCCGCCTCCCGCGCCGGGATCCCTTACACGCTGTCCACCGTGTCGGTCTGCTCCATTGAGGAGGTGGCGAGCCACGCCAGCGGCGCGCTCTGGTCCCAGCTGTACGTCCTGAAAGATCGCGGCTACATGCGTAACGCGCTGGAGCGCGCCTGGGCCGCCGGCATGAAAACCCTGGTATTCACTGTCGATATGCCGATCCCCGGCTCACGGTATCGGGACAACCGCTCAGGAATGTCCGGGCCGCACGCCACCTTGCGACAGTATCTTCAGGCCTGCACCCACCCGCGCTGGGCAATGAACGTCGGCCTGGCGGGCAGGCCTCTGTCGTTCGGTAATATCGAAGCCTATACCGGCCACAAAATGACCATGGACGACTATATGGGGTTTATCAGCAACAACTTCGACCCGTCCATCGCCTGGCACGATCTGGAGTGGATCCGCGACAGCTGGCCAGGAAAGCTGATCATCAAAGGGATCCTTGATGCCGAGGATGCGCGCAATGCCGTGCGGCTGGGCGCCGACGGCATTGTGGTCTCCAATCACGGCGGCAGACAGCTCGATGGCGCCATCCCCACCGCCCGGGCGCTGCCGCGGGTGGCGGAGGCGATCGGCGACGATCTGACGGTCCTTGCCGACTCCGGAGTGCGCTCCGGCGTGGACGTTATTCGCCTGCTCGCCCTCGGCGCTAAGGGGGTCCTGCTTGGTCGGGCCTATATTTATGCCCTGGCCGCCGCGGGCGAAGCGGGCGTGGCGCACCTGCTGCGCTTATTTGCCGAGGATATGAAGGTCACCATGACCCTCACCGGCGCCACCTCCCCCTCGGCCATCAGCCTCGATTGCCTCGACCGGCTGGAAAAAGATCAACAGCGCAGCCGTGCGGTCCCGGTATCCTTATCTGCCTGACGCAGCCCGGGGCCGGGCCTGACCGCGTGCCTTGGCCCGGCAACCGAAATTACCCCTGCGGGTCCAGCGCCGGCCGTTGCGCTGCGTCAGCCGGGCGCTCCGGGCGGATGCGGAACCAGATCGCATACATGGCCGGCAGGAAGATAAGGGTCATGATGGTTCCCCCCAGCGTCCCGCCAATCAGCGTATAGGCGAGCGTCCCCCAGAAAACCGAATGCGTCAGCGGAATGAACGCCAGGATCGCCGCCAGCGCGGTCAGCAGAACCGGACGGGCTCGCTGCACCGTCGCCTCCACCACCGCATGGAACGGATCGAGCCCCGCCTGCTGGTTATGGTGGATTTGACCAATCAGGATCAGCGTATTTCGCATCAGGATCCCCGACAGGGCGATCAGGCCCACAAGGGCATTGATGCCAAACGGCTGATTGAACAGCAGCAGCGTCGGCACCACGCCAATCAGCCCCAGCGGGGCGGTCAGGAAGACCATGACCATCGCCGACAGGGAGCGCACCTGCAGGATAATGATCAGCAGCGTGAGGGCGATCATGATCGGAAATAACGGCACCATCGCCCGGGTGGCTTTGCCGGACTCCTCGATTGACCCCGCCGTCTCGATGCGATACCCCAGCGGCAGGGAGTCGATAATGGGCTGCAGCGACGTCATCAGCGCGGTGGAGACATCCGGCGGCTGCAGGTTATCCGCGACATCGCCCCGGACGGTAATGGTCGGCGTGCGGTCGCGACGACGGAGCAGGGGTTCTTCCATCCTGATCTCTACTTCACCGATCTGCGACAAGGGAACTCGCTGCCCGTCGCTGCCCACCAGGGTGAAATCGGCGATTTTCGCCGGATCCAGACGGATATCCCCCGCCGCGCGGCCGATGACCTGCACGGCGCGAATATCTTCCCGGACGGTGGTGATGGGGATCCCTGACAGCAGGAACTGCAGCTGCCGGGCGACGGCCTGGGAGCTGAGCCCACTCGCCTGCAGCCGGTCCTGATTGAGGCTGAAATGCATCACCGGCACGCGCGAACCCCAGTCGCTATTGACGGTGCGCATCAGCGGACTGGCCTGCAGCACCGATTTCACCCGATCGGCGATGTCGCGCAGGGTATGCGGATCGGGCCCCATCACCCGCCAGGCGACCGGATACGGCGAATAAGGACCAAAAACCAGCTGCGTGACGCGCACCCGCGCCTGCGGCGCCAGGCCATTGGCCACCGCCTCCCGCAGCCGCAGCTTAAGCGCCTCGCGAGAGGCCGGGCCCTCGGTCAATACCACCAGTTTGGCAAAGGAGGGGTCCGGCAACTCCGGGGCCATCGCCAGGTAAAAGCGCGGCGCGCCCTGGCCGATATAGCTGGTGACAATCTTCGCCTCCGGCTGCTGCTGCAGCCAGCGCTCAATATTCGCCGTCGCGGCGCTGGTCTGAATAATCGACGACCCGTAAGGCATCTGCACCTCAACCAGCACTTCCGGGCGATCGGAGGTGGGGAAAAACTGCTTTTTCACCACGCTCATTCCCAGTAACGCCACCATAAACAGCACCACCACCCCGGCGGCCACGCGCCATTTGCGGGCGATAACCCGGGTCAGCAGCCGGCGAAAGCCCCGATAGCGTGGGGTGTCATACAGCGCGGCGTGGCCCGCCGCCGCGGACTTCCTCTCCGGCAGCAGGTGCACGCCCAGCCAGGGGGTAAAAATCACCGCCACAATCCAGGAGGCAATCAGCGCGATACCGACGATCCAGAACACATTGCTGGCATACTCCCCGGCGGTGGATTGCGCAAACCCGTTGGGCATAAAGCCCACCGCCGTCACCAGGGTGCCGGCCAGCATCGGCGCCGCGGTATGGCTCCAGGCGTAAGCCGAGGCTTTGAGGCGGTCGTACCCCTCCTCCATTTTGACCACCATCATTTCGATGGCGATAATGGCATCATCCACCAGCAGCCCCAGGGCGAGGATCAGCGACCCGAGGGTGATGCGGTCGAAGTTTTTACCGGTGGCGGCCATCACCACAAACACCACGGCCAGGGTGAGCGGCACCGCCGCCGCGACCACCACCCCCACGCGCCAGCCCATGCTGACAAAGCACACCGCCATCACCACCAACAGAGCGACAAAAAATTTGATCATGAACTCATCGACCGCCGCGCTGATATTCACCGACTGATCGGTCACTTTGGCCAACGACATGCCGAGCGGCAGGCTCTGATTGATGCTGTCCGTTTCGGCGTCCAGCGCTTTCCCCAGCGCCAGACCATTCCAGCCCTCGCGCATCACCACCCCCAGCAGCAACGCCGGTTCGCCCTGATTGCGGATCAGGAAGGTAGCGGGATCTTCATACCCCCGCTCAACCGTGGCGATATCGGCGAGCTTCAGCGTTCTGCCCCCGGCAATTATCGGCGTGTCGCGGATCTGCTCCAGGCGGTCGAACGCCCCGTCGAGGCGGATAAAGATCTGCCCGCCACGGGTCTCGATAGCCCCGGCCGCGGTCAGCACATTCTGATTGTTCAGCGCGGCAAAAATCGCCTCCGGCGAGAGCCCCACGGTGGCGAGACGGTCATGAGAAAACGAGAGATAAATGCGCTCCGCCTGTTCGCCGAGAATATTCACTTTTTTCACCCCGGGAACATGCAGCAGCTGCTGGCGCAGGGTTTCGGCGTCACGCACCAGCTGCCGGGGCGGCTCTCCCCGCGCCTTCAGCGCAAAAAGGGCAAAGGTGACATCGGCGAATTCGTCATTCATCATCGGACCGGAGACGCCGGCAGGCAGGTTTTTCGCCTCATCGCCCAGCTTCTTGCGCGCCTGATAAAACTGCTCCGGCACCTCGGAAGGCGGGGTCTGATCCTGCAGCGATAAGGTGATTAACGCCATCCCGGGGCGGGTATAGGTCTCGGTGCGATCGTACCACTTCAGCTCCTGGAGCCGTTTCTCCAGCGGCTCGGCGACCTGATCCTGCATCTCCTGCGCGGTGGCGCCCGGCCAGACGGTGATGACCGTCATTTGCTTGACCGTGAAGGGCGGATCTTCCGCCCGCCCGAGCCCGAAGAAGGCCACCAGCCCGGCGACCGAAATAAGGATAATCAAAAACAGGGTCACCGACCGCTCACGGACGGCCAGCGCGGAGAGATTAAAACGTTCGTCGCTCATGGCTGGCTCCCGACGGCAGTATGCTCGCGTCGTTCCGCCAGCCGCACCGTCTCGCCCTGGTGCAGAAGATGGGCGCCCAGAGCGACGATCGGCTCCCCGGGCTTCAGCGGACCGGTCACCCGCGCCGTTTCATCATTCAGGCCGATCACCGTCACCGGTTGCCAGGAGACGGTGGCCGGGCGGGAGGCAACGCGCCAGACGCCAGGGCCGTTGCCCGGATCGTAGACCGACGCCAGGGGCACCTCCAGCACCTCGCCTGGCCCGTGGTCGCTGCCGATGCGCAGGGTTACGGTAGACCCCAGCGGGACGTTCGCCAGCGCCCCGTTCAGCACATAGCGCGCTTCAAAGGTGCGGGTGGCGGCGTCAGCTGCATCCGAAAGCAGGCGCAGGGTTGCGGTGACCGGCTGAGATTCGCTGCCATAGCGTGTCGCCAGCGCCTCGCTGCCGACCGCCGGGCGCAGCGTCTCCGGAAGCTGCACCCGCGCTTCGCGCTGCCCCGCCCGGGCCAGGCGGATCACCACCTGCCCGGCGCTGACCACCTGCCCCGGCTCGGCGAGCGTTTCCACCACCACGCCGTCAGCGTCCGCCAGCAGTCCAGCATAGCCGGTGGCGTTTTGCGCCACGTTTGCCTGCGCCTGAGCCGCGCTGAGGTCGGCTCTCGCCGCCTCTGCCGCCGCGTTGATCTGATCGAACTCCGCCGCCGAGACGGCGCCGCTGGCCACCAGGCCGCGATAGCGGGCCAGATCGTTAGCCGCCTTTTTGGCTCGTGCCCGCGCGGCGTCGACCGCCCGCTGTTGGGACTGCGCCTGCAGGGCAAGATCGGCCGGATCCAGGCGCAACAGCAGTTGACCGCGCCGGACGCTCTGCCCGGTCTCTACCAGCCGTTCAAGGACTTTTCCCGCCACCCTGAAGCCGAGGTCGCTTTGGGTACGAGCCACCACCACGCCGGTAAAGGCTCGCGAGCTGGCCTCCGCGCGCTCGACGGTGGCCACCCGCACCAACGGCGGCCGCGTGCGGGGATCGTCATGATCGGCAGGTTCGCCGCAGCCCGTGAGGGCCAACGGCAGGAGGCAGACGGCAAAATGGACGGCGTTGAGCCTGAGCATGGGTCACCTTAATGAAAAGACCGGTTGGTGAGCGCATTCTCAGACGAGTGACCAATAAAGTCAATAGTCACCAATCAGGGGGAGAGACTTCTCAGGATCAGGGAGGCAAGCAGCACCGCCGCGGTAGGCGCGGTGTCGAGATTGTATTGCAGCTGCACCGGGTTGATGAAAGGACACATCACCATATAGACCGCCAGGGTCGCCTCATCCAGCGGAGTTTTGCGCTCGAACTCGCCCGCCTGGCGGCCTTCGACAAGAATTTGACCAATCAGCTGCTGCAGATGACCGGCATACTGCTCCGTTGAGGGCCATTTATCGCGCGCCGCGACGGCGGCGATGTCGTACAGTTTGCGATCCTCGAAAAACAGTTCACTGCCGGCCTCGGTCAGCGCCCGGAAGAGGCGGCGCAGCTTTTCACTGGCGGAGGGGGCATCGGCGATGGCCTCGCTGACGGCCACCATGATCTTCTCCAGCCGGCTGGCGCAGATTGCCTCGCCAATCGCCTGCTTGGAGTCGAAAAACTTGTAGATATAGGCTTTGGAAAAGCCTATTGCTTTGGCGAGATCGGTGACCGTGGTCTTTTCATAGCCATAGCGACTAAAGTGCGCCATGGCCGCGTCAAGAATCTGGTCGCGAACGCTGTGGTCAAGGGGGCCACGGCTTGCTGGGGTGGAGGTATTTTTCGTCATCCGTTTAGCTTAATGCGATCGCTATCGTTTGACAACGAGTGACGTTATTATGATTTGGTCACAATAACGCCCCGCCCTGATCCTCTCTCTCGCCGCGTTACGCCTCACGCGCCTCATTATTTATCGCGCCGGCGGGCAGACAGCCCAGGCCTTGCAGCGTCATATGTACGGCACGATCGAGCGGGGTATGCGGCTCCGCGCCTAAAAAAGCCACCAGCTTATCGTTGCGCAGGCGTACCGGCAGACGCCAGAGATAGTGCATCTCGACCATTTCGCGCAGGGTGGCGTTGAAGGGCGCCGCCAGCTTCACCAGCCACCAGGGAAAGGACTTTACTACCGCCCTGCCGCCATAGCGGGCGACCACCCGCTGGATCGCCTGGCTCATTTCGCTGCCGTCCGGGTCCCAGTGGCCCTGCATATGGAAGCGGGCAAACGGCTCAAGCTCATGCCTGCGGGCCAGCAGCGCGGCGATGGTGGCGGCGACGTCGGGCAGCCAGGCCCACTGATGCCCCACGCCGATCGCCCCCGGGCGGCGAATGACGCCGGGAAGCTGACCGGGCTTGATCAGCCCCTGGGAAAACCAGCTATTCCCGGCGCGCGGCCCAAAAAAATCCCCCGCCCGGACAATCAACGCCCGGCCGCCGCGCTGCACGTAATCCTCCAGCGCCTGCTCCATCTCCACCCGGATGGCGCCTTTGCGGGTCACCGGCTGTTGTGCGGCCTCTTCCGCAATCAGCGGAAAGGCATCCGGTCCATAGTTATAGACAGTGCCGGGCAGGACAACTAACGCCCGCTGCTGTTCGGCGGCCTGCAGGGTGTTGCGCAGCATAGGCAGTACCTGCTGCCGCCAGTGCCTGTAGCCCGGCGGATTGACCGCATGGACGATCACGTCGCAACCGGCAGCAGCCGCCGCCACCTGCCCGGCATCCAGCGCGTCGCCGGCTATCCACTGCATCCCCTCCTCGGGGCCGCGCACCTGGGCGCCGCGCTTCAGCGCCCGAACCTGCCAGTTGTCCGCCGCCAGCCGGCGGGCCACTTCCCCGCCGATGCCCCCGCTTGCTCCCAGAATAAGGACCTTGCCGCTGCTGTTCATCGTCTTTCCCCGTTCGCTAATGGATGCTTGACAGCCTACCTGCGGCTCATATCAAATGAAATTGCATATCATCATCGAGCGGCTATACATTTTTGTATGAATACCTCTATTCCCTGGGAGTGGTACCGAACCTTTCTCGCCGTCCTGCAGGAAGGCTCTTTATCGGGCGCATCGCGCACTTTGAACATCACCCAGCCGACGGCGGGGCGCCATATCGCCGGGCTGGAAGCCGCCCTCGGCCAGGCCTTATTTACCCGTTCGCAGACCGGCCTGCTGGCGACCGACGCGGCGCTGGCGCTGCGGGTGCACGCCGAGGCGATGGCCAACACCGCCCGGGCGCTGGCACGCACGGCGGCCAACTTTAGTCGCGACAGAACCGATCTGCGTGGCGTGGTGCGCGTGGCCGCCAGCGAGGTGGTCGGCGCCGAGGTGCTGCCGCCGCTGATTGCCCGGCTCAGGCAGGTCTGCCCGAATATTGTCATCGAACTGATGCTCTCCAATCGGTTTCAGGATCTGCTTCACCGGGAGGTGGATATCGCGGTGCGGATGGTCGCTCCGCAGCAGGAGCAGCTTATCGCGCGGCGTCTCGGCAGGATCGAACTCGGCTGCATGCCGCCGATGCCTATCTGACCCGCCGGGGTCGGCCCGCTACGCCTGAGGAGCTTGACGGCCACGCGCTGATTGGTTTCGACAGCGCCACGCCCCTCGTTCGCCGGGCGCTTGAGCGCTACCCCCGTTTCCAGCGCGAGGCGTTCGCGATGCGCACCGATAGCGACCTCGCCCAGCTGAGCCTGATCCGCGCCGGGGCGGGGATCGGCATCTGCCAGGCGCCCCTTGCCGACGGCATCATTCCCCTGCGGCGAGTGCTGGCGGCCGACTTTTCTCTGTATCTCGAGACCTGGCTGGTGATGCATGAGGACCTGCGCCATAGCCCCGCCTGTAAGCGAGTATTTGATTTCCTCGCCGAAGGGTTGCAGGCGTATATTCGCGGCCCACTGGCGCGCTGAGCCACCCGCCTCGCGGGTAACTCCTTCCCTGCTGAAATAGTCACTCATTGACACTGTAAATACGGCATTGTATAAAACCCCGCCTCAATAATGAGTTTCATTTGCATTACTTCCATTTGCTGGTCATCCACTCGCCTGTTTACAAGGATAGCGTTTAATGAAGAAGGTCCTCTGCGCGTTAGGCTTGATGTTCACCGCCGTCAGTTCCGCGCTGGCAACAACCTACCCCCTGACGATTGAAAACTGTGGCTATCAGGAGACCTTCACCCGGCCGCCGGAGCGCGTGGTCGCGCTGGGGCAAAATACGGTCGAAATCCTGCTGCTGCTTGGGCTGCAAAAGCAGGTGGTGGCCAGCGCCTTCTGGCCGACCAGGGTATTACCGCAGCTGGCTGAGCAAAACGCGAAGATTAAAACCCTGACGGTGGAAATCCCGAGCCTGGAATCCGTACTGGCGCAAAATCCCGATTTCGTTCCCGCCCAGTTGCCGCTGCTGCTGGGGCCGGAAAGCAAAGTCGCCAAGCGTGAAGATCTCGCGACCGTCGGCGTGAACAGCTACGTGTCGCCGGGGATGTGCGCCACCAAAAAGGCTACCGGCGATATGTACGGCAGCCGGCAGAAGCTGTGGGACATGACCTGGCTGTATCAGGAAATTAGCGATTTTGCCCGCATTTTCAACGTGGAAGATCGTGGCCAGGCGCTGATCGCCGATTTCAAAAAACGTGAAGCCGACCTGCGTCTGGAGTTCGGTAAAAGCAAAAAAGATCTCTCCTTCGTCTTCTGGTTCTCCAGCGCCTCGCCGTCGGCCGATGCCTATGTCGGCGGCAAAAACAGCGCCTCCGGCTTTATCGCCAGCGTGCTGGGCGGACATAACGCCATTACCGCCGAGACCGAATGGCCCACGGTGAGCTGGGAGAGCATCATTGCCGCCAACCCGGACGTGATCGTGGTCTCAAGCCTGGATCGTAACCGCTGGGCGCTGGATAAGGCCGAGGAGAAGATCAAATTCCTCAAAAGCGATCCCGCCGTCAGCCAGCTGGAGGCAGTGAAAAAAGGCCATATCGTGGTGATGGACGGCCAGGCGATGAATCCGACCATCCGCACCCTCTACGGCGCGGAACAGGTGGGCGAACAGCTGAGAAAAATGGGGCTTAACTGATGAGCGTCGCCGTGCTTCAGACGCGCCGCAGCATGCTGCTCACCGGCTGGTGCGTCGTGGCAGTGTTCGTGCTGGCGCTGGTGATAGCGGTAGGCGTCAGCGTTGGCGAACTGCCCATCCCGCTGCACAACGTCTTTTACGCTATCAGCAATAAAACCGGCTTAACCGCAGTGCCTCTCAATCGGATCTACGAGAGCGTCATCTGGGATTTCCGCCTCAGCCGCGCCCTGGTCGCCGCCTGCTGCGGCGCCGGCCTGGCTATCTGCGGCGCCGTGCTGCAAAGCCTCCTGAAGAACGCCCTCGCGGAGCCCTACGTCCTCGGCGTCTCCGCCGGGGCCTCCACCGGCGCGGTATCAATCGTGGTGCTGGGCCTTGGCGCCGGGGCGATCTCCCTCTCCGCCGGGGCGTTTGCCGGAGCCTTCGCCGCCTTCGCCTTTGTCGCCTTTCTGACCAACGGCGCGCGCGGCGGCAATGAGCGCACCATCCTGGCGGGCGTCGCCGCCTCGCAGTTATTTAACGCTCTCACGGCCTACACCATCAGCACCTCCGCCAGCGCGCAGCAGGCGCGCGATGTGATGTTCTGGCTGCTGGGCAGCTTCAGCGGCGTCCGCTGGCCCGAATTCCAGCTGGTCCTGGTGGTGGTTCTCGCGGGCCTGGCGGTCTGCCTGTGGTATGCCCGGGCGCTGGACGCGTTCACCTTCGGCGACGATGCCGCCGCTTCGCTGGGCATTGCCGTGCCGCGCGTGCGCCTGATCCTCTTCACCACCGCGGCGGTGATCACCGCCACCATCGTCAGCATGGCCGGCTCGATCGGCTTTGTCGGCCTGGTGGTGCCCCACGTGATGCGCTTCTTCTTTGGCCCGCTGCACCGGACGTTGCTGATCGCCAGCGCGCTGGCGGGGGCGATCCTGATGGTGCTGGCGGACATTGCCTCGCGCCTGCTGATTGCCCCGCAAAGTCTGCCGGTCGGGGTGGTGACCGCTCTGGTTGGGGTGCCTTTCTTCGCCGTGATTATCTACCGCTCAAGGAATAAGTGATGAGTATTTGCGCTGAAAATATCACCTGGAAGGCAGGCAAAAAGGTCATCGTCAACACGGTCTCGCTGCGGGTGTCGCGCGGCGAAACGGTGGGACTGCTGGGGCCCAACGGCTGCGGCAAATCCTCGCTGCTGCGGGTTCTCGCGGGCCTGCGCCGCCCGGATGCGGGTCGCGTCACCCTCGACGGCCAGGACATCGCCAGGATGGCGAAAAAGCAGCTCGCCCGCCGGGTGGCGTTCGTCGAGCAACACGGCATGACCGAGGCCAATATGCGGGTGCGCGACGTCGTGCGCCTGGGGCGTATTCCGCACCACTCGCCGTTCTCAAACTGGAGCGCTCAGGATGACGAGGCGGTCACCGCCGCGCTGCAGCGGGTGGCGATGCTGGAGAAAAGCGACCAGGGATGGCTGAGCCTCTCCGGCGGCGAGCGGCAGCGGGTGCATATCGCCCGCGCCCTGGCGCAGAACCCGAGCGAGATCCTGCTGGATGAACCCACCAACCATCTGGATATTCACCATCAAATGCAGCTGATGCAGTTGATCAGCGAGCTGCCGGTGACCAGCATTGTGGCCATTCACGATCTTAATCATGCCGCGATGTTCTGCGATTCGCTGATCGTGATGCAGCAGGGGCAGATCCTCGCCAGCGGGACGCCGGAGGAGATTTTGTCCGAAGCGCTGCTGTGGGACGTTTTCCGGGTGAAAACCAAAATCGAGATCTCCCCGTACCACGGTAAAAAGCACATTCATTTCATCGTTTAGGTTTGGCGTATATGCCTCTCTTCTCCCTGCGCCCTGCGGCGACCCTCTGGCCTCCCGTTTTACTGGGAAGCCAGTTCGTTTTTAATATTGGCTTTTATGCGGTCGTCCCTTTCCTTGCCCTCTTCCTGCGCGACGAGATGCTGCTCTCCGGCGGGCTTATCGGCCTGATCCTCGGGCTGCGCACCTTCTCCCAGCAGGGCATGTTTATCATCGGCGGGACGCTGGCCGACCGCTATGGCGCTAAGGCGATCATCCTCGCCGGCTGCGTGGTTCGCGTCGCCGGCTATCTGCTGCTGGCGTGCGGCACAACGCTGGAGCCTATTATCCTCGGCGCCTGCCTGACCGGCGTCGGCGGAGCGCTGTTTTCTCCGTCGATCGAGGCCCTGCTGGCGCGGACCGGTACCCACAGCCAGGCCAACGGAAAACGCAGCCGCGCCGAGTGGTTTGCGCTGTTTGCAGTGTGCGGTGAACTGGGGGCGGTTATCGGCCCGGTGGCCGGAGGGTTGCTGAGCGGGATCGGCTTTCGACATATCGCCCTCGCCGGCGCGGGGCTATTTCTTCTGGCGCTGCTGGTGCTCTTTTTCTGTCTGCCCGCCGACGGGCAGCGGACACAAACGCGCAGCCGGGTGCCGTGGTGGACCCCTTTGCGTCAGCCGCGCTTTGTCGCGTTTATTATCGCCTACAGCTCATGGCTGTTGAGCTATAACCAGCTGTACCTCGCCCTGCCGGTGGAGATCCAACGCGCCGGCGGCCGTGAGCAGGATCTGGCGCCGCTTTTTATGCTGGCCTCGCTATTGATTATTACCCTGCAGCTTCCTCTCGCCCGTTTCGCCCGACGTATTGGCGCCGTGCGCATTCTGCCGGTGGGCTTTCTGCTGCTGTCGGCTTCTTTTGTCAGCGTGGCGTTATTCGCCGCCTCGTCGCCCGCCGAAGGCTGGCTGCGATTATTGCCGTCGGCCTGCTTTGTCACGCTGCTCACCCTCGGCCAGATGCTGCTGGTGCCCTCAGCCAAGGATCTGATCCCGCTGTTCGCCGAGGAGTCGACGCTGGGCGCCCACTACGGGGCGCTTGCCACGGCGGGGGGGTGCGCGGTGTTAGCCGGGAATTTGCTGCTCGGCCATATGCTGGACCAGGCGCTCACCCCCTCGCCGCAGGCGGTCTATCCCTGGCTTCTGCTGGCGCTGTTTCCGTTGTGCAGCGCCGTGGCCCTGCGGGCGATCTGCCGCCCGCTGGCGGCAACCTGACGCTGAGCGGGCAACGGCCAGCTCAGGAAGTTAACCGGGGGAAGCGCACGGAGGCCAGCCCGCCTTATTGTGCCGCCAGCTCGCGGCGAACGATCTCGGCGCCGGCGCTTAAGGCGTGCAGTTTGCCGGTCGCGACCTGGCGCGGCAGCGGCGCCATACCGCAGTTGGTGGACGGATAGAGCTTGTCGGCATCGACGAACGCCAGCGCCTTGCGCAGGGTAGCGGCCACCTCTTCCGGGGTTTCGATAGCATGGCTGGCCACATCGATGGCTCCGACCATCACCTTTTTACCGCGGATCAGTTCCAGCAGATCCATCGGCACCCGCGAGTTGTGGCACTCGAGAGAGATAATATCGAGGGACGATTTCTGCAGCTGTGGGAAGGCCTCCTCATACTGACGCCACTCAGAGCCCAACGTTTTTTTCCAGTCGGTATTGGCCTTGATGCCGTAGCCGTAGCAGATATGCACCGCCGTCTCGCACTTCAGCCCTTCGGTGGCTCGTTCCAGCGCGGCGATCCCCCAGTCGTTCACCTCATCGAAGAAAACGTTGAAGGCCGGCTCATCGAACTGAATAATATCGACCCCGGCGGCCTCTAACTCTTTCGCTTCCTGATTGAGGATTTTGGCGAACTCCCAGGCCAGCTTTTCCCGGCTTTTATAGTGGTTGTCATACAGCGTGTCGATCATGGTCATTGGGCCCGGCAGCGCCCATTTAATCGGCTGACTGGTGAGCTGACGCAGATAGCGCGCGTCCTCAACGAAGACCGGTTTCTGGCGCTCCACGGCGCCCACCACGGTTGGAACACTGGCCTCATAGCGGTTACGAATTTTCACGATCTCGCGTTTGGCAAAATCAACGCCGCTGAGGTGCTCAATAAAGGTGGTGACAAAGTGCTGCCGCGTTTGCTCGCCGTCGCTGACAATATCGATCCCGGCCCGCAGCTGGTCGTCGAGGGACAAACGCAGGGCGTCGCGCTTGCCGGCCAGTAATTCTTCGCTGGACAGTTTCCAGGGCGACCACAGGGTCTCTGGCTGCGCCAGCCAGGAAGGTTTCGGTAAACTGCCGGCGGTCGATGTCGGAAGCCATGTTTTCATAATCAGTAGCCTTTTATTTTGGTTTAGCAAAGCGCGAAGTTAGCAGACCATTGCTCAAGCAATGTCTTGTGCGGGTTGATAAAATGTTGTTGTGTAAATTTACCCTGCTCTATCGCCAACAGGCTGCGCTCTTCCCGGTCATAAACAATTTTGGTGACGGAATGATCCAGGTGATTGAGATTGGGCTGATAGTATTGCCCCGCCGCAGAATTCGCGTTGTAGATCTCCGGTCGGTATATTTTTTGAAACGTCTCCATCGTGCTGATGGTCGCGATCAGCTCCAGGCTGGTGTAATCGCTGAGCAGATCGCCGGAAAAATAGAAGGCCAACGGCGCGACGCTATGTTTTGGCATAAAATAGCGCACCTGCAGCCCCATTTTGCTGAAATAGCGCTCGGTCAGCGAGACGCCTTCCTGGGCATATTCAATGCCGAGGACCGGGTGTTCGTTGCCCGTGCGACGGTAAACATCTTTGCTGGATACGCTCAGGCAAATCACCGGCGCCTTGCTGAAGCTGGTCTTATAGGCGCTGGATTGCACGAAATCCTTAAAGATATTGCCGTGCAGCTCGCCAAAGTTTTCGGGCACGCTGAAGCGGTTCTGGTCTTTATTATGCTCCAGCAGCAGCACGCTAAAATCATAATCCCGCACATACGAAGAGAAGTTATTGCCGACGATACCGGCATGGCGCTCACCGGTTTTTTTATCGACAATATGCGTTTGCAGGATCTCTATCACCGGAAAACTGGCGGCATTCTGAGCAATATTCATCTCGACAGAAATAATATCCAGTTCCACCGCATAGCGATCGTTGTAGGGATTATCCCAGTGCGCCAGGGTATTAAACCGGTTATTCATCATGATTAACGTATTGCGCAGATTGTCCTGACGGCTCTCCCCTCTGGCCAAATTGGCAAAGTTGGTGGTAATACGCGTATTTTCCGCAGGGTTATAATTTTCATCAAACCGGCTGCGCTTAATCGTATAGGTAAATTCGTTATTCATGGCGATTGTCCATCCTGGTGTCGGGCATAAAGCGGAATAAGCGGAGTATTTTCCACAGGCGACGCAGAGTCAGACCTGGCGCGCTTCAACCGGTAAATGTTGTTGATTCGTTAATGGGTCTATTTTTGCCAGAGTCGGTGATGGAGGGAAAGCGACTTAAATTCATTGCAACATGAGCTATCCTCATGTTGCTCCGCTAAGCGCCAGGTGTACTCGAGGTATCGTCATGATGCCATGGTCAGGGGCGGCAGTTCAGGCCACGTCAGGCTAATAAACGTTTGTGGTGTGAATGTATGCCAGGGTACAATCTTTAACCACTATAATACGTGCTTTAACATAGCCGTCGTACCCGTTTAGCTGGAGCTTTTGTCGTACAGAATGATTGTTGATATCAGTATTATGTCGATGTGCATGGCCGTGCTGCTGATTATGAGCGTACTGCTGAATTAAGAGGCTCCCGAACACAATGACACCCGCACTCATCTGACCTTCACATTCGCGAGGAATAAAGGAGATTCAGAGGATTCGCGCCGCACGGGATTGTCCCGCCTGCCGCCGCCCTCTACTCTTTTGGTACTTGTTAATCGAGGAATACCAGATGAAAAAAGCTCTCCTTGCCCTGTTCGCTATCGCCGCCGTGGCCGCCGCCAGCGCGTTTGCCGCCGATAAAACCGACGCCCCGACGCCCGCTGTCGACAACGGCGGTCGTCCTCCGCTGGAGATGGGTCATGGCCCCCAACCGCCGTTCCCACCACCGTTTCCGCCGCGCAAGCCGGTGCTGTTTTCAGCAACGGTCGCGACCGATACGCCGGCGGAAACCATTAACAAACTGACCGCCCTGATCCCCACCGGTCAGGCGAAGCACTACGAAGTTCACGTTGAGGTGGTGCCGGTTGCGGAGGATGCCGACGGGAAATAGCCCTGGCGTCGGCGCTCTGCCTGAGTCCTGTGATAATAAAAAAGCTGCCGCTTATCGCGGCAGCTTTTGTTAGCTTGAATAAAACAGAATGCTGAAAATTAGCTGCGCACTTTACGGTAGATAAACAGCACGACCAGCGCACCGATTACCGCCACCACGAAGCTGCCGAAATTAAACCCGTCGACTTTGCCAAAACCAAAGAAGGTACTGATCCAGCCGCCGACCACGGCGCCGATGATCCCCAGAATAATGGTTACAATAAACCCGCCGCCGTCTTTCCCCGGCATAATCCACTTGGCTAAAATACCGGCAATAAGTCCAAAAATGATCCAGGAAAGAATACCCATGGTTAACCGTCCTCTTGTTACCTTTAAGCATTTCGTATTGAAAAGAGTAGCATATATAACGAGATTGGATCGGTAATAATCTATTTATTAGATAATTTCTTGCCGCCGCGCGGTAGCGCAGCTGGCCTGATGTTTCGCGCTGGCGGACCCGCCCCCGCTTATTCCCCTGAAAAAAGGGAGGCTATTCGCCTCCCGGTTACGACTTATATTACCGCGGTGGTTAGCCGCGATGAACAGCATAATCGCGACTGTTCGTCGAAGATTTCAATTTGCCAGACCTGGTGGCGAGTCCCGACGTGCAGCGCTTTGCACACGCCCCGCACCCGGCCCCCGCGCGCCGAACGAATGTGGTTGGCGTTAACCTCCAGCCCCACCACCTTCTGTTCGCCTTCGCTGCACAGATAACCCGCCACCGACCCCAGCGTCTCCGCCAGCACCACCGACGCCCCGCCGTGCAGCAGGCCAAACGGCTGCTGTGTACGGCCATCCACCGGCATGGTGGCCTCCAGCGTATCGTCGGTAAAGGTCTCAAAGCGAATATCCAACAGCCCTACCATGTTTCCCTCACCGAGCCGGTTGAGCTGCTCCAGCGTGGCCTGACGTTTCCAAATCATCCGATTATCTCCAGTAACGCCTGCAGCGGATGGCGAACGCCGCTGCCTTCAATGCGCTTCACCTGGCTGCGGCAGGAGTAGCCCGTCACCAGACAGCGGTTACGCGGCAGCCGCTGCATCGCCTGCTGCCAGGAGAGCGCGTAAATGGCCAGCGAGTTGGCATGGTTTTTCACTTCATGACCATAGGTGCCTGCCATCCCGCAGCAGCCGACGCTGACGTTTTCCAGCTTCGCGCCGAAGTGGGCAAAAATCTCTGCCCACTGCTTCGTCGCCGCCGGCAGCGCGGTCACTTCCGTACAGTGACCGAACAGGTACCAGGGCTCGCCGCCCGGATCGGGACGGGCGTCGGCGGTCAGGACCTTCGGCAACCACTCATGGACTAACAGCACCTGAAAATCGCCGCGCTTGTCGCCAAGCGTTTGCTTATATTCATCGCGGTAACAGAGCACCAGCGCCGGATCGACCCCGACCAGCGGCATACCCAGCTGCGCCACGCGGTTAAGGAAGTCTGCCGTTTTCTGCGCGGTGCGCGCGAAGCGGGTCAGGAATCCTTTAATATGCTGCGCCTTGCCGTTTGGCGAGAACGGTAGCAGCACCGGCTGATAGCCTAAGGCCTCAACCAGACGGATAAAGTCAGCCACCACCTGGGCGTCGTAATAGCTGGTAAAGGGATCCTGCACCACCAGCACCATCTTCGCTTTCTGCTCGGCGCTCAGCGCTTCGAGCTGCTCAAGGGTCATGTTGGCGGAGCGGTGGCCGGCCATCTGCTGCTTCAGCGACGGCGCCGAGAGCAGCGGCAGATCGACCATCCCGATATGCTTCTCCGACAGCTTTTTCAGCCACGGCTGGTTCATGAAGAAGTTAAACGTCTTCGGCGCCTGGGCCATCAGCGGCGCATAGGATTCCACCGACGCCACCAGATGATCGCGCACCGGCCGCAGGTAGCGGCTGTGGTACAGCTGCAGGAAGCGTGAGCGGAACTCCGGGACATCGATTTTGATCGGGCACTGGGTCGAACAGGCTTTGCAGGCCAGACAGCCGGACATCGCCTCTTTGACCTCGTGCGAGAAATCATATTCCCCTTTGCGCGCATGCCAGCTGTTGCGCGTGCGCGCCACCAGCGAGCGCAGGCTAACGCCCTGCTCCGGCAGCGCCTTCTCCAGCTGATTGGGATCGACGCCGCGATCCGCCAGCAGACGCAGCCATTCGCGGACCAGCGTCGCCCGCCCTTTCGGCGAGTGGATGCGCTGGTTGCTCACCTTCATCGACGGACACATCGGGCTTTTTACGTCAAAGTTGAAGCACAGCCCGTTGCCATTACACTCCATCGCCCCGCGCCAGGCGCTGCGCACCGCGATAGGGATCTGCCGATCCCAGGTGCCGCGCTTCACCGCGTCGACTTTCATCATCGGCGCGTCAATCCCTTCCGGCGGACAAATTTTCCCCGGGTTCAGTCGGTTATCCGGATCGAAGACCGCTTTGATCTTCCGCAGCTCGCCGTACAGCGCCTCGCCAAAGAATGCCGGGCTGTACTCGGCGCGGAAGCCTTTGCCATGTTCCCCCCACAGCAGACCGCCATATTTCGCCGTTAGCGCTACCACATCGTCGGATATCTGCTTCATCAGCACCTCCTGCTGCGGATCGCACATGTCCAGCGCCGGGCGCACGTGCAGCACCCCGGCGTCGACGTGGCCAAACATACCGTAGCTCAGGCCGTGGCTGTCGAGCAGCGCGCGAAACTCGACGATATAATCCGCCAGGTGTTCGGGCGGGACGCAGGTATCCTCGGCAAAGGGGATCGGCTTGGCGGCACCTTTGGCATTACCCAACAGGCCTACCGCCTTCTTGCGCATGGCATAGATGCGCTCCACGCCATCAAGATCGTGACAAACCTGCCAGCCGATGACTCCCGCCTCGCTGCGGGCCATCAGCTCGTCCAGACGCTGGCACAGGGTGGTGACCTGCTGGTCAATCAGCGCCGCGTCATCCCCGGCGAATTCGACGATATTCAGCCCGAGCATCTCTTTATCCGGTACGTCGGTGATCAGTTCGTTCACCGAGTGCCAGACGATATCCTCGCGCGCCAGATTGAGGACTTTAGAGTCGACGGTCTCCACCGACAGGGCCTTGGCTTCCACCATAAAGGGTGCATTACGCAGCGCAGAGTCAAAGGAGTCATATTTGACGTTGACCAGCCGGCGCACCTTCGGCAGGCGGGTAATATCCAGCCGCGCTTCGGTGATAAACGCCAGCGTCCCTTCCGAACCGGTTAAAATCCGCGTCAGGTCGAACTCGCTCATCTCATCGTTAAAGACGTGGCGCAGATCGTATCCGGTGAGGAAGCGGTTGAGTTTGGGAAACTTATCAATGATCAGCTCGCGCTGCGCCTTGCAGCGCTGGTAGACCGTGTTGTAGATCCGGCCGATCGTCGAGGGCGTATTGCCCAGCGTCTCCGCCAGCGCCACCGGCACCGCCTGGGTATCGAGGATATCCCCGCCCATCAGCACCGCCCGCAGGCCAAGCACGTGATCCGACGTTTTACCATACACCAGCGATCCCTGTCCGGAGGCGTCGGTGTTTATCATCCCGCCCAGGGTGGCGCGGTTGCTGGTGGAGAGCTCAGGCGCAAAGAAGTAACCATAGGGTTTAAGAAACTGGTTCAGCTGATCTTTGATGACTCCGGCTTCGACGCGCACCCAACCCTCTTCGGGGTTGATTTCAATAATGCGGTTCATATAGCGGGACATATCGACGATAATTCCGCCGTTCAGCGCCTGGCCGTTGGTGCCGGTGCCGCCGCCGCGCGGGGTGAAGATCAGCGATTTAAAGCGTGGTTCGGCGGCGACCCGCGCCAGTAACGCTACGTCTGCCGTGGAACGTGGAAACAGGACCGCATCCGGCAGCAGCTGATAGACGCTGTTGTCGGTGGCCATCGTCAGCCTGTCGGCATAGCTGGTGGCGGTATCGCCGGTAAAACCCTGTTGCTCCAGTACCTGCAAAAAATTCAGCACCAGTTGAACTACCCCTGGCGCCTGAGAAATTTGTGGGATCATCACACTTGACCCTGCCTGACTATGTTGTGTTTGAAAATATTGTGTTGGTGCTAACTAAACGTTTGCGTAGCGCATTCAACTTTTTATCACATTTTTTTCATATGCGCCCACGTGTTTTCTGTGCAAAATCAGCCCGGCAAAATTATTGATATTATTATCAGTACATGGATTTACGCAGCGCCAGCTTTTTGGCGCGACTGGAAAGGTAAAAATTCTCTATGATTAACCCCCATCAGCCTCGGGACATACCGCAAATACTGCTGTCGGTGCTGTTCCTGGCCCTGATTATCATATCCTGCCTGTGGGTTGTGCAGCCGTTTATTCTGTCCTTCGCCTGGGCCGGCACCGTGGTGATCGCCACCTGGCCGGTGCTGCTGCGTCTGCAGCGCGTGCTGTTCGGCAAACGGATGCTGGCGGTGCTGGCGATGACCCTGCTGCTGTTTTTGCTATTCGTGATTCCTATCGCTCTGCTGGTTAACAGCCTGGTGGATAACAGCGTTCCGCTGATCAAACTCATCAGCAGCGGAAATGTGACGCTGCCGGATTTCGCCTGGCTCAACAGCGTGCCGCTGGTCGGCGATAAACTCTACGCCGCCTGGCATGGCCTGCTGGATATGGGCGGCTCGGCGATTATGGCCAAGGTTCGCCCCTACATTGGCACCACCACCAGCTGGTTTGTCGGTCAGGCGGCGCACATCGGCAAGCTGCTGGTCTACTGCGGCCTGATGCTGTTATTCAGCGCGCTGCTTTACTGGCGCGGCGAGCAGGTAGCCTACGGTTTTCGCTATTTCGCCACGCGCCTGGCGGCTAAACGCGGTGACGCCGCCGTGCTGCTGGCCGGCCAGGCCGTGCGCGCCGTGGCGCTGGGCGTGGTGGTGACGGCCCTCACTCAGGCGGTGCTGGGCGGGATCGGCCTTGCCATCTCCGGCGTGCCCTACGCCGCCCTGCTGACCGTGGTGATGATCTTTACCTGTCTGGTCCAGCTCGGGCCTTTGCTGGTTCTGGTGCCGTCGATTATCTGGCTTTACTGGAGCGGGGACACCACCTGGGGCACCGTGCTGCTGGTGTGGAGCTGCGTGGTCGGCACCATGGACAACGTTATCCGCCCTGTGCTTATCCGTATGGGCGCCGACCTGCCGATGATCCTCATTCTTACCGGCGTCATTGGCGGCCTGATCGCCTTCGGCATGATCGGCCTGTTTATCGGTCCGGTGCTGCTGGCCGTCTCCTGGCGCCTGTATGACGCCTGGGTGCACGAAGTGCCGCCGCCGCCGAAAGACCCCGATGTCGTGCTCGAAGAGCTCAGCGAGCTGGAGGCCGGGCGCAAGTAATGCCCTGTCAGGCGGGGGGACCCGCCTGTCTCCCCCCTGGACAATTGTTAAGCAAAATTAATTGATCGGCGGCAAAACGCCAGCCTTGTACGCCCCGCACCCGCTTTTACCCTCCCGGTCCTTCACAACAATTTAACTATTGAGAGGAATCTGATCGACGGCAAAGGCCCCGCTGCCTACTATTAGCTCACGGTTATAAATCAACACCTTGATTTATAAGCATGGAAATCCCCTGAGTGAAACAACGAATTGCTGTGTGTAGTCTTTGCCCATCTCCCACGATGGGCTTTTTTTTGTCCTGCGCATCGCGACGCCGGGCGGCCTGACACCGGCAAAAAAAATCCCCGGCATCGCTGCCGGGGATCTGTACTGTCAGGGCGAACTTATTTATTCAGTTCCGCCAGACCTAACCAGGTTTGCACCACGGTATCCGGGTTGAGGGACAGGCTATCAATCCCCTCCTCCATCAGCCAGGCGGCGAAATCTTCATGGTCAGAAGGCCCCTGGCCGCAGATGCCGACGTATTTACCCTGCTGCTTCGCCGCGCGGATCGCCATCGACAGCAGCGCTTTCACCGCGTCGTTGCGTTCATCAAACAGCTCAGAGACCACGCCGGAGTCGCGGTCCAGACCGAGCGCCAGCTGGGTCATGTCGTTCGAGCCGATGGAGAAGCCGTCGAAGTACTCGAGGAACTGCTCGGCCAGCAACGCGTTCGACGGGATCTCGCACATCATGATGATCTTCAGCCCGTTCTCGCCGCGCTTCAGCCCCTGACGCTCCAGCTCTTCGACCACCGCTTTCGCCTGGGCGACGGTACGGACGAACGGCACCATCACTTCGACGTTGGTCAGCCCCATGTCGTTACGCACGCGCTTCATCGCTTCACATTCCAGCGCGAAGCAGTCGCGGAAGCTTTCGGAAACGTAGCGTCCGGCGCCGCGGAAGCCGAGCATTGGGTTCTCTTCTTCCGGCTCATAGCGCTCGCCGCCCACCAGGTTGGCGTATTCGTTCGACTTGAAGTCAGAGAGGCGCACAATCACCCGTTTCGGATAGAAAGCGGCGCCAAGGGTGGCGATCCCTTCGGTCAGGCGGCCAACGTAGAACTCTCTCGGCGAATCGTAGCCTTTCATCAGCTCGCGGATTTCGTTCTGCAGGCCCGGCTCCTGGTCGTCAAACTCCAGCAGCGCGCGCGGGTGAACGCCAATCATGCGGTTGATGATAAATTCCAGCCGCGCCAGACCCACGCCTTCGTTCGGCAGGCAGGCGAAGTCGAAGGCGCGATCCGGGTTGCCGACGTTCATCATCACCTTCAGCGGCAGATCCGGCATGTCGCCGACGCTGGAGCTCTTGACGCTGAAGTCCAGCAGCTCGGCGTAGACATAGCCGGTGTCGCCTTCGGCGCAGGAGACGGTCACGTTCTGGTTTTCCTGAATGCGATCGGTGGCATCGCCGCAGCCGACCACCGCCGGAATACCCAGCTCACGAGCGATGATCGCCGCGTGGCAGGTACGTCCGCCGCGGTTGGTGACGATCGCCGAGGCTTTCTTCATGATCGGTTCCCAGTCCGGGTCGGTCATATCGGTAACCAGCACATCGCCTGGCTCAATGCGGTTCATCTCGCTGATATCGTGGATCACCTTCACCGGACCGGCGCCAATGCGGTGGCCGATGGCGCGCCCTTCGGCGATGATCTGCCCCTGAGCGTGGAGGGTATAACGCTCCATCACCTGGCCGCGGGAACGCACGGTTTCCGGACGCGCCTGGACGATAAACAGCTTACCGGTGTGGCCATCTTTCGCCCACTCGATATCCATCGGACGGCCGTAGTGCTTCTCGATCTGCACCGCCTGCTTCGCCAGCTCCTGCACCTCCTCGTTGGTTAACGAGAAGATATCGCGCTGCGCCTGCGGCACATCTTCGATACGCACCTGCTTGCCGTGCTCTTGAGTCGGCGCGTAAACCATGCGGATCTTTTTCGACCCCATGGTGCGGCGCACGATCGCCGGGCGGCCAGCGGCCAGCGTCGGTTTGTGGACGTAGAATTCGTCCGGGTTCACCGCGCCCTGCACCACCATCTCGCCCAAACCCCACGCCGAGGTGATAAACACCACCTGGTCAAAGCCGGATTCGGTATCGATGGAGAACATGACGCCGGAGGAGGCCAGATCGGAGCGGACCATCCTCTGCACCCCGGCGGAGAGCGCCACGCCGCGGTGATCGTAACCCTGATGCACGCGATAGGAGATCGCGCGATCGTTAAACAGTGAAGCAAACACGTGCTTCACGGCAACGAGCACGGCGTCAAAGCCCTGCACGTTGAGGAATGTCTCTTGCTGCCCGGCGAAGGAGGCGTCCGGCATATCTTCCGCGGTGGCGGAAGAGCGCACGGCGAATGAGGCCTCGGCGTCATCGGCGGACAGCAGGTCATAAGCATCGCGAATCGCGTTTTCCAGTTCGCTCTGGAAGGGGGTATCGATGATCCACTGTCGGATCTGCGCGCCCGCTTTCGCTAATGCGGAAACGTCGTCAATGTCGGTTTCATCCAGCAGCGCATAAATGCGCTGGTTAACACCGCTTTGGTCCAGGAACTGATTGAAAGCATCAGCGGTGGTGGCAAACCCGTTAGGTACGGACACACCCATACCGGACAGATTCGTAATCATTTCACCAAGGGAGGCATTTTTGCCCCCAACTCTGTCTACATCATTCATGCCGAGTTGGTTATACCAAAGCACCAGCGGTGACGAGCCATTGTTGGACATCGAGACAATCCTTTTGTGATTTAATACCAGTGAAAAAAATTTCACGATCGACTGCAAGATTATCCTGACATATTTATGGTGCTGAAAAAAACGGTGAATCGTTCAAGCAAATTATTTTTCTTTTTTCGGACTGTTCCCCCGATATAGATAACTCAATGATTTTTAGGAATTATGACGAAAAACGCTGGAAATTACGGCAAAAAAAAGAAAATGAACCACCCTTTTCATAAAAAACAAAAATAGCGTTTCAATTTTAAGAAGAGACAAATCAAACAGGGATATGCTTAAATTTAATATCCGCTTTCAGGCAATTAAACTCATTATACCGGATGGTCAAAATGGAAAGTGCTGTAGATCGCCACGTATTTTATATTTCTGACGGTACCGCCATTACGGCGGAGGTGCTGGGGCATGCCGTCATGTCGCAATTCCCGGTCGCCATCAGCAGCGTGACCCTGCCGTTTGTGGAAAATATCAGCCGCGCGCGGGCGGTGAAAGAGCAGATCGACGCCATTTATCAGCAAACGGGCATCCGCCCGCTGGTGTTCTATTCCATCGTTATTCCGGAAATCCGCGATATCATTCTGCAAAGCGAGGGCTTTTGTCAGGATATCGTTCAGGCGCTGGTGGCCCCGCTGCAGCAGGAGCTCAACCTCGACCCGACGCCAGTGGCCCACCGCACCCACGGCCTGAACCCCGGGAACCTGATCAAATACGATGCGCGCATCGCCGCCATCGATTACACCCTCGCCCATGACGATGGCATCTCGCTGCGCAACCTTGACCAGGCGCAGGTGATCCTCCTCGGCGTGTCGCGCTGCGGCAAGACGCCCACCAGTCTGTACCTCGCTATGCAGTACGGCATTCGCGCCGCCAACTATCCGTTTATCGCCGACGATATGGACAATCTGGTTCTGCCGGCGTCGCTGAAACCCCTGCAGCATAAGATGTTCGGCCTGACCATCAATCCGGAGCGTCTGGCGGCGATCCGCGAGGAGCGCCGGGAGAACAGCCGCTACGCTTCGCTGCGCCAGTGTCGGATGGAAGTGACCGAAGTGGAGGCGCTGTATCGTAAGAATAAAATCCCCTGCCTGAACAGCACCAACTATTCCGTTGAGGAAATAGCGACAAAAATCATGGACATCATGGGACTGAATCGCAGGATGTACTAATACACTAGTACATTATTAAAAATTTGTTTATGCTATCACCCGTGGCCTATACAGGATCATGCCCTGCTCTTGCAATAAGCAGGGATTGGTTTATCGTGATGCGCATCACTTCCCGGCATTTTCGCTGGCGAAGAAACAGATTTTTGAGACCCCAATGAATAAAACAGACGAATTGCGTACCGCGCGTATTGAAAGCCTGGTAACGCCCGCGGAGCTGGCCCAGCGCCATCCCGTCACCGCCGACGTGGCCGCCCACGTCTCGGCCTCCCGTCGCCGCATTGAAAAAATCCTCAACGGCGAAGACCGCCGCCTGCTGGTGATTATCGGCCCCTGCTCCATTCACGACACCGACGCGGCGATGGAGTATGCCCGCCGCCTGCAGACCATGCGCGAGCGCTACCAGCCGCAGCTGGAGATCGTGATGCGCACCTACTTTGAAAAACCCCGTACCGTGGTGGGCTGGAAAGGCTTAATCTCCGATCCGGACCTCAACGGCAGCTATCGGGTCAACCACGGTATTGAACTGGCACGGCGCCTGCTGCTGCAGGTTAATGAGCTGGGGGTGCCGACGGCCACCGAGTTTCTCGATATGGTGACCGGTCAGTTTATCGCCGATCTCATCAGCTGGGGAGCCATCGGGGCGCGCACCACGGAAAGCCAGATCCACCGTGAAATGGCCTCGGCGCTCTCCTGCCCGGTCGGGTTTAAAAACGGTACCGACGGCAATACGCGCATCGCCGTAGACGCCATCCGCGCCTCCCGCGCCAGCCATATGTTCCTCTCTCCGGACAAGCAGGGGCAGATGACGATTTACCAGACCAGCGGCAACCCGTACGGGCATATCATTATGCGCGGCGGCAAACGGCCGAACTATCACGCCGAGGATATCGCCGCCGCCGGCGAGGCGCTGCGTGAATTCAATCTGCCGGAGCAGCTGGTGGTCGACTTCAGCCATGGCAACTGCCAGAAGCAGCATCGCCGTCAGCTGGAGGTGTGCGCCGATATCTGTCAGCAAATTCGCGCGGGCTCTACCGCCATCGCCGGCATTATGGCGGAGAGCTTCCTGCAGGAAGGGACCCAGAAAGTGGTTCCCGGCCAGCCCCTGGCCTGGGGCCAGTCGATCACCGATCCCTGCCTGAGCTGGGAAGACAGCGAACGTTTATTGAGCGAACTGGCGGCCGCCACGGCCACTCGTCTGTGACCGCTCCGCCCGCCGCGCCTGCGGTGGGCGATCCCCTTCTGCCATTCCCCTACCAAATTCGGTAACACGATAAATAACGCTTGCCGTCAAAAACAACATTATTGATAATGATTATCATTGTTGCTTTGATTTTTATTTTGAGAGCTATGACGCGTATGGATAACACTGCCACAGCTGAAAAACCAAAAGACAATGCCCCCTATCCCATGGCGACGGACAGACAGATCAGCAGTCGGGTTCTGTTAGGCAGCGAAGGACGGGTAGTCATTGAGCATGGCGGCCAGCGCTATCTGCTGCGCCAGACCCACGCCGGGAAGTTGATCCTGACCAAATAATCGCCCCGCAGCGCGCGGGGCGAGGCGAGTTAGCTCGAGCAGCTGACTTCCAGACGTTTACCCCAGTCCGGCGGCCGGCGGACGTAGTCGTCCTCGCGATCGGTGAAGGGATCGGCCAGCGCGGCATGCAGACGTTCCAGCTCCCCCATATCGCCAGCCTCAGCCTGCTCGATCGCCCGCTGCGCCAGCCAGTTACGTAACACCAGCGCCGGGTTGACGCCCTGCATCCGCTGCTGGCGCTGGGCATCCTCCACCTGTTCATCACGAAGCCGCGCGCGATAGCTGGCGAACCAGCTGTCGAATGCCGCACGGTCGATAAACTCGTCGCGCAGCGGCGAGGCCGCGCTGAGCTGTTCGCTGTGGCTCAGCAGGCGGAACGTTCGGGTATAGTCGCTTCTCTCGCGGATCATCAGGGCAAACAGACCGTCGAGCAGATCGTTATCCCCTTTCTGCTGAGTGAACAGGCCAAGTTTGTCGCGCATCCGCTGGCCATAGGCGGTCAGCAAGGCGTGCTGATACTCATCCAGCGCCGCGTTCAGCGCTTCGGCGCTGATAAACGGCGACAGCGACTGGGCCAGACGCTGCAGATTCCACAGCCCCACCGCCGGCTGGTTTTCAAAACTGTAGCGCCCCTGGTAATCGGAGTGGTTGCAGATAAAGTCCGGCTGAAAATCGTCAAGGAAGCCATACGGCCCGTAGTCGATGGTCAAACCGAGAATCGACATGTTGTCGGTATTCATCACCCCATGGGCAAAGCCCACGGTTTGCCAGCTGGCGATGGTCTGCGCGGTACGCGTGACAACGTCACGGAACCATAACAGGTACTTGTCCGCTTCATCCTGCAGCTGCGGCCAGTGGTGACGAATGACATAATCGGCCAGCTGCTGAACCTTCTGCGGCTCGCGACGATAGTAAAAATGTTCGAAATGACCAAAGCGGACATGGCTCTCGGCCACCCGCATCAGCATCGCGCCAGGCTCCACGCGCTCGCGGTAGACCGGGGTATCGCTGGTGACCATCGCCAGGGCGCGCGTCGTCGGGATCCCCAGGGCGTGCATCGCCTCCGACGCCAGGCTTTCCCGGATCGTCGAGCGCAGCACGGCGCGGCCGTCCCCCATCCGTGAATAGGGGGTCAGGCCGGCGCCTTTCAGATGCCAGTCGTAACGGCGGCCATCCGCCAGCTGCTGCTCACCGAGCAGGATCCCGCGTCCGTCGCCCAGCTGGCCGGCCCAGGCGCCAAACTGATGGCCACTGTAAACCTGCGCCAGCGGCGACATGCCCGGGAGCAGCGCTTCGCCGCCCCAGACGCCGGCCCCGCTTTCCGGCGCAAACAGCGCGTCAGGGACGCCCAGCTGTTGCGCCAGCGGAGCGTTGCGCCAGATGAGTCGGGCGTTATCGAGCGGCGTCGGTGACAGGGAAGTGTAAAAGTCCGGCAGTTCATCCCGCCAGTGGGTGGTAAAAGAAAGGGTCATGGTTCCTCCTCTCTCCAGTGTAGTGCCTGGAACAGCGGATTAACACGGGCGGAGTGCAGGGTTATCGGCATAAAAAAGGGAAGCGCTCGCTTCCCTCCGGCCGCTGAATGACGTCAGATACGCCGCGCCTGCCAGAATTTTTTGTTCCAGTAGACGTTATCCAGCGAGGAACGGGTGACGCCCTGACTGGTGGAGGCATGAATAAACTGGTTATCGGTATCGTAGATGCCGACGTGCAGGCCGCTTTCGCCTGAGCCGGTTTTGAAGAACACCAGATCGCCGGGCAGCAGATCGCGCTTATCAATTCGGGTGCCGATTTCCGCCTGCTCGCGGGTTTCGCGCGGCAGCTGGAGGGCAAATTTATCGCGAAACGTGCGCACCACAAAGCCGGAGCAGTCGACGCCGCGCGGCGTCATGCCGCCGTAGCGATACGGTGCGCCGCGCCAGCTGCGCAGCTGCTCGTTCAGATTCGCCACCACCGTAATGGAGTCAGCCAGCCGAGGATTCGGCGGCGGTGCCCGATGGCTGCTGCAGCCGGCTAAAATTAACGCCGCCGCCAACATGAACCAGAAGCGCATTTCAGATGATCCCTCTGTCCCTAGTCTCTTTATCGCAATAATTTAGCTTGTTTATCAATATAGTGACAAGATAACTGCGTGCTACTGTGACGCGATGAGCATAATATGACCGGCCACCTCCACGCGCTGGAACGGGATCGCATAGGCAGCGGTTAAATTTTCCTCGTTCAGCACCTCGTCGGTCTCCCCGCAGGCGATGGCTTCCCCCTGGCAGAGCAGCCAGCTCTGTCCGGCATGGCGCAAAGTGTGGTTGAGATCGTGACTGCTCATCACCACCGCGATTCCCGCCGCGCTCAGCTCGCGTAACAGCCGATCCAGCGCCGCCTGCTGGGCCACATCCAGACTGTTCATCGGCTCATCCAGCAGCAGCAGCTGACCCGCGGGATTGCTTAAGGGATCGATCTGCAGGATCACTGCCGCCAGCCGCACGCGCTGCCACTCGCCGCCCGACAGCTGATTGACCTGACGGCCCAGCTTATTGTCAAGGCCAAGCCTGGCCGCGATATCGTTCACCCGGGCGCTGTCGCCCTGCTGCTGCCTGTGCAGCGCCAGATAGTGCCACACCGGCATGGCGAACGGCGGAGTCTGCTGTTGGCACAGATATCCGCGGCGGCGCGCCAGCTCCGTCGCCGGCCACTCGTCAAGCAACCGTCCGTTAAAATGAATTGTGCCGGGGCCGTCGGACAGCCCCGCCATGCGGGCCAGCAGCGTGCTCTTCCCTGCGCCGTTCGGCCCCACCAGGTGGACGATCTCCCCGGCGCGAAAGGCCGCAGAAAACGGGGCCAGACGCCCCGCCGCTTCTACATCCTGTAGCTGCATCAGAAACGACATTATTTCGCCAGCGCTCCTTTAATCGCCGCCACCAGCTGCGGATCGTCCGGCGTCATATCCGGAGAGAAGCGCTGAATGACGTTGCCTTGGCGATCGACGAGGAATTTTTCGAAATTCCACAGAATGTCGTCTACGTACAGCGGCGCGCGGCCCTTGCTGGCCATCCGCTCATAAAAACCGCTGCCTTCCGGGGCCACCGCCTTCGGCGCGGCGGCAACCAGCTTTTGATAGAGCGGTGCGCGATGCTCGCCGTTGACGTCAATCTTGCTGAACAGCGGGAAGGTGACGCCGTAGGTGGTGCTGCAGAAGGTCTTAATCTCTTCTTCACTCCCCGGCTCCTGGCCGAGGAACTGGTTGCAGGGGAAGCCCAGCACGCTGAAGCCCTCGCCAGCAAACTGCTTTTGCAGGTCCTCCAGTTGCTCATACTGCGGCGTCAGGCCGCATTTGGAGGCCACATTGACGATCAGCAGTACCTTGCCGGCAAAGGATGCCAGGGTGGTTTTCTCGCCATCAATGGTCGTCACTTCGGTATTCAGAATGTCATGTTGCATAGCCTGTCCTCAATGGATAAACCGGTTTCCGGTGAAGGTGATCCCTATCTACTGTAGCGGATTCAGCGCCCGCCATTCTACTGCCAATCCCCGCGAGTTGTCGCATGATGTAACAGCGCTTCGCTGCCCGTCAGCAACATGAAATCCTCTCAATTGGGCAGGCACCTATTTACGTGTACAGTGTTCCATGAATGTAATATGGTTTCGTTACTTGTTAATTTAAGAGAGTTTTGTTGATGAAGAAGTTGTTTAGCCTGGCGTTAATCGCCGCCTCTGTCGCCCTGCTGAGCGCCTGCTCTCCGGATGAAGATAATAAAGTGAAAGTCGCTATCAACACCGGGCCGGACGAAGCCATCTGGAAAGTGGTGGAGCAAGTGGCGAAGGATAAATATCACCTCGACGTCGAAGTGGTCTCCTTCAATGATTATGTGCTGCCTAACGAAGCGCTGAACAACAAAGATGTGGATGCCAACGCCTTCCAGACTCTGCCGTACCTTGAGGCGCAGTCGAAAGAGCGCGGCTATAAATTCGCGGTGGTCGGTAAAACCTTTGTCTTCCCTATCGCCGCCTATTCACATCGCATCAAAAATATCAGCGAGCTCCCCGAGGGAGCGACGGTGACCATCTCTAATGAAACCACTACCCTGGGCCGCAGCCTGCTGCTGCTTCAGGCGCAGGGGCTGCTCAAGCTGAAACCGGGCGTCGGCTATTTACCCACCACGCTGGATATCATCGACAACCCGAAACAGCTGAAGATTGTGGAGGTGGATACCCCGCAGCTGACCCGCACCCTGGATGACCCGAACGTCAGCCTGTCAATCATTAACACCAACTTCTCCGCCCAGGCGGGCCTGTCGGCCGCCCGCGACGGCCTGTTCATGGAGGGACCAGATTCCCCTTACGTGAATGCGATTGTCGCCCGCGAGGATAACAAGGACAGCAAGAAAATTCAGGAACTGAAAGCCGCCTTCCAGACCAGTGAAGTCGCGGAAAAAGCGAAGGAAGTCTACAAAGGCGACGCGATCAAAGGCTGGTAAGCCCGAGCCGGCGCCGTCCCTGCAGACGGCGTCGCGCTATTCCCGTCACCGCGAGCGCAGCAGCAACCAGATAAAGACCGGCGCGCCCAGCGTCGCCGTCACCACGCCAATCGGCAGCTCAGCGGCGGAAAGCGCCAGCCGGGCGATAATATCCGCCCCCAGCAAGGCGCTTGCCCCTGCCAGCATGCAGGCCGGGAGCAAGACCCGGTGATCGCTCAAGCCGCATAGCCGCAGAATGTGTGGGATCACCAGGCCGATAAAGCCAATCGCCCCCGCCAGCGCCACGCTAACGCCGACCATCCAGCCGGTCGCCACCACCAGCAGCTTACGCCACAGCCACAGCGGCAGGCCGAGCTGACGGGCGGAGACTTCGCCCAGCGCCAGTAAATTCAGGGGTTGCGACTGCAGACAGACCCAGCAGAGCGCTGGCAGGAGGGCTATCATCAGCCACAGCTGCTGCCAGTCGACGCCGCCAAACCCGCCCATCATCCAGTACATCAGCTGACGCAGGTCAAAAGAGGTGGAGAAATAGACCGCCCAGGTCATCAGGGCGCTGCAGATGATCCCCAGCGCTACCCCCGCCAGCAGCAGGCGGCTGGTGGAAAGATGGCGGCGGGCAAAACGCAGCAGAATAAAGGTGATCAGCAGCGCGCCCAGGATCGCACACAGCCCGAGCGCCCAACCCGGTAACAGGCCTTTACCCAGCAGGACGGCGGCAATCAGCCCGACGCCCGCGCCGTTGGAGACGCCCAGCAGACCCGGTTCCGCCAGCGGATTTTCAAACAGCGCCTGCATTATCGCCCCGGAGAGCGCCAGCGCCGCCCCCACCAGCAGCACCGCCAGGGTCCGCGGCAGGCGGATCTGCCAGATAAACAGCTGACCTTTGGCGCTGAGCCACTCGCCGGGCGGGATCCATTGATCCCCCGCGCACAGGCTGATCAGCAGGGTGACCAGCAGCAACAGCGTTAAACTAAGGAGCCAACGCCGGCTGCGGCGCTGTTGAAGATGGGCGAGAGTCAGCATAGATTCCATTACGCAGTGGGAACAAGAGGCTGATTTTACGGTGGGTGTCGCGGTGAGAAAAGGAAAACCTCACGACCAAAGGTCGACGCGGAGGACCCTCCCCCCGTCGACCATCCCGCTTTACACCAGAATCTGAAACAGCAGCGCGAAGAGAATGATGTTCGCCACCACGATTGCCCAGCCGTTATAGAGCATATACTTCAGATGTGTAGACTGCGCCAGCCCCATCTGGCCGAACATGTCCGATGAGGGAAACGGCCCGAACCAGTCCACCTGAGACGAGGCCAGCAGCACCGCGGTGGTCCCCTGCGGCGGCACGCCGGCGGCCATCAGCATCGGGCCAAAGATTTTATGCGTAAAGGTCATCTGGGCTACCGCCGCGCCGGGCACATGGCCGATAATATTGAACGCGAAGATGCTAAAGCACAGCCAGGCCGGGGAGATCCCTTCCAGCAGCGGCTGAGTATACTCCAGCAGCCCCTGATAGGCGTGCAGGCCATCCATCAGCTCAAGGATCGGGTTATACAGCCAGTAGAGAATAAACATCCACACCAGACGACCGCAGCCGTGATACAGCGCCTGCAGGATCTGCGTCGGCCGCAGGCCGCCCACCAGCCCGGTCATCAGTGCCACCAGCAGCATGACGATAATCGCAAAGCTGAAGCCGGCTTTAATCACCACCCCAACCACCGCCATCACGATGATGGTCGCGGCGAAAGCCAGCGCGCTTAATTTACGCCGGCGCTGCTGCGCGGCGCTAAGGTCCTCTTGCGGCTTTTCCGAGAGATCGACCTCATAGCGCAGTTTGCCTTCGGTCATCTTCTGGATCCGTCCGGCCATGATCCAGCCGGCTAACAGGGTGACGGCGCTCATCGGCAGGCCGACATACAGCAGATAATCCGGATAGCTCAGACCGCCGAGGCTGAGGATCGTCACGGTGCTGGGGGTGAAGGGCCCGGTAAAGAGTCCAACGGAACCGGCGGTCATCATCAGCGCGGCTACCGTCGGCGGCGTTAAGCGTACCGCCGCCGCTACGGGGATAATCACTGCGACAATAATCGCATTGCCGCCGGCCATGGTGCCCAGCGAACCGCAAATTAAAATCGATGACACCACAATGCCGAACTTGACCCGCGTCTGGCTCGACAGCCCAATACGGTGGACCACGAATTTCACCAGTTCAACCGCCGCGCCGGTGCGGGTGGCCACTTCCCCCACGCCGGCGCCGAGCATAATGATAAGCCCGACGGTGGCAATAAATGACCCGGTGGACTTCGCCAGCATCGCGCCCATTTCCGGCAGACCGGTCGAGGTCATGATCATGGCGATAATAATCGAGGAGATGACCGCCAGCACTATATCGACGCCGATCAGCGATAATATCGCTAACGCCACCAGCGGCGTAAATCCCAGCAGGCCAAGCTCGCTGCCCGGTCGACCGTGGCACCACAGCGCAATCAACACGAACAGCAGCAATAACAGACCGGTAATAACGTTTTTTCGCGTGATATTTCGTCTGACAGGCGTATTGCCTGCGAGCGTTGAGTCACTCATAACACTCCTTAATGCCAATCAATCCGACCATGATGGTCAGGTGGTGTATGGGGGCCTGCTCAGAAAATATCCTCCCTCTTTTTCATTATTGGCCGCAGCCTGAGGGTCTGTTGGGGTACAAAGGAAACGATTCTGAGAGCGTTTTATTCCGCCATCAGGCGGGGCCAGCAGCACAATATGTAACCAATGCGCTGATTGGTGATTAAATTTATGTTAACTTAGTGTTAGTAGAAAATGACTTTTTATCGGTAGGCTATAACCCTGAGTTAACTGTTCATGAAACTGCGTCATCTGGAAATCTTCTATGCCGTCATGACCTGCGGCTCTCTGTCACGGGCGGCGGAATCGCTCAATATCTCCCAGCCAGCGGCCAGCAAAGCGTTAAAAAGCGCCGAACTGAAGCTGGGCTTTACCCTGTTTCAGCGGGTGCGCGGCAAGCTGCTGCCGACCAGCGAGGCGATCACACTTTTCGAAAAAGCGCAGACTATTTATCAGGACCTGGACAACCTGCGCCTGCTGGCCGATAACCTGGCCCGCGATCCGCGCGCCAAAATCACCTTAGGCTGTCTGCCGAGCCTGGGGTTAAGCCTGGTGCCGGAGCTGGTGACCGATTTTTATCAGCAAAACAGCAACCTGGTGATGACGCTCACCACCGAGCACACCGAGACGCTGGTCAGAAAACTGGATTTACGCGAGATAGACTTAGCGCTGACGCTGCAGCCGGTGCAGCAGGGAGAGATCCTTACCACCCTGATTGCCGAAGTGCCGCTGGTCTATATCGACCGTCATTATCGTCAGGGAGCGGTGGATATCAGCCAGATCGACCAGCAGCGCTGGATCTCGCCGGGGCCGCACTCGCTTTCCGCCGCCATCGCCACCCGTCGCGACTTTTCCACTACCCGGCTGAATGTCCAGACCTACTACATGGCCACCGAGTTCGTGAAGCGCGGCATGGGCTGCAGCATTACCGATATCTTTTCCGCCCAGCACAACCTGGCTCCCGAGATGATCCATCCCATTACGCCGCCGATGGCCATTAACCTCTGCCTGCTGCGTCGGGCCGACGTTTCCCTGAGCCCGATGGCGCAAAAATTCGTCGATTTTCTCTGCCAGCGCCTGCGCCAGCAGCTCAAGGAGATTAACCTGCGGTTATACCCTGACCATAAAAAGTCAATTGCGCCGCCAGGGTAAATGCTTTGACATAACCCGATAAATTGAACAGCGGTGGATATATCGGGTTATGAACAAACGCATTGTCATTATCGGCGGCGGCGTGGTCGGTCTGGCCACGGCCTGGGAACTGATCAAACGCGGCCATCAGGTGCAATTACTGGAGCGCAACGGCGAACCGGCCAGCGCCACCAGTTTTGCCAACGGCGGACAATTAAGTTACCGCTACGTCGCCCCCCTTGCCGACAGCGGCGTTCCCCTGCAGGGGATAAAATGGATGGGCAAAGCCGATTCGCCGCTCAATATGCGTCTCAATATCTCTTTACAGCAGTGGCGCTGGCTGCTGCAGTTCCTGCGCGCCTGTAATAGCCAGACCAATAAAATAAACGGCGCTCATATATTGCGTCTGTCGCTGCTCAGCCGGCAGGTCATGCAGTCGTGGCGGGAAGAGGATAATCTTGCCGATTTTCACTGGCGGCGCAGCGGAAAATTAATTATCCATCGCCGGGAATATGATTTTACTAAAGCGGCAAAAGGGATAGATCCTCAGTATCAGCAGGCGCTGAATGCTGAAGCCTGCCTGCAGCTGGAACCGGCGCTAAAACATATCAGCCCTTCGCTGCAGGGCGGAATTTATTCGCCGGGGGATGAAACGGCGGATTGCCATCAGTTTTGCCTTGCGCTGATCGGCAAGCTCACCGCCAGCAGCCGCTTCAGCCTGCTGACCCACTGTGAGGTGCAGCGGCTCGCCAGGCGCGGCGGACGCGTCTGCGCCCTGGAGACCAGCCGCGGGACCATCACCGGCGATGAGTACGTCGTCGCCGCCGGCAACGGCAGCGGTCCGCTGCTGGGGCACATGGGCGTTCGCGTGCCGCTCTGCGCCCTGAAGGGGTACAGCCTGACCCTTCCCTATCCGCAGCAGGCGGGCATTGCGCCGGACATCAGCGTCACCGATTACGGGCACAAAATCGTTTATGCCCGCCTGGGCCAGCAGCTGCGCATCGCGGCGATGGTGGACATCGGCTACGACGGCGACACACTGCGCGAGAGCCGCATTCAGGCGCTGAAAAAAATCGTCTCCCGCAGCTTTCCCGAACTCGAGGGGTTGGACCAGGCCGAAGCCTGGACCGGCATGCGCCCCTCAACGCCAGCCGGGCCACCGCTACTGGGACGCGCCGGCTACCCCAACCTGTGGATGAATCTCG
The DNA here is from genome assembly GCF_040065795.1 of Klebsiella sp. JB_Kp004. Classification (NCBI taxonomy): domain Bacteria; kingdom Pseudomonadati; phylum Pseudomonadota; class Gammaproteobacteria; order Enterobacterales; family Enterobacteriaceae; genus Klebsiella; species Klebsiella sp. JB_Kp004. The sequence continues at coordinate 34,786 of NZ_JBEAKW010000005.1, read as the reverse complement.
GCCAGGGCAGCCTCGGTTTTACCCTCGCCGCCGGCAGCGCGGTGGTGCTGGGCGCGTTAATCGACAATCAGATGCCAGACATTTCTTTAGAAGGTCTCACATGGAAACAAACCGCATGACAATTATTCGCAATCATCCTCAACCTCGTCTTTCCGCCAGCGTTGCGTATGGTAATCTGCTGTTCCTCTCCGGACAGACGCCGAAAAGCAACGAGGAGGACATCGCCTTGCAGACCCGCGAAGTGCTGGAGAAAATCGACGCCCTGCTGGCGGCGGCCGGGAGCGATAAGCGGCACATTCTCTCCGCGCAGATCTGGCTGAAAAATATCGAGCGTGACTTTGCCGCGTTCAATGAGGCGTGGGTGGAGTGGATGCCGGAAGGCCATAGCCCGGCGCGCGCGGCCGTGCAGGCGGAGATGGCGCGACCAGACATCCTGGTGGAGATCATGCTCACCGCCGTTAAAGCGTAAGATTCGACAGAAAAGAAAAAGGCCGCAATGCGGCCTTTTTAATTAGTTCAGATTATTTGTCTTTAGGCGACGCGTTTTCGACACGGCTTTTCAGCTTCTGACCGGGTCTGAAGGTCACCACGCGCCGGGCTGTAATGGGAATATCCTCCCCCGTCTTCGGGTTACGTCCCGGGCGTTGGTTTTTATCCCGCAAATCGAAGTTGCCGAACCCGGAGAGTTTGACCTGTTCTCCGTTTTCCAGAGCACGACGGATCTCTTCGAAAAACAACTCGACCAGTTCTTTGGCATCCCGCTTGCTAAGCCCAAGCTTATCAAACAGATATTCTGACATTTCAGCTTTTGTAAGCGCCATAGGTTCAATCCCTCAATGATGCCTGGAATCGCTCTTTTAATGCCTCTACACATCTGGCAACGGTAGCGGCAATCTCCTCTTCTTCGAGTGTACGGCTGGTATCCTGCAGGATCAGGCTAATCGCAAGGCTCTTATACCCTTCCGCCACACCTTTACCACGGTACACGTCAAATAAGTTTACGCCAACTACCTGATTTACGCCAACTTTCTTACATTCGGCTAAAACATCGGCGGCAGCCACGTTTTCCGCGACCAGCACCGCGATGTCGCGACGGTTCGCCGGGAAGCGGGAAATGTCGCGCGCCTGAGGCACCACGCGGTCTGCGAGCTTGTTCCACTCCAGTTCAAACACCAGAGTGCGACCGTTCAGATCCAGTTTACGTTCCAGCTCAGGATGAACAACCCCAATGAAACCAATGCGTTCACCTTTAAGATAAATCGCTGCGGATTGCCCCGGATGCAGCGCGGTGGTCGCTTCCGCACGGAATTCGATATCCGCTAATTTGCCGGTTAAATCCAGAACGGCTTCCAGATCGCCTTTCAGATCATAGAAATCGACCGTCTCTTTCGCCAGTGTCCAGTGCTCTTCGTAGCGGTTGCCGCAGATCGCCCCGGCCAGCATCACATCCTGACGAATGCCCAGCGGCGCATTGGTGTCCGGCACAAAGCGCAGACCGCTCTCAAAGATGCGAACCCGGCTCTGCTGACGGTTCTGGTTGTAGACCACGGTCCCCAGCAGGCCAGTCCACAGCGACAGGCGCATGGCCGACATTTCGCTGGAGATCGGGCTTGGCAGGATCAGCGCCTCTTCACCGGCGTGGATCAGCTGCTGGACTTTCGGGTCGACGAAGCTGTAGGTGATCACTTCCTGATAGCCTTTGTCATTCAGCAGCGTTTTCACGCGCTTCAGCGACAGGTCGGCTTCACGATGGGTACCCATGATCAGACCCGCCTGCACCGGCTCATCAGGAATGTTGTTGTAGCCATAAACGCGAGCCACTTCCTCGACCAGATCCTCTTCGATCTCCATGTCGAAACGCCAGCTCGGGGCCACCGCCTGCCATTCGCCCTCGCCCATCGTCACTTCGCAGCCGAGGCGCTGAAGAATGTCAGTGACCTGCGCATCGTCGATATGGTGGCCAATCAGGCGATCCAGTTTGCTACGACGCAGAGTGATGGTGGCGCGTTTTGGTAGGGTCGCTTCGTTGGTCACGTCGATCACCGGGCCGGCTTCGCCGCCGCAGAGGTCGATCAGCAGACGCGTGGCGCGCTCCAGCGCTTTATACTGCAGGGCCGGATCGACGCCGCGCTCATAGCGATGAGAGGCATCGGTGTGCAGGCCGTGACGGCGCGCGCGGCCGGTAATGGACAGCGGGCTGAAGAAGGCACACTCCAGCAGTACGTTCTGGGTTTCGTCGTTAACGCCGGAGTGCTCCCCGCCGAAGATCCCGCCCATTGCCAGCGCTTTGTTGTGGTCAGCAATGACCAGGGTATCGCTGTCGAGCTTCGCTTCGGAGCCATCGAGCAGGACCAGGGTTTCGCCCTCTTTCGCCATGCGCACCACGATCCCGCCTTCAATACGGTCGCGGTCAAAGGCGTGCATCGGCTGGCCCAGCTCAAGCAGCACATAGTTGGTCACGTCAACCACCGCGTCGATGGAGCGGATCCCGCAGCGGCGCAGTTTCTCTTTCATCCACAGCGGCGTCGGCGCTTTGACGTTGATGCCTTTCACCACGCGGCCCAGATAGCGCGGGCACGCCTGCGGGGCGTCAACCTGAATCGGCAGCACATCGTCAATGGTGGCGGCTACCGGGGTGATTTCCGGCGCGTTCAGCGGCGCCTTGTTCAGCACGGCCACATCGCGCGCGACGCCGATGATGCCCAGGCAGTCGGCGCGGTTCGGGGTGACGCTGATTTCGATGGTGTTATCGTCAAGCTTCAGATATTCGCGAATATCGGTACCGATCGGCGCATCCGCCGGCAGCTCGATAATTCCGCTATGATCATCGGAAATGCCCAGCTCGGAGAAGGAGCACAGCATCCCCTCTGACGGCTCGCCGCGCAGTTTCGCGGCCTTGATTTTAAAATCGCCCGGCAGCACGGCGCCGATGGTCGCCACGGCGACTTTCAGCCCCTGACGGCAGTTTGGCGCGCCGCAGACGATGTCCAGCAGGCGTTCGCCGCCGACGTTGACTTTGGTGACGCGCAGTTTGTCGGCGTTCGGGTGCTGACCGCACTCCACTACTTCACCGACAACGACGCCGTTGAAGGTGCCGGCAACCGGCTCAACGCCGTCCACTTCGAGGCCCGCCATGGTGATCTGATCGGAAAGCGCTTCGCTGTCGATCGCCGGGTTAACCCACTCGCGTAACCACAGTTCACTGAATTTCATTGTTCTGTCCTGCCCTTATTTAAACTGTTTGAGGAAACGCAGATCGTTTTCGAAGAACGCGCGCAGATCGGTGACGCCATAGCGCAGCATGGTCAGACGCTCCATGCCCATGCCGAAGGCGAAGCCGGAGTACACTTCCGGATCGATTCCCACGTTGCGCAGCACGTTCGGGTGCACCATCCCGCAGCCCAGCACTTCCAGCCATTTGCCGTTTTTACCCATCACGTCAACTTCCGCGGACGGCTCGGTGAATGGGAAGTAGGACGGACGGAAGCGTACCTGCAGATCTTCTTCAAAGAAGTTGTTCAGGAAGTCGTGCAGGGTTCCTTTCAGATTGGTGAAGCTGATGTTTTTATCAACGATCAGACCTTCCATCTGGTGGAACATCGGGGTGTGGGTCTGATCGTAGTCGTTACGATAGACGCGGCCCGGCGCGATAATACGGATGGGCGGCTGCTGGTTTTCCATGGTGCGGATCTGCACGCCGGAGGTCTGGGTGCGCAGCAGGCGAGTGGCATCGAACCAGAAAGTGTCGTGGTCAGCGCGCGCCGGATGGTGGCCCGGGATATTCAGCGCATCGAAGTTGTGGTAATCATCTTCGATTTCCGGGCCCGTCGCCACGGTAAAGCCGAGCTCACCGAAGAAACTTTCAATACGGTCGATGGTGCGGGTGACCGGATGCAGACCGCCATTCTCAATGCGGCGGCCCGGCAGCGAGACGTCGATGGTCTCTGCAGCCAGACGAGCATTCAGCGCCGCGCCTTCCAGTTCGGCTTTGCGCGCGTTCAGCGCCTGCTGTACCTGCTCTTTCGCTTCGTTGATGACCGCACCGGCTGCCGGACGCTCTTCCGGCGGCAACTCACGCAGGGTGGTCATTTGCAGGGTCAGATGCCCTTTCTTACCCAGGTATTCCACGCGGACGTTGTCCAGCGCAGCAACATCTGATGCCTCGTTAATGGCTGCCTTGGCACTGGCAACCAGCTCTGCGAGATGTGACATGGTTTTCCTCATTATGTCGGTGCAGACACCGGTTATAGTGAAATTAATATTCCGAATCCATATACGAAAAAAGCCTCCACAGGGGAGGCTTTCTGGCGCTGTTTTCCGTTTCTTCTTTCACGCGCTAGCCTCCTGAGTTCAGGTGCTAAAGTAAAAAAAGAAGCGGAAAATAGCAGCATTCATGCTTGCATTACCTTGTCTGGTAAGAAACGTCAGACCTGTATTGAAAAGCCTGCGCCGATAAAAGTCAATGTATTGATGGTGTTGAAACGAAAAGAGGGAGACAAGCTCCCTCTTTCAACTGGCTTATGCCAGAGCTGCTTTCGCTTTTTCGACCAGAGCGGTGAACGCTACTTTGTCGAATACAGCGATGTCAGCCAGGATCTTACGGTCGATTTCAACAGAGGCTTTTTTCAGGCCATTGATGAATTTGCTGTAAGAAATACCGTTCTGACGTGCTGCTGCGTTGATACGTGCAATCCACAGTTGACGGAACTGACGTTTACGTTGACGACGGTCACGGTAAGCGTACTGACCAGCTTTGATAACAGCCTGGAAGGCAACGCGGTATACGCGAGAACGCGCACCATAGTAGCCTTTAGCTTGTTTCAAAATTTTCTTGTGACGTGCACGTGCAATTACACCACGTTTTACGCGAGCCATGTGTGCTCTCCTGTATCTATTCTAAGTTAAAAAAGTTAAACGTTAACGACTTATGCGTACGGCAGGCACGCGATAACCAGGCCCAGATCGCCTTTGGAAACCATGGCTTTCGGACGCAGGTGACGTTTACGCTTGGTAGCTTTTTTAGTCAGAATGTGACGCAGGTTAGCGTGCTTGTGCTTAAAACCACCTTTACCGGTTTTTTTGAAGCGCTTAGCAGCACCGCGTACGGTCTTAATTTTTGGCATTTTAATAACTTCCACTTCGCATTGTTAATAAACGAAACAAAGGCGAACAAAACCAGTGAGCCGAAGCCCACCGGAAATGTTTCTTGATGGCCTTACTGTTTCTTCTTAGGAGCGAGCACCATGATCATCTGGCGGCCTTCGATCTTCGTTGGGAAGGATTCGACTACTGCCAGTTCAACCAGATCGTCTTTCACGCGGTTAAGCACTTCCATACCGATCTGCTGGTGGGCCATCTCACGACCGCGGAAACGCAGCGTGATTTTGGCCTTATCGCCATCTTCGAGAAAGCGAATCAGGCTGCGGAGTTTTACCTGATAGTCACCTTCATCAGTACCAGGGCGGAATTTAATTTCCTTAACCTGGATAACTTTCTGCTTCTTCTTCTGTTCCTTAGAAGACTTACTCTTTTCATAAAGGAACTTGCCGTAGTCCATGATACGACAAACTGGCGGCTCGGCGTTAGGGCTGATTTCAACTAAATCTACTCCAGCCTCTTCAGCCTTTTCGATAGCTTCTCTCAGACTCACAATACCCAGCTGCTCACCTTCCAGACCTGTTAAGCGAACTTCCTGGGCGCGAATCTCGCCATTGATACGATTCGGACGTGCCGTTTGAACTCGTTTTCCGCCTTTAATACCTTATTCCTCCAGTTGTTGAAGACTGCGGCTGCGAATCTCTTGTTGCAGCTTCTCGATCACTTCATTTACGTCCATGCTGCCGAGGTCTTTCCCGCGACGGGTGCGCACGGCCACTTTGCCGGCTTCGACTTCTTTGTCGCCACAGACCAACATATACGGGACACGACGTAAAGTGTGCTCGCGGATTTTAAAGCCAATCTTCTCATTTCTCAAGTCTGCTTTTACACGAATGCCCGCATTTTGTAGTTTACGCGTCAATTCGTTAACGTATTCAGCCTGAGAATCGGTGATATTCATGACCACCACCTGCACTGGTGCAATCCAGGTTGGGAAGAAGCCAGCGAACTCTTCGGTCAGGATGCCAATGAAGCGCTCCAGAGAACCGAGAATCGCACGGTGGATCATGACCGGCACCTGACGCTCGTTGTTTTCGCCCACATAGGAGGCGCTTAAACGCTGCGGCAGAGAGAAGTCCAGCTGTACCGTACCGCACTGCCATGCACGATCGAGGCAGTCATACAGGGTAAATTCAATTTTCGGGCCGTAGAACGCCCCTTCACCCAGTTGATATTCAAATGGGATATTATTTTCTTCCAGCGCCACCGCCAGATCCGCTTCCGCGCGATCCCAGGTCTCGTCGCTGCCGATACGTTTTTCCGGGCGAGTCGACAGTTTGACGACGATCTTCTCGAAGCCAAAGGTGCTGTACATATCATAAACCATACGAATACAGGCGTTCACTTCATCGCGAACCTGATCTTCAGTACAGAAGATATGCGCATCATCCTGGGTAAAACCGCGAACGCGCATCAGACCGTGCAGCGCGCCTGATGGTTCGTTACGGTGGCAGCTACCAAACTCCGCCATACGCAGCGGCAGATCGCGGTAGGATTTCAGCCCCTGGTTGAAGATCTGCACGTGGCCCGGGCAGTTCATCGGCTTAATGCAGTATTCACGGTTCTCAGAAGAGGTGGTGAACATCGCATCTTTGTAGTTGTCCCAGTGGCCGGTTTTTTCCCACAGCACACGGTCCATCATGAACGGACCTTTGACTTCCTGGTACTGATACTCTTTCAGTTTCGAACGGACAAAGGTTTCCAGTTCACGGAAGATAGTCCAGCCGTCGTTGTGCCAGAACACCATCCCAGGCGCCTCTTCCTGCATATGATACAGGTCGAGCTGCTTACCGATTTTACGGTGGTCGCGCTTGGCGGCCTCTTCCAGACGCTGCAGATAAGCATTCAACGCTTTTTTATCTGCCCACGCGGTGCCGTAGATACGCTGCAACATTTTATTGTTGCTGTCGCCGCGCCAGTAGGCACCGGCGGTTTTCATCAGCTTGAAGTGATGGCAGAAGCGCATGTTCGGCACGTGCGGACCGCGGCACATATCGATATATTCTTCATGATGATACAGGCCAGGCTTGTCATCATGGGCAATGTTTTCGTCAAGAATAGAAACTTTATAGCTTTCGCCGCGCTTCACGAAGGTTTCACGCGCTTCGTGCCAGCTCACTTTCTTCTTGATGACATCGTAGTTTTTCTCGGCGAGCTCATGCATACGTTTTTCGAGCGCGTCGATATCTTCCTGAGTCAGGGTATGGTCGAGGTCTACGTCATAGTAGAAGCCATTATCAACAACCGGACCGATAGCCATTTTGGTGTTGGGCCACAGCTGCTTGATGGCATGACCTAACAGGTGCGCGCAGGAGTGACGAATGATCTCCAGCCCTTCTTCATCTTTAGCCGTGATAATAGAGAGGGTGGAATCAGTTTCAATCGGGTCGCAGGCGTCTACCAGTTCACCGTTTACCCGCCCGGCGATGGTGGCTTTCGCCAGGCCCGGGCCGATATCCAGCGCGACGTCCATCGGGCTGACAGCGTGATCAAAATGGCGTTGGCTGCCATCAGGAAGCGTAATTACAGGCATTTTATGTCCTTATTTGCAGTGGTGCCCCACACGAAAGAGCACATACAAAACTATATAATCATCATTATCATCAGGTTAAGGCGCAGTTCCCGCTTCACTCTGCGAAAAGATGAGCACGACCGGAGCGATCGTTCCCGCCTGCTGCCGCCTGCTGATAACACCGGGGAGTAGTTTACACATCATTGGTACGTGATTAAAGCCGTAATAGCATAAATGATGGCGGAATGTGGAGAAAACAAGAGCCGCGCGGATAAAAGCAGAATATCCGCCAGGAAGACGCGAAAATAATCAGCAGCGAAGCCGGATGATATTATGCGGACAAACTAAAAGAGACACCTTGATATTGCCTGCGTGATGTTTAGCGCGGGTCGTTAAACCGGTACCACTCTACCCGGCTTAATAGTCTGCCCGTGAAGCAGTAGCCTGCGATATTAAGACCACTCGCCTGCTACCAGCGTATGCACATTAAAGGCATCGCTCATGGATTGTCCGGTGCTATGGGAACCGGGGGCAATATTCGAACCGGCCTCAACGTCGGTTGCTTTGGCGATACCTACCTGCGTATGGTCCTGGTTACCCGACGGCGGAACTGGCGTGGCGGCTGATGCGCCAAAGGAAAGCACGCACAGCGCCAGGGCTGCGATGGTAAATTGGCTGTTTTTCATGATGTTTATTCTCTTATTACGGAAGACGGACCGAACAATGTCGCCATTCGGTCAGTGACTCTTAGTATAGATCCAGATCACATATTTGTCCGTCGAATATTTAGCTTTTCGTGTCAAATAGAATGAATATTTGTCAGCAAACGGAGAATAATGGAGAAAAGATGGAGGCCCGTTTCTTTTTATAAAAACTAAAACGAATTGCCAGAAAAAATAATGTCACTTATTGCTAAATCTAAAACGATCAGGCCGGGAAACCCGGCCTGAAAATATTACATCTTATACCCGAGGGAGAGCGAGGTCCGGCGATCGGTATGCTCCGGCGCAGACGCAGGCGGCTCCGAGTTCCAGGTGACGTTGTACGCCACTTTCAGCGCAAAGTGGGCGTTAATCGCCACGTTTAACGCGCTCTCTGAGTTGACCGTGGTGTCCTCGGCGCCAAACACCGATACCCCTTGAGTAAATTTGGCGTTGTCGGTCATCTGCCAGGCCCAGGTTCCGGAGGCGTAACCCAGCGGCTGAGTGTCGGTATCCCCGTCGGTGTATTCGTCATAGCGGACGCCAGGACCAAATTCAAACCGCAGGCTATGCACTGGTCCGTTGAGGATTTGACGACCATAGCCCGCCGTCAGAACATCGCGCTGCTGATAGCCGTTGTAGCGGTCGGTTAGCCAACTGCCCTGCCCAAAGACGTAGTTCATATCGGTCAGGTTATAGCGGCTACGGCCACCGACAGCATATTTCTCTGAGGAGCGCTCATCGTTGGACGAGGTGTTGCTGGCGTTGCCCCACAGCGACCAGGCGGTGGTATTGCCATACCAGGTCAGGGTGGAATCGGCCGTCATTGAGGAGTTCTTGGTGTTGCCGGACTGCGCCAGGTAACCTGCGTTGACCACTCCTTCGAACGGTTTTTTGGCAGCGGAAGGGTCATCCATGACGGTAAATACAGAATCATCGGCCATTGCGCCAACAGACGCAAAAAGCCCCCCCGCCAGCATGACCGCTGCGGGTACTGTCTTTAAAAGCTTCATTATAACTCTCTAAAATACATTTTTTAGGACAGTACAAATGATGAACAGGCGTCACTTTGCCGGCTCATTGAATTTAGCGTCCGTACAACATAAAAGAGACCTGTGGGTCCCGGAAACTTTCGCGAGGATCGCGGAGTGCAGGTCCTAAGAAAGGTAGCAAATTATAAAAAAGCACGAATAACATAGCAATCACTTACTCTTTCGTTTTTTGAATAAGACAGCTCCGGAAACAATCTTTATTTCATAATGAAAATACAGGCTTCTTTGCAAATCTCTCAGGGACAGCACTTTCCCTCCCTGGATCATCGTGCCATGCTTAAATAAAGTACAGTCGCCGTATTAAGGAGGAGAAGGAATGACCAAAATTTATACGCTCACGCTGGCCCCCTCGCTGGATAGCGCCACCCAAACCCCGCAGATCTACCCGGAAGGGAAACTCCGCTGCAGCGCGCCGGTATTTGAACCCGGCGGCGGCGGGATCAACGTCGCCCGCGCCGTGACCTTTCTCGGCGGGAAAGCCACCGCCATTTTCCCTATTGGCGGCGCCACCGGCGAGCACCTTGCCGCCCTGCTGGCCGATGAGCAGGTGCCGGTCGAGACCGTCGAAACCCGCGATTGGACGCGACAGAACCTGCACGTTCACGTAGCCGCCAGCGGCGAACAGTATCGCTTTGTGATGCCCGGCGCCGCGCTGACAGACGATGAATTCCGCCGTCTGGAAGAGAAAGTCCTGACCATCGATCCCGGCTCTCTGCTGGTGATCAGCGGCAGTTTGCCGCCAGGAATCAGCGTCGAAAATCTGATGCAGCTGGTTAAGCATGCGCAACAGCAGGGCCTGCGCTGCATTATCGACAGCTCCGGCGACGCGCTGGCCGCCGCGCTGGACGTCGGCAATATTGAATTAGTGAAGCCAAACCAGAAAGAGCTCAGCGCCCTCGTGCAGCGCGATCTGAGCCAGCCCGATGATGTCCGCCTTGCCGCTCAGTCGTTGATCCAGTCCGGTAAAGTTCGCCGGGTGGTGGTCTCCCTTGGTCCGCAGGGGGCGTTGGGGGTTGACGCCAGCGGCAGTGTTCAGGTGGTGCCACCGCCAATGAAAAGCCAGAGCACCGTCGGCGCCGGCGACAGCATGGTGGGCGCCATGACCTTACGTCTGGCGGAGAACGCCAGCCTCGAAGACATGGTACGCTTTGGCGTCGCCGCCGGTAGCGCCGCGACCATCAACCAGGGCACCCGCCTCTGCTCGCAGGCCAATACGCAAAAAATCTACGATTATCTCTGCGGGCGTTGATCTCCCCTGCCTCTCCGCGCTGGCGGAGGGGAACCACGATATTTGCAGGATGGTCTATGCTGGAAAGGCCATGCATAACAACGGGGTGTAGAAATGAGCAATGATATTACCGCCTGGGTCGTCAGCGTGAACTTCCACGAACTGGCGCTAACGGAGATCAATGAGGTCAGCAACCATTTTACCCGGGCAGGGTTTGTACTGACGCTCAATGATGAAGAGGGCACTCCCCATGAGCTGGGCACCAATACCTTTGGCCTGCTGAGCGCCCAGGCAGCCGAGGAAGTGAAGGCCCTTGGCGCCGGACTGGCGGAAGCGGCCCTTGGCCGCCCGGCGGAGATCGCCGTCAGCACATTCGCTGAATGGTTAAAAGCTCAATAAGTGCGTTTAGCGCAACGTAAAGCGTCAGTTGTGCGTCAGTTCCAGGTTTACCCGGTAGTAATGCGCTAACCTTATGATATGGTGGAAAACATGGGGAGAGACAGCATGTGGCAAGCAATCAGTACTCTTTTACGCGATTGGCATACCGAAGACGCTGAAATCGAACTGAAAACCGAGCTGCCCGGCGGAGAGATCCATTCCGCCTGGCATTTGCGTTTCGGCGGCAAAGATTACTTCGTGAAATGCGACGAACGGGAACTCCTGCCTATCTTCACCGCCGAGGCCGATCAGCTGGAGCTGCTGTCGCGAAGCAAAACCGTTCGCGTACCGCAGGTCTTTGCCGTCGGCAGCGATCGCGACTACAGCTTCGTGGTCATGGAATACCTCCCTCCCCGTCCGCTGGATGCGCATAACGCTTTCCTGCTTGGCCAGCAGTTAGCCCACCTGCATCAGTGGAGCGATCAGCCGCAGTTCGGTCTGGATTTTGATAACGATCTTTCCACCACGCCGCAGCCCAACGCCTGGCAACGTCGCTGGTCGGTGTTCTTCGCCGAGCAGCGTATCGGCTGGCAGCTGGAGCTGGCGGCGGAGAAAGGGTTGCACTTTGGCGATATCGATACCTTAGTCGATATGGTACAGCAGCGGCTGGCCAACCATCAGCCGCAACCTTCGCTGCTACACGGGGACCTGTGGTCCGGCAACTGCGCCTTAGGGCCGGATGGCCCCTACATCTTCGACCCGGCCTGCTACTGGGGCGATCGCGAATGTGATTTAGCTATGCTGCCGATGCACCCGGAACAACCTCCGCAGATCTATGACGGCTATCAGTCCGTCTCACCGCTGCCGGCTGGTTTTCTCGAGCGTCAGCCGATCTACCAGCTTTATACCCTGCTGAACCGGGCGATATTGTTCGGTGGCCAGCACCTGGTGACGGTCCAGCAGGCGCTGGACGATGTCTTGATGGAAAAAACGCGTTAGACAAGGTTTACGGCGGACCTCCCCGGTCCGCCGCCCTGCATTATCAGTTAATCTCGACGCCGTTGAGACGGAATTTAATGGTCATCGTCACGCCGGTTCCCGGTTTTGCCTGCTCGTAACGCCATCTGCGCATCGCGCTTTTCACCTCGCGCTCAAACATATTCGCCGGCTGGGCGGAGAGGATCTGCAGATTATCAATTCGGCCATCAGGCGTGACGTCAAACTTCACCCGCACCGTTCCTTCAATGCGCAGCGCCTGAGCGCGCGCCGGATAGGTCGGCTGAACGCGGCTGATCGCCCGCGGGCCGCTCGGGGCAGTGACGGTGGGTTTGGCCGCTGCGGTGGAGGTGCTCGGCGCGGTGCGCGCTGGCGTCGTATTGTTGTTTTCAAACGGTGAAGCCGGACGCGGCTCCGCGGCCGGTTTGACGTCCCGCTTCGGCTGCTCAACCTTTTTCTCCGGCCTGGGCTTCGGTTTAGGTTTGGGCTTCGGCTTAGGTTCTGGTTTATGGATCACCACCGGCGCCTCTTTCGGCGGCTCCGGGACCACCTCAGGCTCCGGCTCCGGTTCAGGTTCAACAACGGGCTGCACGACGGGTTGCGCCGCCGGGGGCGGCTCAAGATCGGCCGGCGCCACCATCGTGATCTCTATCGGCTGCGTCGGGGAAGGCTGTTCAATAACCTGATGTACCGAGGTATAAAGCAGCCCCGCCACAACGGCACCGTGGATAGCCACGGATAACAGCGTTGGCCACGGGAAGCGGCGAGGTAAATCAAGGGTCATTGCGCTCATAGTCGTTTCTGTTGAAAAATGATGCACCGATTTTAAATGCAAATAGCAATCATATTCAATAAGCCGTCTTAACCTGAGTCAATTTTTGCCACCATTTGCGGAAAAAAGCCGCGTCAGCGGGGCATTCGACACCGGGGCGCATCTTTGCATTGCAGTCCATCGTCGTTTAACTTAACGTAATTCGCCTGTTTAATGATAAGGAGCTTTGCCGTGCTTTACGTTATCTACGCTGAAGATATCGCCGATTCTCTGGAAAAGCGGCTCTCGGTTCGCCCCGCGCACCTTGCGCGTCTACAACTTTTACATGATGAAGGTCGGCTGCTTACCGCCGGGCCAATGCCGGCCGTTGACAGCAACGAACCGGGCGCAGCCGGATTCAGCGGCTCAACGGTGATCGCTGAGTTTGAATCGCTGGAAGCGGCTCAGGCCTGGGCTAATGACGATCCGTATATCGCCGCCGGCGTCTACCGCCAGGTCTCGGTGAAGCCGTACAAAAAAGTGTTTTGAAAAATATTCCCTTCGATTTTTCTGGTTAACAACAACGCACCAGGCCATCAGATGAAAGGGCGCATTTTGCTACATCACATTAAAATGTCGCCCTTTTTAACCGCACGCAAGCGTTGTCTGTTATCCGCCGGAGACGCCAGGAAGATGAGCACATCCCTTCTCCTTCGACGACATCATCGACCCTCACCTCGCCTTTTACGGCCATTGAAAATGCTGGACCAAACGTCGACGCCGGGCATGATTTTGAATTGTAAATGTATTGAATCAGTCTGGAACAGAGGCCTTGCATTGGATTTAGCGCTTGCTTTACAAGCCAGCACATCCTGACATCGCCCGGTAAATCCAAAACACAATTGAAAGAAGATCGTTAAAGAGAGATAGATGCTGATCAACAGATATAAAGGCCTGGAGTAAATAAGCATGCATATCCCGTTCCGCAGGTATGGGACCCCATATCGCCATCTTACTGCATTCAGAAACGCGGTGGCTTGAAAGCGTCTGAAAATAAACGGAGTGCGCTGATACAGGCACATATCAATATGGAAGGAACGTATAAAACTACGCAACCAGATTTACGTTGCAGATGATCATTTTTTAAAGTCGATTAATTTCGCTGGGTAAACTTCACGCAGAGTAATTGTAGGGTGATTTTTGGTTGATTAAAAAATTTGAACGGGAATAACAAATGTTTTCAATAAGTGCCGCATTTTTTTTGGGCTACCATTTATGTACCTGACGCCTATGAGGATTTTTGTGTGAATACCCTGAAAAAAACCGCATTGCTTTCTCTGCTTGCCTTATATATTCCTGTGTCACAAGCCGCAGCGACAGAATATAGCCTGGATCCGCAGCATACTTCCGTTGTTATTGCCTGGAACCATTTTGGCTTCTCTAACCCTACAGCGTATATCTCTGATGTTTCAGGGAAACTGTCTTTCGACAAAGACAACCCGGAGAAATCCTCTGTGCACGTCACGCTGCCAGTCAAAACCATTGACACTCACGTCAAAGCGTTAACGGATGAGTTTTTAGGCAAAGAGTACTTCGATGTCAACACGTATCCTGAGGCCACTTTTCAGAGCACCCGGGTGGAAAGTAAAGGCGACAATAAATATGATGTTGAAGGTAACCTGACCATTAAGGGCATCACCAAACCGGTTGTATTGCATGCCACTCTGAATAAACAGGATATGCATCCGATGGTGAAAAAACAGGCCATTGGTTTTGATGCCACAGGGGTAATAAAACGTTCAGACTTCAAGCTTGATAAATATGTTCCGGCGGTGAGTGATAACGTGACTATCACGTTATCCACGGAAGCCTATGCCAAATAAATTAACGCCCGCAAAAGCGGTGCGTTTTATTCCGGGTGGTTATCCTGATAGTGAGCACGACATTGAAAAACGATCGACGACCCCACGCCCTGTCCGGACTTCCACTCGGCGGTGAATGCCTGTTGCGGAAAAAGGCGTTCTGTCGATAATCCCCGTCATACCCTGACAGGCATCGCATAGATATTTCAATAGGCGATCTGGCGATGTTAAAAGGGAATGCCGCGCAGAGCGGGAAAACGACAACGGCACCGCGTTCGGTGCCGTTGTTCTGCTCGTTTAACAGTCGGGGAAGATAAACAGCAGAGCATGACGCTGCCGTTTCACCAGTCCCTTCCTGATAGCGAGGATCCGCATATTGCGGCGTGATTGGGCTTCCAGCCAGCGCGCTTTACGGCGATTCACCTGTCTCAGCATGCGCCAGCGCCCTACTTCCGTTCTACTACGCTTCATTGCAACGACTCTACGAGTGAAAACAGCCCCCATTATAAACCTCTGCCGGCGACTGACCACCGCTTTCGCTGCGTTTTTATTTGCCAGAAAAATACTGATGCGTAAACTCATCACATAACGTCATTCAAAAGGATTTTACATCTATGACAACCTTTTACACGGTGGTGAACTGGCTGGTCATTCTGGGGTACTGGCTGTTGATCGCCGGTGTAACATTACGAATTCTAATGAAACGCCGCGCTGTGCCGTCCGCCATGGCATGGTTATTGATCATTTATATCCTGCCGCTGGTGGGGATCATCGCCTATCTCTCCTTTGGCGAGCTGCATCTTGGCAAGCGGCGGGCAGAACGCGCGAGGGCGATGTGGCCTTCCACGGCCAAATGGTTAAACGACCTCAAAGCCTGCAAACATATCTTTGCCGAAGATAACAGCCCGGTGGCCGAGTCCCTGTTCAAGCTTTGCGAACGGCGCCAGGGCATTGGCGGCGTAAAAGGCAACCAGCTGCAGCTGCTGACGGAATCTGACGACGTCATGCAGGCCCTGATCCGCGATATTCAACTGGCTCGCCATAACATAGAGATGGTCTTCTATATCTGGCAGCCAGGCGGTATGGCCGACAGCGTCGCCGAATCGCTAATGGCCGCCGCCCGTCGCGGGGTTCACTGCCGGTTAATGCTCGACTCCGCGGGCAGTGTGGCCTTTTTCCGTAGCCCATGGGCGGCGATGATGCGTAACGCCGGCATTGAAGTGGTCGAGGCTCTCAAGGTCAATCTGATGCGTGTGTTTCTGCGCCGGATGGACCTGCGCCAACATCGTAAAATGGTGATGATCGATAACTATATCGCCTACACCGGCAGCATGAATCTGGTCGATCCCCGCTACTTTAAGCAGGACTCGGGGGTCGGGCAGTGGATTGACCTGATGGCGCGCATGGAAGGCCCGGTGGCGACCTCGATGGGCATCGTCTACTCCTGTGACTGGGAGATCGAGACCGGAAAGCGTATTCTGCCACCGCCGCCGGACGTCAATATCATGCCGTTTGAAGAGGCCAGTGGGCATACCATCCACACGATCGCCTCCGGTCCGGGCTTTCCGGAAGATCTGATCCATCAGGCGCTGCTCACCGCCGCCTACGCGGCGAAAGAGCATTTGATCATGACCACGCCCTACTTCGTACCCAGCGACGACCTGCTGCACGCTATCTGTACCGCCGCCCAGCGCGGCGTGGACGTGAGTATTATTTTACCGCGCAAGAACGATTCGCTGCTGGTGGGCTGGGCCAGCCGGGCCTTTTTCACCGAGCTGCTGGCGGCAGGGGTGAAGATTTACCAGTTTGAAGGCGGCCTGTTGCATACCAAAAGCGTGCTGGTCGATGGCGAACTGAGCCTGGTGGGAACCGTGAATCTGGATATGCGCAGCCTGTGGCTCAATTTTGAAATCACGCTGGTCATTGATGACGCCGGCTTCGGCAGCGATCTGGCGGCGGTTCAGGATGACTATATCTCGCGCTCGCGCCTGCTGGACGCCCGTCTCTGGTTAAAACGTCCGCTGTGGCAGCGGATCGCCGAGCGACTGTTTTACTTCTTCAGCCCGTTGCTGTAAAACGTGCCCATCAGATACCGAATGAGTAGCAATCATGGATATGGATTTAAACAACCGCCTGACCGAAGACGAAACGCTTGAGCAGGCATACGACATCTTCCTCGAACTGGCGGCCGATAACCTCGACCCGGCGGACATCATTCTGTTTAACCTGCAGTTTGAGGAGCGCGGCGGCGCCGAGCTGTTCGACCCATCCGCAGACTGGGAAGAGCATGTGGATTACGATCTGAACCCGGATTTCTTCGCCGAAGTGGTGATTGGCCTGGCGGATACCGACGGCGGGGAAATCAATGATATCTTCGCCCGCGTGCTGCTGTGCCGCGAGAAAGATCACAAGCTGTGTCATATTCTGTGGCGTGAATAACGCTGACCCGCCAGTGAAAAGCCTGCCGCGTTCCACCCGGCAGGCTTTTTTTATGCCGAGAGTTTACTTCGGTAAGACATGACCGCAGGCGTGGCAAAACCGGGCGTTATCGTCATGGTCACCCTGCTGGCACTGCGGGCATACCCGCTGCTGGCGCCGCCGGTTCAGGGCGCTGGTCATATGGGTGGTGATAAGCCCGGTCGGAATGGCAATAATGGAGTAGCCGATCAGGATGAGAATGGAGGCCAGGATGCGGCCCAGCGGCGTGTGCGGCGTAATATCCCCGTAGCCGACGGTGGTGATGGTCACAATGGCCCAATAGACCGAAGCGTTGAGCGTGGTAAAACCATACTCTGGCCCTTCTATCAGGTACATTAACGAGCCGAAAATCACCATCACAATGGCGATAAACGAATAGAACAGGATCAGCTGATGGCGCGCGCTGACAATCGCCCGCCAGAACACATTGAGCGAAGGCATAAAGCGCAACAGTTTGAGAATACGCAACGCGCGGATCGCCCGCATTGCCCGCCAGGCAAAGACATAATTGAGGCTAATTTCCGGCCACAGCCACATCACGTATAGCGGCAGGATGGTCGCTAAGTCAATAACCCCCCAGAAGCTGAAAATGTAGTGGAGCGGATTGGGCCATGTCGCAATACGCAGCAGATACTCCAGGGTAAAGACCGCGGTCACCATCAGCTCCAGCCAGACGAATAAATGCCATTCATCTAATGTCAGATGATATTGCGTGCCCAGCCCCGATTCGACAAATATCACCACCACGCTGAGCAAGGCGAAAAGTCCGCACAGCCCTTCGAAGCGGCGGCCGGAACGTCGGTTTTGATCGAAAAGCAAATGATAAAGCCGCAGGCGAGCGGCAGAAAGCATACCCACTTCGTTAACCTCGCAAAAAAAAGGGCTGACCTGCGTCAGCCCCTGAGATTATAACGGGTCTACCTTAAGGCAGGAAACCGCATGGCGGAAACTGCCCTCCAGCACCGGGCGGGTTTTGGCGCACTCCGGTCCGGCGAGCGGACAGCGGGTGCGGAAGACACAGCCCGACGGCGGATTAATCGGCGAGGGTAATTCGCCCTCCAGCAGCTGGATGGTTTTCGTTTTTTCGAGGTCCGGATCGGGGATCGGCACCGCCGACATCAGCGCTTTGGTATAGGGGTGTAGCGGATTATGGTACACCTCATCGTAGGTTCCCAGCTCCACCGCATGGCCCAGATACATCACCAGTACGCGATCGGAGATGTGCTTAACCACCGCCAGATCGTGGGCGATAAATATCAGCGACAGTCCCATTTCACGCTGCAGCTGCTGCAGCAAGTTGACCACCTGAGCCTGGATGGACACGTCAAGCGCGGACACCGGCTCATCGCAGATAATCAGCTTCGGCTCGAGGATCAGCGCCCGCGCAATGCCGATGCGCTGACACTGACCGCCAGAGAACTCGTGCGGATAGCGGTTGATCAGGTTAGGCAGCAGCCCGACTTTCATCATCATCGCCTTCACGCGATCGCGCACTTCCTGACGCGGCATCTTCGGATGATAGGTACGCAACGGCTCAGCGATGATTTCTCCGATGGTCATACGCGGGTTCAGCGAGGCCAGCGGATCCTGGAAGATCATCTGGATATCGCTGCGCACGTCGCGCCACTCTTCCTGCTTCATGCCCAGCAGATCTTTACCCAGCCAGGCCACTTTGCCATCGGTAGCCTTCACCAGACCAATGATGGCACGGGCGAAAGTCGATTTACCGCAGCCGGACTCCCCCACCACGCCGAGGGTCTCACCTTCATAGAGACGCAGCGTCACGCCATCTACGGCTTTCAGCGTTTTCGACGGCTGCCAGAACCACTGTTTGCCATCTTTAATATCGAAATGCACCTTCAGGTCGGCAATTTCGAGCAGGACTTTTCGTTGTTCAGTTACGGCGTTCATAGCAGCTCCCCCACCGGTTTAAAGCAGGCGCGCAGGCGGCCTGGCGCGAACGACTCCAGCGGCGGCGCGCTGCTGCACTGTTCCATTGCGTGCGGACAGCGCGGCTGGAATGGGCAGCCCTTCGGCAAACGCAGCAGGTTTGGCGGGTTGCCCGGAATGGTCAACAACGCATCGCCTTCGGCATCCAGACGAGGAACCGCATTCAACAGCCCAATAGAGTAAGGGTGAGACGGCTGATAGAAGACATCGCGCGCCTGACCATACTCCATGGTGCGGCCCGCGTACATCACCAGCACTTTATCGCAGATCCCCGCCACCACTCCGAGGTCATGGGTGATCATAATGATGGCCGTATTAAATTCGCGTTTCAGCTCATTCAGTAACGTCATGATCTGCGCCTGCACGGTGACGTCCAGGGCGGTGGTCGGCTCATCGGCAATCAGCAGCCGGGGCCGGCAGAGCAGCGCCATGGCAATCATCACGCGCTGGCGCATCCCGCCGGAGAACTCGTGTGGGAACATTTTCATGCGCTTGCGCGCTTCCGGCATTTTTACCGCGTCGAGCATCTTCACCGATTCTTCAAACGCTTCGGCTTTGCTCAGCCCTTTATGCAGCATCAGGACTTCCATTAACTGCTCGCCCACCCGCATATACGGGTTCAGAGAGGTCATCGGATCCTGGAAAATCATCGAAATTTGCTCGGCGCGCAGTTTATTCAGCTCACGCTCAGGCAAATTGAGGATTTGCCGACCGTTAAAGGTGGCGGAACCCCCGATTCGGCCGTTGGCCGCCAGCAGTCCCATCAGGGCGAAGGCGGTCTGCGATTTACCGGAGCCGGACTCCCCGACAATACCGAGCGTCTCCCCCGCCTGCAGGGTGAAGTTCAGATCATTAACGGCGGTGACATCGCCATCCGGCGTTTTAAAGGTGACGCGAAGATCTTTCACGTCCAGCAGCAGGCCGCTGTGGCTCTGCGCTTGCGGCGCTTTTGCCGTTTCAATCATGGTCATGGCAGCGCTCCTTAGCGGTCTTTCGGGTCGAGGGCATCACGCAGACCATCGCCGATAAAGTTGAAACAGAACAGGGTCACCACCAGGAAACCCGCCGGGAACAGCAGCAGCCAGGGCGAGACTTCCATTGAGTTGGCGCCATCGCTGAGCAATGCCCCCCAGCTGCTGAGCGGCTCCTGCGTCCCCAACCCCAGGAAGCTGAGGAAGGATTCAAAGAGGATCATGCTGGGGACCAGCAGCGAGGCGTACACCACCACCACGCCCAGCACATTAGGAACGATATGGCGCAGCACGATGCTCGCTGTGGAGACCCCGCCGACCTGCGCCGCTTCAATAAACTCTTTGCGCTTCAGGCTCAAGGTCTGTCCGCGTACGATACGCGCCATATCCAGCCAGGAGACCATGCCGATAGCGACAAAAATCAACAGGATATTCTGGCCAAAAAAGGTCACCAGCAGGATAACGAAGAACATAAACGGGAAGGAGTTGAGGATCTCCAGCAGACGCATCATCACCGAATCCACTTTGCCGCCGAGATAACCGGAAAGCGAACCGTACAGCGTGCCGAGGATCACCGCCACCAGCGCCGCCGCCACCCCGACCATCAGCGAAATACGCCCGCCGATCGCCACGCGCACCAGCAGATCGCGACCGGAGGAGTCGGTCCCGAAGTAGTGGCCAGAGGCCATGTCCGGGGCGTTAGACATCATGCCCCAGTCGGTGTCGAAATAGGAGAATGACGACACCATCGGCGCGAAGGTCACGAACAGCGCAATAAGCACCAGCATAATCAGGCTGGTGACCGCGGCGCGGTTGTGCATAAAGCGGCGACGCGCATCCTGCCAGAGGCTACGCCCCTCCACTTCCAGCTTCTCACTGAAGTTTTCCAGCGCCTCGCTATTTTTCTTACTTAACATCATGGCGAACTCCGGCTTCAGTAGCGAATCTTCGGATCGATAACGGCGTACAGCACGTCAACGATGGCGTTGAACAGGATAGTCAGGGCGCCAACCAGGATCGTCAGGCTGAGCACCAGCGAGTAGTCGCGGTTAAGCGCCCCGTTAACGAACAGCTGGCCAATCCCCGGCAGGCCGTAAATGGTTTCAATGACCATTGAGCCCGTAATGATGCCCACGAAAGCCGGCCCCATATAGGAGAGCACCGGCAGCAGCGCCGGCTTCAGCGCATGACGCAAAATAATGCGGCGCATCGGTAGCCCCTTCGCCCGCGCGGTGCGGATAAAGTTAGAGTGCAGCACTTCAATCATTGAGCCGCGGGTAATACGCGCGATACTGGCGATATAGGCCAGGGAAAGCGCCACCATCGGCAGGATCATAAATTTCAGCGCCCCGCCGTTCCAGCCTCCGCCCGGCAACCAGTGCAGGGTAATGGCAAAGATCATCACCAGCAGAGGCGCCACCACAAAGCTCGGAATAACCACGCCGGTCATGGCTACCCCCATCACCGCATAGTCCCAGCGGGTATTCTGCTTCAAAGCAGCAATAACGCCCGCAGCGACACCGATCACAACCGCCAGCAAAAAGGCGGCGAAGCCCAGTTTCGCCGAAACCGGGAAGCTGGCCGCCACCAGATCGTTGACCGAATAATCTTTGTATTTAAAAGAGGGACCAAAATCGCCATGCGCCAGCTGCTTCAGGTAATTGAAGTACTGCGTCATGATGGGGTCGTTTAAATGGTATTTTGCTTCAATATTCGCCATGACTTCCGGCGGTAGCGTGCGTTCCCCGGTAAAAGGACTTCCCGGAGCCAAACGCATCATGAAGAATGAGATGGTAATAAGAATAAATAGCGTCGGAATCGCTTCCAGACAGCGACGTAAGATAAATTTTAACATTGCCCGTACCTTCTGGCGTGTGCCTTTGCACTGCTCTCAAATAAGACACGATGGAGCGAGCACAGGCCCGCTCCACGTATTGCCATTAATGTTTGATAACGTAAAGGTCTTTTGTATAGACGTTATCCATCGGGTCTTTACCGGTGTAGCCACCGACCCACGGTTTCACCAGGCGGGCGTTAACATAGTAATAGACCGGTACGATCGCGCTGTCTTTATCCAGCTGCTGCTCTGCTTTCGCATAGGCCGCCGTGCGCTGTGCTTCATCGGATGCTTTTACGGATTCAGCCATAATTTTGTCGAACGCCGGGCTCTTATAGTGCGCAGTGTTCATTGAGCTGTCAGAAAGCATGGTGTTCAGGAAAGAGGTTGGCTCGTTATAGTCAGCGCACCAGCCCGCACGCGCCACGTCATAGGTGCCCTGATGACGGGTATCGAGGAACGTCTTCCACTCCTGGTTGACCAGCTTCACGTCAATGCCCAGGTTTTTACGCCACAGCGAGGCGGCGGCAATCGCCAGCTTCTTGTGCAAATCAGAGGTGTTATACAGCAGGTTGAAGGTCAACGGTTTATCGGCGCTATAGCCGGCTTCGGCCAGCAGTTTTTTCGCTTCTTCATTCCGTTTTTCCTGCGACCAGGTAAACCATTCCGGCTCGGTCAGCTTCGCGCCATCGGTATACGGCGGGGTGTAGCCGTAGGCCGGCAGATCGCCCTGTCCTTTCACCTTATTGGCAATGATATCGCGATCCAGACCCAGCTTCAGCGCGGTACGCACGCGCACGTCGGTGAACGGCGCTTTCTGGTTGTTAATTTCGTAGTAATAAGTACACAGATACGGGTCAACGTGCAGCTCGTTCGGGATCTCTTTTTTCAGTTTCTGGAAGAGCTCGATCGGCAGCTGGTTATAGGTCATATCCAGTTCACCGCTGCGATAACGGTTAACATAGGTCACTTCAGAAGAGGTCGGCAGCCAGGTGACGGTGTTGATAACGGTTTTGGCATTATCCCAGTAATGCGGGTTGCGCTCCATCACGATACGTTCGTTGACCACCCAGTCTTTCAGGGTGTAGGCGCCGTTGGTGACGATATTGCCAGGCTGCGTCCACTTCTCGCCAAACTTTTCAATCGCTGGTTTATAGACAGGAGACATCGCCGGGTTAACCAGCAGTTTGTAAAAATAGGGGACCGGCTCGCTGAGGGTGACTTCCAGCGTATGGTCGTCAATGGCTTTTACGCCCAGCTCGCCTGGGGCTTTCTTGCCGTCAATGATTTCATCAACGTTGAGGATATGACCATACTGCGGGTAGCTGGCATAAGGAGACGCTGTTTTCGGGTCTACCAGACGCTGCCAGCTATAAACGAAATCCTGGGCGGTAACCGGCTCGCCGTTAGACCATTTCGCATCTTTACGCAGATGGAAGGTCCAGACTTTGAAATCTTTATTATCCCAGCTCTCTGCCACACCAGGGATCGGGTGGCCATCTTTCGGCGAGGTATTCAGCAAGCCTTCGAACAGGTCGCGGCTAATATTCGCCTCGGGCACCCCTTCAATTTTATTCGGGTCCAGCGATTGCGGCTCGGCGCCGCTATTTCGCACCAGCGTTTGCTTATCCGAAAGCTGCACACCGGCCGGGACATCCGCTGCCATAGCCATATTGCCAGCCATGAGCGCGGATAGCACTCCTGCGGCGATCAAACGTTTTTTAGTGATGATGGTCATTGTGTTGTAACTCCAGTCATTATAATTACTGGTTTTTTAACCAGCCTGTTTTTTTTCCCGTTTTCGGGATCTGTCCAACGCAGGAGTGTTTGCGATTGGCAGATTGCTATCACCGACTTATTTATTACGACCGCTCGAACGGCAGTCTTAACGTCGATTCGTTCCCCCTCGCTGGAGGGCAGTTCAGGCGCAATGAGACGATTAAAAATGATTCTCATTTACACGCATAATTCAGCAGACGATAACGGCGGAAAGTACCAAAAGGTAAACACCTCCGCCAATGCAATTTGCAAATATGTTACCGGATTCTCTTTTATTGCCGGCTTTGCCAGCGTCACTAGCGGTTGCCACAATATGCCGACAGAAAAATGTTTTTATCGATCATATAGTTACTAAATTTCCATCAGTCATCATACTGCGCAGCGACCGCGAGATGATTTTTTGTACAAAAATTTAACAATAGATTACTTTTTAGCACATTCATCTGCAGCCTTGTTAAAATTACTAATATCATTTCGATGATCCGACAGCAAGCGCCAGAGAATGATGTGAAGAAAATAACATCACAGGAGGGAGAGACGTGAGGGGAATGTTAAGAGAAATATTTCATATCTTAATGAAAAACATGAATTAATAGCGATATCGCAAAATCGTATTCCTACCGCCGGTTCCACGCTGGTTAATAGGTTTTGCTAATAATCGCGCAGGCGTGAAGGGAGCCTCCCCGCCTGCGTGGCAACGAACTAACTCAGCAGCCCCGGGAAGAGCGCTTTAATCCCCGTCACAATAAACTCAATGCCGAGAGCCATCAGCAGCAGGCCCATAATACGGGTGATAACGTTAATCCCTGTCTGCCCCAGCAGACGCACCAGCCATGGCGCCATGCGGAAAATTCCCCAGCAGCAGAGGGCAAAGACCGCAATCGCCAGTGAAAAACCGACGAGATGCACCCAGGAGTGATACCGCGTACCCCATACGATAGTGGAACTGATTGCCCCCGGTCCGGCCATTAACGGTAGCGCGAGAGGAACGACGCCGATGCTCTCCCTCACCGCCGTCTCCGACTTCTCCTGCTTGTTCTGCTTATCTTCGCCGAGCTTACCGCTGATCATCGACATCGCAATGGTCACCACCAGGATGCCGCCGGCGATACGGAAGGAATCAATGGAGATACCAAAGATCTGCAGAATGCCATCGCCGAGAAACAGTGACGTCAGGAGGATGATCGCCACCGACAGGTTGGCGGTCAGGTTGGTCTTATTGCGCACTGCTGCCGGCTGGTAGCTGGTCATACTAATGAACACCGGAATAATGCCCACCGGGTTAACCAGGGCAAATAAGCCGATGAAAAACTTGAAATATGCAGAAAAATCGAACAGTGATTGAGTCACAATGGGCTCCGCAGCATCATCAAAATTGGCGGTTGACTGTTAACAGCATAAAATAACTGCGCGAAACATACGCTTTTTGCATGCAATATTCATTATAAATATGCATAACCCGGTGATATGTATCGAATGTTAGCTATTTGTAGTTTTAATGCTAATCGTTTTTTTAATTTCAAAACCCTCCCATTACACTTGATCGAACCGGTCAAAAAGCAGCCAGCTGAAAGGTATCAGCAGTGCCAATACTTGATCTAAATCACGTAATTTGTACTCAGAAGTGAGTAATCTTGATGACACCAAAAGAGTGGAAGGCAGCAGTACCTGAAAGTTAAAAAGAGAAAGCTTTTTTAGTAAATCGGTAAAACAGCGTCCTGATTTTCCTACATAAACATTTACATGCAAGCTGTTTACAGCCTGTCTATAATGTCGAATCGAGCGACTGATTTACTAAAAAAGTTTAACATTATCAGGAGAGCATTATGGCTGTTACTAATATCGCTGAACTGAACGCGCTTGTTGAGCGTGTCAAGAAAGCCCAGCGTGAATATGCCAGTTTCACTCAAGAACAAGTCGACAAAATCTTCCGCGCCGCCGCGCTGGCCGCTGCAGATGCTCGAATCCCTCTCGCCAAAATGGCCGTTGCCGAATCCGGTATGGGCATCGTTGAAGACAAAGTGATCAAAAACCACTTCGCTTCCGAATACATTTACAACGCTTATAAAGACGAAAAAACCTGTGGCGTCCTGTCAGAAGACGACACCTTTGGTACCATCACTATCGCTGAACCTATCGGCATCATCTGCGGTATCGTACCGACCACTAACCCGACTTCAACAGCCATCTTCAAATCGCTCATCAGCCTGAAGACGCGTAACGCCATCATTTTCTCTCCGCACCCGCGTGCTAAAGAAGCCACCAACAAAGCGGCTGACATCGTCCTGCAGGCTGCCATTGCTGCCGGCGCGCCGAAAGACCTGATTGGCTGGATCGATCAGCCGTCTGTTGAACTGTCTAACGCCCTGATGCACCACCCGGACATCAACCTGATCCTTGCGACCGGTGGTCCAGGCATGGTGAAAGCAGCATACAGCTCCGGTAAACCTGCTATCGGCGTAGGTGCCGGTAACACCCCGGTGGTGATTGATGAAACGGCTGACATCAAACGCGCCGTTGCTTCCGTTCTGATGTCTAAAACCTTCGATAACGGCGTTATCTGTGCTTCTGAGCAGTCCGTTGTGGTGGTTGATTCCGTTTATGACGCGGTTCGCGAACGTTTCGCCAGCCACGGCGGCTACCTGCTGCAGGGTAAAGAGCTGAAAGCCGTTCAGGACATTATCCTGAAAAATGGCGCGCTGAACGCCGCTATCGTTGGTCAGCCTGCGGCGAAAATCGCTGAACTGGCAGGCTTCACCGTACCGGCCACGACTAAAATTCTGATTGGCGAAGTCACCGACGTTGACGAAAGCGAGCCGTTTGCTCACGAAAAACTGTCTCCGACGCTGGCGATGTACCGTGCGAAAGATTTCGAAGACGCCGTGACCAAAGCTGAAAAACTGGTCGCCATGGGCGGTATCGGTCATACCTCTTGCCTGTACACCGACCAGGATAACCAGCCGGCTCGCGTGGCTTACTTCGGCCAGATGATGAAAACGGCGCGTATCCTGATCAACACCCCGGCTTCTCAGGGTGGTATCGGTGACCTGTACAACTTCAAACTCGCTCCTTCCCTGACTCTGGGTTGTGGTTCCTGGGGTGGTAACTCCATCTCTGAAAACGTTGGTCCGAAACACCTGATCAACAAGAAAACCGTTGCTAAGCGAGCTGAAAACATGTTGTGGCACAAACTTCCGAAATCTATCTACTTCCGTCGTGGCTCCCTGCCTATCGCACTGGATGAAGTGATTACTGATGGTCACAAACGCGCGCTGATCGTGACTGACCGCTTCCTGTTCAACAACGGCTATGCCGATCAGATCACCTCCGTACTGAAAGCAGCGGGTGTTGAAACTGAAGTCTTCTTCGAAGTTGAAGCTGACCCGACGCTGACCATCGTACGTAAAGGCGCCGACCTGGCGAACTCCTTTAAACCAGACGTGATCATCGCGCTGGGCGGCGGTTCCCCGATGGATGCGGCAAAAATCATGTGGGTCATGTACGAACATCCGGAAACCCACTTCGAAGAACTGGCGCTGCGCTTTATGGACATCCGTAAACGTATCTACAAGTTCCCGAAAATGGGCGTTAAAGCCAAGATGGTGGCGATCACTACCACCTCCGGTACCGGTTCTGAAGTTACGCCGTTCGCCGTTGTGACCGATGATGCGACAGGTCAGAAATATCCGCTGGCGGACTACGCGCTGACCCCGGATATGGCCATCGTCGATGCCAACCTGGTGATGGATATGCCGAAATCGCTGTGTGCGTTCGGTGGTCTGGATGCCGTGACCCACGCCCTGGAAGCTTACGTTTCCGTGCTGGCTTCTGAGTTCTCTGACGGCCAGGCTCTGCAGGCGCTGAAACTGCTGAAAGAGTACCTGCCGGCTTCCTACCACGAAGGTTCCAAGAACCCGGTTGCCCGCGAGCGCGTACACAGTGCCGCCACCATCGCCGGTATCGCGTTTGCTAACGCCTTCCTCGGCGTGTGTCACTCCATGGCGCACAAACTGGGTTCCCAGTTCCATATTCCGCACGGTCTGGCCAACGCCCTGCTGATCTGCAACGTTATCCGCTACAACGCGAATGACAACCCGACCAAGCAGACCGCGTTCAGCCAGTACGACCGTCCGCAGGCTCGTCGTCGCTACGCTGAAATCGCCGATCACCTGGGTCTCTCCGCACCGGGCGACCGTACCGCAGCGAAAATCGAGAAGCTGCTGGCATGGCTGGAAAGCGTGAAAGCTGAGCTGGGTATTCCGAAATCTATCCGCGAAGCTGGCGTTCAGGAAGCTGACTTCCTGGCCCACGTTGATAAGCTGTCTGAAGATGCATTCGATGACCAGTGCACCGGCGCTAACCCGCGCTACCCGCTGATCTCCGAGCTGAAACAGATCCTGCTGGATACCTACTACGGTCGCGAGTTCGTCGAAGGCGAAGCAGCCGCGAAAGCCGAAGCAGCTCCGGTGAAAGCTGAGAAAAAAGCGAAAAAATCCGCTTAATCGACAAGCATAAACGTTCTGCAAGCCCCGTCATCTGACGGGGCTTTTTTTTGCCCGCCGACAGCCAAGCTTTAACGCCTGCTGGCCCAACGGAGCGCAGGCAATAAAAAGGCGCCCACAGGCGCCTGGACGAGCTTCTGCGCGTATTAGCTGGGGCGGTGCTGGTTTTGTACCTGAGTTAACGAGCCGACGCTCAGCGCCTCTTTATAATGCTTACGACAAACTGACACGTACCGCTCATTGCCGCCGATGACGACCTGCTCGCCCTCGTTGTAAGGACGCCCCTCCTGATCGAGGCGCAGCACCATACTGGCCTTCCGGCCGCAGAAACAGATGGTTTTCAGCTCCACCAGCTTATCTGACCAGGCCAGTAAATACTGGCTGCCGGTAAAGAGCTCACCGCGAAAGTCTGTCCGCAAACCATAGCAAAGCACAGGAATATCCAGCGTATCGACAACTTCAGACAGCTCGTGAACCTGCTCGCGCGTCAGAAACTGGCTTTCATCCACCAGCACGCAGTGAATCGGCTTTAGCTTGTGCTCTGCGGCAATATCGTTAAATAGCGACGTCTGTGGGTTATACAATCGGGCCGGCGAGGAGAGACCGATACGCGAGCTGACTTTTCCGGCGCCAAAGCGGTCATCAATCTCAGCGGTATAAACGACGGTACGCATCCCCCGCTCCTGATAATTGTACGAAGATTGCAACAGAGCGGTCGACTTACCTGCATTCATTGCAGAGTAGTAGAAATAAAGTTGTGCCATCGGCTGCGTGACCCCAATCAAAGTGTTTTATCGCGGCGGCGATTGTACCATATTTTATGCGTACAGCCGCCCATTCGGCAGGGGTATTGTATCGCAGCTGAAGAGCCTGCAAAGCCAAAGGATTAAGAGGATGAATTGAATTTTCAGGGCCATTATTTGTACGCCCCGCTACGCTACTGGCGGGGTAACCATTGTCTTTTCGTGCTTATAGGGCGGTTACCTATGGGGCTATAAGCGGCGCCGCGCGTTGTTTTATATTAAGCCTCATAACCAAAAATGCGCTAATACTGACAAGGGTTATTTACCCATGTAAAGGATAATTTTTCTCACCGAACCTCAGAAAAAGCATACCGTCTCAGTGTTTTAGCTTACCTTCTGCTCATCGCTATAAGGATGAAAGATGTGAAGCGGCACGGGAATTTTAACTTAAATTAATTAATTCTCGCGACAAATAACCAGTAATTTTGAATTCCTTACATTCCCCCCTATTGCACAACGCATTTTATCGCTCTATTATTAGTTCAACAAACCACCCCACAATATAAGTTTGAGATTACTACAATGAGCGAAGCACTTAAAATTTTGAACAACATCCGTACTCTTCGTGCGCAGGCAAGAGAATGCACCCTGGAAACGCTCGAAGAAATGCTGGAAAAATTAGAAGTCGTTGTTAACGAGCGCCGTGAAGAAGAAAACGCCGCCGCGGCAGAAATTGAAGAGCGTACGCGTAAGCTGCAGCAATATCGTGAAATGCTGATCGCTGACGGTATTGATCCGAATGAACTGCTGAGCACCATGGCAGCCGTTAAAGCCGGTACCAAAACCAAGCGTGCTGCACGTCCGGCTAAATACAGCTATGTCGACGAAAACGGCGAAACCAAAACCTGGACCGGCCAGGGCCGTACCCCGGCGGTGATCAAAAAAGCAATGGATGAGCAAGGTAAATCACTGGACGATTTCCTGATCTAATCTCCGTTGTTACGATATAAAAAATCCCGCTGCGGCGGGATTTTTTTTGCCCCCAGGGGCCGATATAAAAAACCGGGAGCGCATCTGCGACTCCCGGTTTTGTGCTTTCAGCAGCGCTGCAGATTACTTAGCAACCGCGGTTTCCAGCCAGGCTTTAAAATCGTCACCCAGCGTTTTGTGGCGAATACCATATTCGACGAACGCCTGCATGTAGCCAAGCTTATTACCGCAGTCATGGCTCTTGCCTTTCATATGATAAGCTTCGACCGTCTCTTTTTCGATCAGCATATCAATCGCGTCAGTCAGCTGAATTTCATCACCGGCACCCGGAGGAGTCTTCGCCAGCAGCGGCCAGATATCGGCGCTGAGGACATAGCGCCCCACCACCGCCAGGTTGGACGGGGCGACGTCAGCTTTTGGCTTCTCGACCACGCCTACCATCGGCACGCTTTCTCCCGGCTTGAGAGATTCACCTTTGCAGTCAACGACACCGTAAGCGGTCACGTCGTCGACAGGCTCAACCATAATCTGGCTGGCGCCGGTCTCATCGAAACGAGAGATCATCTCTGCGAGGTTATCGCGGCTCAGATCGGATTCATATTCATCCAGAATAACGTCTGGCAGAATAACTGCGACCGGCTCATCACCCACCACCGGATGGGCGCAAAGCACCGCGTGTCCCAGACCTTTTGCCAGGCCCTGACGAACTTGCATAATGGTTACGTGCGGCGGACAAATAGACTGTACTTCTTCCAGCAGCTGGCGTTTCACACGTTTTTCCAGCATCGCTTCCAGCTCAAAACTGGTATCGAAATGGTTTTCGATAGAGTTTTTGGACGAGTGCGTTACCAGAACAATTTCAGTAATTCCTGCAGCGATACATTCATTAACAACGTACTGAATTAACGGCTTATCTACCAGCGGCAGCATTTCTTTTGGAATCGCTTTGGTGGCCGGCAGCATCCTGGTGCCTAATCCCGCAACCGGGATAACCGCTTTTCTGACTTTAGAATTAAGGGCAGCCATTGAAATCTCCTGGACTGTTTGTTTTTTAAACTTCTCGTTACAAATAACGTGTCGAGTATATCAGTCAACCGCGTATTCACTGGTCTGAAAAGCTTCCGATAGCCTCGAATTAGGACTTTTACGCATAAAACTGCTCGATGTTACCACCGCTAAAGGACAACGGGTAATCCCGTCTGCTTAGATATAAACGCAATTGCTCACTCCGCAGACAACATTAAGCGTAAACGGCCTCCCGCCCCCCAAATTTGGCACTGCCATGAGGTACAGCGTTGACTAATTTGATTAAGGTAAGCATCACCCAGGGTGCCCAAAGGAACGCCATTGCTAATCTGAATTTGATGCTCACCGGTATTCAGCGTGCCATTAAGTCCCGCCGACACCAGAATTAAATTTTTCAGTCCGCTGTGGTAATACCCCACTAACAAAGGAAACTGGCCGGGAAGGTTTGCCTGACGCAGGAGCTGATTCACCTGTTTTAGCAGACTCCCCATTTCTGGTAGCCGCTGTCCCTGATGCGCCAGCTGCTCCTGTAGCAAGCCATTGAACAACGCGCGCAATAATAAAGCGGCCAGGACGCCATTATCTCCTGCCCGTGTGACATCCAGACAATAGAAGGCCAAATCATTGTCTGAGAGCGGCGCGATATCAAGTACCAGACCGGGTTTATCCGCCGACACCAGCTGGCGATAATGAATGCGGCAGTGCGACATTTCCTGTTGCACCGGCGGCTGTAATTCCTGCAGTAATCGTGAAGCCGCAGTGGGATTACTGACCAGCGCGTCCCAGTCCTCAAATAATCGCTCTTCCTCTTCCACCCGTGAACTGAACATCGCAGGATAGAGGCAGGCATAAACGGTTTCGCGCAGGCGATCGAAATCTTTTACTGGCTTTAACAACACGTCCTGAACGCCAAGCCGCAACGCTTTGGCTATATCGGCCATGTTTTCGGTAGCGGAAATCATCAGGATCGGTAGCTGCTCGCCGCGATTACGCAACGTTTCCACCAGCTCCAGACCGTTCATTCTCGGCATCGAAATGTCGCAAATCATCAGGTCCGGATGCACCTCCGTCATTTTATGCAGGGCATCCTTGCCATCTTCCGCCTGGAAGGTTGTTGCTCCCAGCGAGGTCAGCCATCCATGCAAGAGTGAGCGGAAAACGGGTTCGTCTTCAACTATCAGAATCTGTTTTCCCGCCAATGGCTGCGTCATGATATCTCCCCTGGCTGACGATAATTCAATAGTGGCACGCTATTCTCACTATCGCCTGTCAGAATTTGCTTAAGTCAGGTACTCGTGCGTTAAATCGCGGTACGCACTAAGGGTAATAATTCATCCATTTTCTTTTCTACCGCCAACTGCCCTGCGGTAATCGCCTCGCCGGCGCGATGGAAATCAAGCGTC
The DNA here is from genome assembly GCF_040065795.1 of Klebsiella sp. JB_Kp004. Taxonomy (NCBI): domain Bacteria; kingdom Pseudomonadati; phylum Pseudomonadota; class Gammaproteobacteria; order Enterobacterales; family Enterobacteriaceae; genus Klebsiella; species Klebsiella sp. JB_Kp004. The sequence continues at coordinate 2,470 of NZ_JBEAKW010000005.1, read as the reverse complement.
GAGACTTGCGGACAGTACGGTTGCAACAGGATATCCGGCGGGTCACCCGCCATACGATTGCGTTTAAGACGGTTCTCCAGGACCTGGATAGAGGTGGTCATGATCTCCATCGCCGTCGGCGTCACGGCCGTACGGCGGGAACTCATTTGCGTCAAGCGTGCGCGCAGACGAGTATGCCATGGCCCCTCCTTCGCTTCGGCTTCCCGCCGCGGCGTTTCGAGGGAGAATAAATCCTGCTGCATAAGGTGGGCATCATGTTGCAAATCCACGGCAATCACGATATCCGCCCCCATTGCCCGCGTAAGCGATACGGGAACCGGATTGACCACCGCGCCATCGACCAGCCAGTAACCGTTATGCCTGACCGGCGACATTAACCCCGGCATACTGCAGGAGGCTCGAATCGCTAAGTGCAGATCGCCTTCGGTAAACCACAGCTCCCGGCCAGTGCTTAAATTTGTCGCGACGGCGGCAAATCGCCGCTCGCAGTGTTCGATATCGGTCACGGGCATGATGCGGCGATAATGATTGAACACCTTTTCACCCCGCAGTAGTCCACCGCGGCGCCAGGAGAGGTCCATCAGTTTCAAAACGTCCCAGTTACTGAAAGAGCAGACCCAGGACTCAAGGGCCGGGAGTCGGTTACAGGCATACGCCGCCCCTACCAGCGAACCGATAGAGCAACCGGCCACGATATCAATCTCAATGCCGGCCTGCTGGAGGGCGTTGATGACGCCAATGTGCGACCATCCGCGGGCGGCGCCCGCACCTAACGCCAGACCAATTTTAAGCTTTCTCATTAGTACTGATAACTATCCTTCCACTCTGAGCGTGGCAACATTGTCACGGCTCAGTTAACATAAAGCCCTTTGGCGTAGAAGCGCCGTTACTCTTTCTTCCATGGAGGCAGTTTTGTCGCAATTATGCCCCTGTGGCAGCGCACTGGAGTATAGCTCATGTTGCCAGCGATATCTGTCCGGCGCTGAGCTTGCGCCAGGCCCGTCACAGCTTATGCGCTCCCGTTACAGCGCGTTCGTCACGAAAGATGCCGACTATCTGATCAAAACCTGGCATCCGTCCTGTCAGGCGCAGCAGTTTCGCGCCGAACTGGAGAAAGGCTTTGCCCACACCGAATGGCTGGGCTTAACCCTGTTCGCCAGCGATGATGGACGAGCCGCCAATGAAGGCTTTGTCAGCTTTATCGCCCGCTTTAATGACAATAACCGCCCGGGCGCCATTATTGAACGTTCCAGATTCTTAAAAGAAAATGGACAGTGGTACTATATCGACGGGACACGGCCGCTGATTGGCCGTAACGACCCCTGCCCTTGCGGTTCAGGTAACAAATTTAAAAAATGCTGCGGCCAGTAACGCTACCGCAGCGCTTGCAAACACTACAGGATTTTCCTCGCGATGCATTCATTACAACGTAAAGTACTACGCACTATTTGCCCTGATCAGAAAGGCCTCATCGCGCGTATCACCAATATCTGCTACAAGCACGAACTTAACATTGTGCAGAACAACGAATTTGTTGACCACCGTACCGGTCGTTTCTTTATGCGCACCGAACTGGAAGGCATCTTCAACGACGCTATTCTGCTGGCCGATCTGGACAGCGCCCTGCCGGAAGGCTCGATTCGTGAACTCAATCCGGCAGGCCGCCGCCGGGTAGTGATTCTGGTGACGAAAGAGGCGCACTGCCTCGGCGATCTGCTGATGAAAGCCAACTACGGCGGGCTGGATGTCGACATTGCCGCGGTTATTGGCAACCATGACACCCTGCGCCCGCTGGTGGAACGTTTTGGCATCCCGTTTGAACTGGTCAGCCATGAAGGGCTGAGCCGCGAAGAGCACGACAAGCAGATGGGCGACGCGATTGCCGCCCATGAACCGGATTACGTGGTGCTGGCCAAGTATATGCGCGTTCTTACGCCGGAATTTGTCGCTCGTTTCCCGAACAAGATCATTAATATTCACCACTCGTTCCTGCCGGCGTTTATCGGCGCGCGTCCGTATCATCAGGCCTATGAGCGCGGCGTGAAGATCATCGGCGCCACCGCCCACTACGTGAATGATAACCTGGACGAAGGTCCCATCATTATGCAGGACGTCATTCACGTCGATCATACTTATACCGCAGAAGATATGATGCGTGCCGGGCGCGATGTCGAAAAAAACGTATTGAGCCGGGCGCTGTATCAGGTCCTGGCGCAGCGCGTCTTCGTCTACGGTAACCGGACGATTATTCTTTAATCGACTGAGAAATGAATTGGTTAGCTTTCCGGCGTTACGGGTAAAAATCAGGCAACCAGTTTATTTTTGTCAAAGGAATGCTTTACAGGGGCGCATCATTTGGTATGATGCGCCCCGCTTCCCGAGAAGGAAGCAGGCCAGTACTAAGCATTACCCCGTGGTGGGGTTCCCGAGCGGCCAAAGGGAGCAGACTGTAAATCTGCCGTCATCGACT